>NZ_NKUI01000089.1 GCF_014845115.1 Methylorubrum zatmanii | reverse complement strand
CCCAACGACATCCCCCTCGCCGCCGCCCCCCGCTGCCGTCGCTGCGATGACCGGACGCGCACGCCCGTGTCGCCCCGCTCGACGGAAGGCTGACCCTCGGGCCGGTGCCGCACGCTGGATGCGCATTTCGAGCGACCCCGCTCAAGACCAGGCCCGTCCCCTCGAAACGGAATGCGCCGCGGGATGGCCGGCGGACCGAACCACGGCATGACGGTCGTCCGGCCGTTCGGAGCCGTGTCGATTCCTTCCGCCGAACCGGAGGAACCAGACTTGCCAACATTCGTTTTATCGTCAAAAATGCAGTTATAACAACGACTTAGCAAAAATAATGCTCTCGCCCGACCGCTTCGCGCAGCAAATCTTCTCTCATTCCCGGCACGGCCAGAACGCTTTTCCGACACCCGGCCACGGGGCTGCTCGGTTCGAGCGAGCCTGAGCCTGCGATTCGCGACATCTTTCGAAAAAGCCCGCCAAAGGACGCCACCATGGTTTCAGTGACGATGCTGCCCGGCGATCAGGTCGTGTTCGACCGGCTGGACCTCGCCGAGGCCCTCGGGATCTGGCGCAATGCCAGGGGACGCGTGGTCGGCATTCATCGGCAGGGCAATCGTGTCCCGACCATCGACGTCAAGTTCGACGGTCATGACACCCTGGAAAGCTACCTGCCGGACCTGTTCCGGCGGATCCAATGACCCGTTCGCCGGCCAGGACGAGACAGGGGGCCGATGAGCGCCTCGATGGGGCACCTCCCGGGCGGGGCCTCTTCCAGACCATGAGGGATGTTCGAGCATGACCCCGGCCATTGCCTTCGCTCCGCCCTTGCGGATGCTGAGCCGCAGCACGGCGGAGGCCGATGTCTGGTCGGCGATGCGGGCGGAGGCGGAAGCCGCGCTCATCGAAGAGCCGCTCTACGCGGGCCTGATCCAGGCGACGGTGCTGGACCAGCGCAAACTCATCGAGGCGCTGGCCTACCGGCTCGCTCACCGGCTCGGCGACGGCGACCTGTCGCGACTGACGGTGCGCGACCTGTGCCTGTCGGCCTTCGAGGCCGATCCGCAGACCGGCGCGAACGCGGTGCGCGACCTCATCGCCATCCGCGAGCGTGACCCGACCTGCCGGCGCTATCTCGACCCCTTCCTGTTCTACAAGGGATTCGCCGCCCTCGAAGGTTACCGGGTCGCCCATTGGCTGTGGCACCAGGGCCGTGCGACCCTCGCCCTGCACATGCAGAGCCGGATCTCGGAAGTGTTCGGCTGCGACATCCACCCGGCGGCGCGGATCGGCTCGGGCGTGTTCATCGACCATGCCACCGGAGTCGTGATCGGCGAGACCACGGTGGTCGCCGACGATGTCTCGATCCTCCAGTCGGTTACCCTCGGCGGGAACGGCAAGGAGAGCGGCGACCGGCATCCGAAGATCGCCCGCGGCGTCCTGCTCAGCGTCGGGGCCAAGGTGCTCGGCAACATCAAGGTCGGCGAGGGGGCCAAGGTCGCGGCGGCTGCGGTCGTCCTGCACGAGGTACCCGCCCACACCACCGTCGCCGGTGTGCCGGCCCGGGTGGTCTCGCGCCTGCGGTCCGACGAAGAGCCGGCCCAGACCATGGATCAGTCGTTCGGCTTCGGCGACGGGATTTGAGAAGGGATTTCAGCCGCCTATGGCGGGGCCTGAAATGGAAATCCTTTTCAAGATGAAGTTGGATATCGCATTATGTAGAACAAAATTCCCCTATAGTACTGCAATTTAGAATAATTTATTTTTCTGCCGGCAAAAATTGGAAACTTATCGTCTATGTAGCGGAAAAATGAGAAAAGCCTTCTATTGACCCACGCGCCGGCACAGGCCTAGTTTCATCCCACCTTCACCGCTGAGCCAAGCATCCGCGGCGACGGACAAGTATTCGCCTACTCCAGGCCGAACGCATTCTCAATAGAATGCGATTTCGATGCGCGCCTTTGGCCGCGTCGCAGCCCTCCCATGGGCGTGCGCCTTTCACTGAATGTCCTCAACGGGAGACTACGAGAGATGAGTGGACCGGGCCTGAGCGTGAGCGCCTCCGCTGCGCGCAATCTAGCCACTGCGACCGTCACTTCGGTCCAGAACGTCGCCAACACCCCGCGCTTCTTGCTGCGGCTGTTGCCGTTCGTCGATGTCGCCGGCGGCGTCTACCGGGTGAACCGCCGCGCCGTCGTGCTGGCCAAGCCCGGCCGCGTCGATCTCGCCCACGAGGACAAGGGCCGCACGATCCGTCCGGGTTCGCTGCGCGCGGTGCCGCTGTTCAGCCGCCTCGGTGACGCGGAACTCGCCACCCTGGCCGGCAAGTTCACCGAGAGCCACCACAAGGCCGGTGACGTGATCGCCGAGGAAGGCTCGTCGGGCCGCAGCCTCGTGATCGTCGCCGACGGCACCGTCGAGCTGAGCCTGTCCGGTCCCTACAAGGGCCGCCTGCGCCAGGGCCTCGCGACCCGCGGCGATTATTTCGGTGACGGCGCCCTCGTCGGCGAGGCCGGTCCGGCCCCGGCGGTGAAGGCGCTCTCGGCGGTGACGCTGCTGACGCTCGACCCGGCCGCGATCGGCGAGGAGGGGATCCGCTCGCGCATCAGCCAGTACCAGGAAGAGCGTGACCGGCTGAAGGGCCACACCAATTCCTATGGCGAGCAGGGCATCGAGCTTCTGGCCGTCCATACCGGTGAGCCGCGCCTGCCGACCACCTTCGTCGATTACGAGATCGATCCGCGCGAGTATCACCTCTCGACGATCCAGACGATCCTCAACACCCATACCCGCGTCACCGATCTCTATTCCAACGAGATCGACCAGCTGCGCGAGCAGATCCGCCTCACGGTCGATGCCGTGAAGGAGCGCGAGGAGTGGGAGCTGCTCAACAACTCGCAGTTCGGCCTGCTGCACGAGGTCTCCGGCCGCCAGCGCATCCCGACCCGCTCCGGCCCGCCGACCCCGGACGACCTCGACGAGCTGCTGACCCTGGTGTGGAAGAAGCCGGCCTTCTTCGTCGCCCATCCCCGGGCCATCGCCGCCTTCGGCCGTGAGGCGACCCGGCGCGGCGTGCCGCCGGTGGTCGTCCACCTGTTCGGCGCCCCGTTCATCACCTGGCGCGGCGTGCCGCTGGTCCCGAGCGACAAGCTGCCGATCGAGACCGATCCGGTGACGGGTGCGCAGACCACCTCGATCCTGCTGCTCCGCGTCGGCGAGGGTGAGCAGGGCGTGGTCGGCCTGCAGAAGTCGGGCGTGACCGGCGAGATCGAGCCCGGCCTGTCGGTGCGCTACATGGGCACCAACGACCATTCCATCGCCTCGCACCTCGTGACCCGCTACTTCTCGGCCGCCGTGCTGGTCGAGGACGCGATTGCCCGTCTCGATAACGTGCTGCTCGGCAATTATCATGACTACGCTTGAGGGGCCGGCACTCGGCATTCCGACAGGCTCGCTCCCCGGCACGCCGGGTGAGCTCGCCCATGCGGATCTGGTCGGGCGTCTCGCCCGCGAGATCTACGGGCAGGGGCAGGCGGCGAGCCAGCCCTTCGCCCCATCGCTGCCGGCCTCGCCGCAGCTTCCGCAGGGACTCGAGTCCCTGCCCCAGGGTCCCGGCGGCGCGAGCCTGCCGGCGGCCGATCTCGGGCTCCCCTCGGCCCCGGCCGGGGGGCTGCCCTCCGGCCTCCAGCCGGACGCGGCGTCGCTCGGCGCGCGCTCCTTCGGGGCGCCGCCGGTCGGCCTGCCGGGCCTGACCGGCCCGTCCCAGGCCAATCCGGTCGGGGCGACGCCGGCTCCGGCCAGCGCGAACCTGCTCGACCTCTCGGCGATCCCCTCGGTGCATCCGTATCCGGCGCAGGCCAAGCTGCCCGAATATTTCGTGCCGAGCCTGCCCGAGGTCGCCGCCCACCTTCCCGGCGGGACGGACCTGCATCGGCAGATCGCGGCGGATCATCCCCGGGCCAATGCCTTCGCGCACGCGGTGGCGCCGAGCCTGGTTCCGGCCGCTCCCGGCAAGCCGGGCGGAGATGTGTCGCAGGAGCATTTCGCCCGATTCGGCCATCTCCCGCATCCGTCCCAGCCGGATGGTGCAAGCGACTACTATTTCCTCAACCCGGCCCCTTCGGCCCGGAAGAAGTCGGCGGCCCAGCCGCGGGTCGAGCCCTCGCGCCATGCCGGTCCCGCTCCCCGCGTGACCTCGCACGGCTCGGTGCCGGCCGGTGCGCCCTTCGATGTCGAGCATGTCCGCAAGGACTTCCCGGCGCTCCACCAGAGCGTGAACGGGCATCCCCTGGTCTGGCTCGACAACGCGGCCACCACCCACAAGCCGCAGAGCGTGATCGACGCGACGAGCGAGTTCTACGGCCGCCACAACTCGAACATCCACCGGGCCGCGCATACCCTGGCCGCGCGTTCCACGGACCTGTTCGAGGGCGGACGCGAGAAGACCCGCCGCTTCCTCAATGCCCCGTCGAAGGACGACATCGTCTTCCTGCGCGGCACCACGGAAGCGATCAACCTCGTCGCCAATTCCTATGGCCGTGCCCATATCGGCCCAGGCGACGAGATCATCGTCTCGACCATCGAGCACCACGCCAACATCGTGCCCTGGCAGCTGCTCGCGCAGTCGACCGGGGCGACGATCCGGGTGATTCCGGTCAACGATCGCGGCGAGATCATCTTCGAGCAATACGCCGCTCTGCTGTCGGGTCGCACGAAGATCGTCTCGGTGACCCATGTCGCCAACGCGCTCGGCACGGTGAACCCGATCCGGGAAATCATCGCCCTGGCCCACGCCTACGGCGTTCCGGTTCTGGTCGATGCCGCGCAATCGACGCCGCATATCCCGATCGATGTGCAGTCGCTCGATGCCGACTTCCTGGTCTTCTCCGGGCACAAGGTGTTCGGGCCCACCGGCATCGGCGCGCTCTACGGCAAGAAGCATCTGCTCGAGGCGATGCCGCCGTGGCAGGGCGGCAGCCACATGATCGAGGACGTCACCTTCTCCAAGACCGTCTACAAGGGCGCGCCGGAGAAGTTCGAGGCCGGCACGCCCGATATCGCGGGCGCGGTCGGTCTCGGCGCGGCGCTCGATTACCTGGAGAGCATCGGACTGCCCGCCATCGCGGCTTACGAGCACGACCTGCTGGAATACGCGCAGGAAGGCCTCGCCGAAGTGAAGGGCCTGCGCCTGATCGGCACCGCGCTCAACAAGGCGAGCGTGATGTCCTTCACGGTCAACGGCGTCAGCAACGAGGCGGTGGCCCACCATCTCGACGCTCACGGCATCGCCGTGCGCTCGGGCCATCACTGCGCCCTCCCGGCCCTGCGCCGGTTCGGCGTCGATCAGTCGGTGCGCGCCTCGCTCGCCTTCTACAACACGCGGGAGGACGTCGATGTCTTCCTGCGAGCCCTGCATACCCTGCCGCGGCCCTGACGACGGCTGAGGCAGCAAGAAACGGGCGGCGCCGAGGCCTCGGCGCCGCCCGTTTTCATGTCAGACCCAATCCGGTTGCTCCCTTCGGGATGGCGGATTCGGGCTCCGCTCAGACGCCGCGCGGGCTCCCTGATCCTGCCCCCGGTCTGATCAACCGGGGACAGGATCAGGCCCGCACCCTCGGAAAGACCCGCTCGGCGAAGCGGCGCATCTCGGCCTCGAAGGGCTGGAATTGCAGCATGAACAGGGCGATGCCGACGGCATGGAAGGCTCGGATGCCGTCCGCGACCCGGCCGTAACTTCCGACCAATCCGGCGGCCGTGCCGCCATTGGTGCCGACATGATAGGCCGCCGCCGCGTCGGTCTTGGCGAACATGACGCTCGCGGCATCGGTCCGAGCCCGGGTCTCCGCTCGTAGCTTCTCGTCCCGGCGGCTCAGTTCCAGCAGGCGGGCGAATTCGTCCTCGGCCTCGGCATCCGTCTCGCGGGCGATGACGAAGGCGGAGAGGCCGTAGCGCAGCCGCCCCCGCGCGGCGGGACGGCTTTCGAGATCGGCGATGAGCCCGGTCACGGCATCGAGGGGTTGCCCGTTGATGAACCAGACATCGCCGTGATCGGCGACGAGCGCGCGGGCCGGCTCGGATTCGCCGCCGACATAGATCGAGGGCCGCGCCCGGTAGGTGCCGGCGGGCCTCAACTGATAATCCTCGACGCGGAAGTGTCGGCCCTCGAAGCTGACCCGCTCGCCCCGCAACAGCCGCTCGACGAGCGCGATCCATTCGCGGCCATAGGCGTAGCGCTCGTCATGGGCCGGAAAGGGCAGGCCGGCTTGCTCGAATTCGGCCCGGTTCCAGGCATTGACGAGGTTGAGGCCGAAACGGCCCTCGCTGACATGTTCGATCTGCAGCGCCATCTTGGCGAGCACCACCGGATGGATGAGACCCGGCTTGATCGCGGCGATGATTTCGATCCGCCGGGTCACAGCGGCGAGGGCGGCGGAGGCCGTCCAGGCTTCGAGCTGATCGCGGCTCTCGTCATAGGGGTTCACCGTGTGTTGTGCGACCAGCACGGAATCGTAGCCGAGGGCTTCCGCCTCCAGCACCAGGGCGCGGTTGCGGGCCCAGGAAGCGTCGTGCGGCTCGTCCGGGTCGTGGCGGGCGGCGCGGGAACCGTGGACCGGGGCCCAGACGCCGAAGCGGAGCGGATGCGCGGTCATGATCCTCACCCCCGTCCCGCCGGCGGCTGCCAGAGAGGCACGTCGGTGGCGTCGAGGCGCCGCGGGATCAGCCCGGCCTCGAAGAAGGTGTCGGCAATGGCCTGCTGCTCCGACAGGGCCGCCCGGTCGACCGGTCTGACCGCGTAGGAGCGCCGCGCATTGACCGTGGCGACGACCTCCGGCGGCAGGTCGCCCCAGATCGGCGCGAGCAGGGCCACGGCCTCCTTCGGATTGCCCTTCACCCATAGGCCGGCCTCGACCAGCGCAGAGAAAACGGTCGCGACGATGCCGGGATGCTCGGCGGCGAAGGCGGTATTGACCGTGTAGTACCGGTTATAGCTCGACAGGCCGGTCGCGTCGGCGAGGACGCGCACCGGCCGCTTGGCCTGGACGATGGCCAGGAACGGATCCCAGATCGACCATGCCTCGATGTCGCCGCGCTCGAACGCCGCGAGGCCGTCCGCCGCTTCGAGATAGGCCGGCCGGATCTCGGAGAAGGGAAGGCCCGCCCTCTGCAGCGCACCCGCCAGGATGAAGTGACAGCCGGACCCCTTCGAGACTCCGACACGGCACCCCTTCAGGTCGGCGATAGTCCGGATCGAGGATTCCTCCGGCACGATGATCGCCTCGGCCCGCGGCGAGGCCGCCTCCATCGCGTAAAAAGTCAGCGGAGCCCCGGCCGATTGGGTGAAGATCGGCACCGCGTCGGCGACATCCGCGTGCAGATCGACCGCGCCGGTATTCATCGGCTCGATCACCTTGGTGAAGAGATGCCAGCTCACCCCGAACCCCTGCGCCCCGAGCCGCTCCTCCAGGGTGCCCCTGGCCTTGAGGATCGTGAGCAGGGTCGAGGAACGCTGATAGCTCAGCTTCACCGTCCGGCCGGCGCGGGCCGGGCCGGCGGCGAGCGTCCCCAAGAGCGAGCCGGCGAGCGCGCCGGCGACGGTGCGTCGGGTCAGGGTCATCGAGGCTCCATGCGGCCGGTCCGATCCTGTGAACGTTCGCGACCGGCATCGCGCGGAGGCTGTATATTCGCTTCGTCTCGAAACGAATTTCCGTATTTGCTGCAATCTTCAGGATATTATGCGCTGGATGCGACCAAAAACATGATGATCTTGCGTGAATGCCCCGGCATGACGTGCGAGGCTCGCCGATCAGCTAGCGAAGCATTAGAGAGATCGGGTTGGAACGCCGGCGTTCGTCATCCGATTGCGCAGAATCCACCTTGAAACGCTGCTTCGAGTCGACGCGCCCGGATCAGGGGAAGTTTCTTTTTTCTGCATGTCTACATTCAGCATGTCGATCCACGCAGAAGCCCCTTCTTCGAACTCAACTTCCAAAATCGAAATCGTCCTTCGAAAGTCTCGTTCCTTGGCTTGAGCTTGTGCCGGGAATTGCCGATTCCCTCCACCTGATAAAGCTGAAAGCCGCGCGATCGATCCGCCGGCCGGCAGGATGGAGAGGGACAGCATGTCTCAGATCGATGCGGGCTGGGGAGCCGGCCCGAGCGCCCGCTACGACTCGCTCGCTGACCGGTTCCGGCCGGTCTTCGCGGAGATCCGCGCCGGTGCTGCGGCCCGGGATCGCGAGCGCCGGCTGCCCCGGGCCGAACTCGGCTGGCTCAAGAAAGCCGGCTTCACCACCCTGCGGCTCGACCCGGCCTCGGGCGGACATGGGGCCAGCCTCCCCGAACTCTTCAATCTGCTGATCGAGCTGTCCCAGGCCGATTCGAATGTCACCAACGCCCTGCGCGCCCATTTCGGCTTCACCGAAGACGTGCTCGCCTCCCCCTCGCCGGAATGGCGCGACCGCTGGGTCGCCCGGCTCGGCGCGGGCGAGACGGTGGGGAGCGGCGTCTCGGAAACCGGAGAGGCCAAGGTCGGCCAGTTCGATACAATCCTGCGGCGACGCGGCGGGGAATGGCTGCTCGACGGGAAGAAGTTCTACACCACCGGCTCGCTGTTCGCGGACTGGATCCACCTCTCGGCCCAGGACGAGGCCGGCGCGCCCGTGGTCGCCGCCGTGCCGACCGGGGCGCCGGGTGTCGAGATCGTCGATGATTGGGACGGTTTCGGGCAGGCGCTGACCGCGAGCGGCACCGCACTTTTCTCCGGAGTCGTGCTGCCGCCTGAGTCGATCAAGCCGGAAACCCAGCGCTTCCCCTACGCCATGGCGTTCTTCCAGCTCGTGCATCTGGCCACGCTTGCCGGCATCGCACGGGCCGCCGCCGAGGATGCGGCGCGGCTGGTGGCGGCGCGCACTCGCATCTACAGCCACGGCAATGCCGGCCGCACCGCCGACGACCCGCAGATCCTGGCCGTGGTCGGACGCGTGCGCGGCCATGCCTACACGGCGGGCGCCATCGTGCTGAAAGCCGCCGAGGCGGTGCAGCGGGCCGCCGACGCGGCGCTGAGCGTGGGACGCGAGGCGGCGGAACCGGCATTGGCGCTGGCCGATGTCGAGGTCAATCAAGCCGTCACCGTGGTGACGAACCTCGTGCTGGAAGCGACCACGGTGCTGTTCGATGCCCTCGGCGCATCGGCGGTGAAGGCGGAGCACGGCCTCGACCGCTACTGGCGCAACGCGCGCACCATCGCCTCGCACAATCCGCGCATCTATCGCGAGCGCAGCGTCGGCGCCTTCGCGGTCAACGGCACACGCCCACCGAGGGAATACCGCGTCGGCACCGCCTGACGAACCGGAGGACGGTGCGCTTCAAAAGAAAGAGCCCGGTGCCGCGATCCGGCACCGGGCTCTCTTCCAGTCACTGGCCCCATCACCGCCATGCCGGTCCGAATCGCACGGGCCTGGCAGCGTCGCGGCTCAGGCCCAATCGTCGTCGCCGCCGTCGCCGAGATCGCCGCCGAAGTCACCGCCGGGATCGCCACCGAACGAGGCATCCTGGAAGCCGCCGTCACCGCCGCCGAGCGCGGCACCGAGATCCTGCTCGCCGCCGCCGAAATAGTTGTTCTCGACGATCGACTCGCCACCACCGCCGAGGCCCGCCGCCGCCGCGTTGCCGAGATGAGAGTGACCACCGGCGAAGGCGTTGGAGAGGGCGCTGCCGAGCAGCATGCCGCCGGCCGCACCCGCCGCCATCGGCAGAGCGGTGGCGAGGAAACCGCCGCCCCGCGCGGGCTGTTGCGGCTGGCCGCCCCAGGGGCCGCCCTGCTGCGGAGGCGCGTAGCCGCCGGGCTGGCCGTAGCCCTGCTGCGGACCGCCATAGCCCTGTTGCGGGCCGCCATAGCCGCCCTGACCGCCCTGTTGACCCCAGGGTTGACCGGCCGGACGCTGCGGCTCGGAGCGCTGGCCACCGCCGAAGATGCTCGACAGGAAGCCGCCGCCGCCGGAGGGTTGGGACTGCGCTTGCTGGCGGGCCTGCTCGAGCTGCTGGTTGAGGCTCTTGATCGCCTCTTCCTGCACGTAGATCAGCTGGGCCATCGCGTAGGGCGCGTAGGGCTGGCTGCGCAGCTTCTCGGCGATGAAGCGCTCGGCATCGGCGTCCCGGGGCTGGCCGGACGCCTGTTCGAGGCGCTGGAAGATGCCGTTGATGATGTCGCGTTCTTCGCTGTTCATGGAGCCGTCCTCCTGAGGCGCCGACGGCGTCGTCACCGCACGGCGGCTACGAGATGGGGGCCGGTCGAGCTTTTGTCAGGGGGGCGGGCGTCGATTGTCCGTCTCGGCCAAGGTCCGCAGGGGGCGATCCGGCCGGGAAACCGGCAATAAAAAAGCCCGGCACGTGGCCGGGCTTTCTCCAAAACCGGCGGTCCCGTGAGGGGCCGCCGTATGTTTCGGATCTTAGTACGAGCCGAACTTGTAGTTCAGGCCGGCGCGGACGACGGCGAACTCGGTCTCGCGCTGACGAGCGAGGTTGCCGCTGGCCAGGATGACGCCCGGGCTGGTCGTGTAGACGAGGTTGCCGGCCGGGGTGGCACCGAAGGCGCCGTTCAGGCGGTTGCCGCGGTCGAGGTTCACGTACAGACCTTCGACCTTCAGCGTGACGGCCGAGGACTTGAAGAAGTTCAGGAACGAGTCGGTCGGGAGAGCGTACTCGATACCACCGCCAGCGGCCCAGCCGGTGCGGAAGTCGTCGGAGGAGCCGTTCGGCAGGCCGAAGTCGGAGCCGCCACCGGAGCCGTAGGCGAAGCCGCCGGTGCCGTACACGAGGGTGCGGTCGAAGGCGTAGCCGAGGCGACCGCGGACGGTGCCGAAGAAGTCGAGGCCCGACAGACCGTTCGGGTTGAAGATCTGGGTGCCGGCGAGGAAGGCCGAGGAGCCCGGGGCAACGGCGAAGCGGTTCCGGTCACGACCGAAATCGACGTACTGGGCGTCGGCCTCGACACCGATCACGACACCGGAGCCCGGGGTGAACTGATAGTTGTAGCCGATCTGACCACCGCCGACGAAGCCTTCATCGCTGCGACGGTTGTTGAAGGCGACGACCGCGGTGCCGCCCGGGGCGACGAGGCCGCTGGCGCCGTTCACGCCGATGACGGTCGGGTTGTTGTTGTTGTCACCCGTGCCGAAGCCGTAACCGGCGTTGAAACCGGCGTAGAAGCCCGTCCAGGTGAAGACCGGCACCGGCTGGAACACCGGCGGCGGAGCGGCGCGACGCGGAAGGTCGGCGGCGAGGGCCGAACCGGCGAAGGCGATACCGGCAATGGCCGTACCGGCGCGAAGGAAGGATTTCATCACTCTGGTCCTCTTTGACTGTGCCGGCGCCTCCGTGGAAGCGCGGCGGCACGGTGCCCCGTATCTAGTTCAGCATCCCGGAAGATGCTGTTGCGGCTCGACCACGCCGACCGTCCAGAAGGCGGCCCCTTTGTGGCAGTGGTCTTGGTCTGCCGTCGTTCCAACCGAGAAACGCCACCGAACGGCCAAGGTTCAAATACGGCCGAGCTTTTTTTGGTGATCGTTTCGGACAGATTGTCGCAGGGTGCAACCACGGCGTTCCGCGACGACCCAGGGATACGCTGAAGCTGGCGGCCGATGCGAGTGCCACAGCGCACAAAAGCCTGGCTTTAGCCTCCTCCTTCCGCTCCGTTGCACCGATGCAACAATTTTTGTGAGAAGCCTGAGCAGATGATCAGGGTGTCAGAGCAATTGCCGAGATGAGACGTCCGTAATCGGCTTCGTTTCGATGGGTTGTCCGACGAAAGCTGAAGAATCGCTCGGGATCTTCATAAGTGCACAGGCCAAGGGAAACCGCTTCGCCGACTTCGGCCTGCGCCAAGCGCGCCAGAATGAAGGCCGGCAAGTCGAATTGCGCATGGCCCGGCCGGCCCTCACGGAAGAATTGCGCCGAATCCGGCACCTCCGCTCGAAAGCGGGCTTCGAAATCCGCGCCGACTTCGTAGGAGGCTTGGGAGATCGTCGGGCCGAGGACGGCGACGATCTTTTTCCGCACCGCACCGAGCGCTTCCATCGCCGCCACGGTGGCGTCGACGACGCCGCCGAGAGCGCCCTTCCACCCGGCATGGGCCGCGCCGACGACGTGGTTCTCAGGATCGGCGAACAGGATCGGGCCGCAATCCGCCGTGGCGATGCCGAGGGCGAGACCGGGCACGCGGGTCACCATGGCGTCGGCCTTCGGCCGCTCCGCGAGAGGGAAGGGCGCCTCCACGGTGACGACCTCGGCCGAGTGCACCTGATAGAGGCTGACCAGATTCGCGGCCGGCAGCCCGAGCTGGGCACACATCCGCGCCCGGTTCTCGGCCACGCGCGCCGGATCGTCCTGCGAGCCGATCCCGCCGTTGAGGGAAGCGTAGAGCCCCTCCGAGACGCCGCCCTGCCGGGTGAAGAAGGCGTGCCGGATATAGGAATGAGAACTGAGCTCGGGCGCTTCGATGAACATCGGGCGGGGTCTCTCAGGTGGGAGGCGCGATGGGAGCGGGAAGCCCGGGCAAGGCCCCCAGACAGGGATGGCGGGCGCAGAGCACCTTGAACAAGGCACCCATGCCGCGCGGATCGGGATCGGTCAGCCGGGCGACGGCGGCGTCGATCGTCTCCGCCTGGGCCGGCGTGGCACGGACCTTCAACCGCTCGGCACGCAGGTCGAGGCCGAGGGAGAACAGGAAGTCGCGCTGGGTCACGGGCCCCTGAATGCTCGCCCCCTCCGCCATGGCCGCGCGGGCGAGGGCGCCGAAATCGACATGCAGGGTTAGGTCGGCCTCGCCGGGACGGAGCAGCGGATCGACGAAGCGATGGTCCGCCACGGCCTGAAGCGTATCGCCCAGGCCGGGCCGGTCGGCGCTGCTGTCAAAGCCGTAATCGATGGCGAGCAGGGCGCCGCCCCGAGCGACAAGATGCCGGCTCAGGTCCCGCATCACCGCCAGAGCTTGGCTCGGCAGGGTGAGCACCGCTCCTGCCGGCGCCTCCGCCGCGAGGCGGGGATCGGGCTCGGGATCGAGGCCGAAAGCGAGGGCGTCGCCGTCCGGCGTGAGGCCGACCCGGCGCTCGCACCAGCCGCGCCCGGTCCGCACGAATTGGCGGGCGGGCAGGGCGTCGAAGAATTCGTTGGCGATGACGAGAAGCGGCGCGTCGGGCAGGCTCGCCACCGAATCGTGGAAGCGCGGCGCGGCCTCGGCCAGCCGCTGCGCCTGAAGCCGGCGCAGCACCGGACTCGTCTCGACGAGGTGGAGGTCGAAGGCGGCGCCCGCCGCGTTCAAGGCCCGCAGGGCGTCGGCCATCAGGGTGCCGCGGCCGGGCCCGAGTTCGACGAGACAGGGGCGCTCCCCCGGCAGGGTAGGGAGGATCGCGGCGGCCCAGGCGCCGATCAGCTCGCCGAACATCTGGCTGATCTCCGGCGCGGTCACGAAATCGCCCGCCGCACCGAAGGGATCCCGCGTGGCGTAGTAGCCGTGCCGAGGGTGGCCGAGGCAAAGCGCCATGTAACGGTCGAGGCCGATGGGGCCTGTCTCGCGGATCTCCCGCGCGAGGATCGCGAAGAGCGGCGTCGCGTCGGAGGCCACCGTCAGATCTGCCCGGCTTCCGCCTGGATCTCCGGTCCTGTCGGGCGGGGCCGCGTCACGCCGCGGGCAGCGAGGACGATGTAGACGATCCCCACCAGCGCCATCGGCACGCAGAGCAGCATGCCCATGGTGATCCCGCCCCCCAAGGCATCGACATTCTGGCCGAACAGGAAGCCGAGTTGCCGGTCGGGCTCGCGGAAGAACTCGCAGAAGGTCCGCGCGAGCGCATAGCCGAGCACGAAGATGCCGCCGAGCAGGCCCGGCTTGCGGAAGCCGAAGCGGCGCACGGCCAACGCCATGACGACGAACAGCAGTGCCCCCTCGGTGGCGGCCTCGAACAGCTGGCTCGGATAGCGCGGCACGTCGCCCCCGGTGGGAAAGACGATGGCGTAGGGGAAGTCCGGAGCCGCCCGGCCCCACAATTCGCCGTTCACGAAATTGGCGATGCGCCCGAAGAACAGGCCGATCGGCACCACCACCGCCGCGAGGTCGAGCAGGGTGTAGCCGTTGAGGCGCCGCGACCGGGCGAACAGCAGCATCGCCAGGACCGCACCGAGGAAGCCGCCATGGAACGACATGCCGCCGTTGCGGATCGCCAGGATCTCCAGGGGATGATCGAGATAGAGCGGCAGGTTGTAGAACAGCACGTAGCCGATCCGCCCGCCGAGCACGACGCCGAGGGCCACCCAGACGATCAGGTCGTCGATGTCGGTCAGGGTCGGGCGCTTAACCACCCCCCACAGCGAATCCGCCGCGACCAGAAGGCGGGCATAGAACCAGCCGCCGATCAGCCCCGCGATGTAGGATAGGGCGTACCACTTGATCTCGACCGGGCCGAGGGAAACCGCGACCGGATCGATGGCCGGGAAGGGCAGGGCGAGAAGCGGCGGCATCGACGGCCCATGGCGGCGTGTTCGAAATTCGCGCCGCATTGGACCCGCACGGCCCCGGAGGTCAAGAAGGCGGCTGCCCGTTGCGCAGGCCCCTCGGACAGGCGCAGTCTCGGCGGCGCAGATCGGCGGGAGGAGCGATGCTCGGCAACGGGGAGATGGTCGCGCGGCTGGTGCTGGCGGGCCTGATGGGCAGCGTGATCGGCTTCGAGCGGGAGCGCTTGCAATGGGCGGCGGGCCTGCGCACGCACATGCTGGTCTGCGTCGGCGCCTGCCTCGCCATGCTGGTCTCGGCCTTCGGCTTTTCCGACATGCTCGGGCACAAGGATGTGGTGCTCGATCCCTCCCGAGTCGCGGCGCAGGTCGTCTCGGGCATCGGTTTCCTCGGCGCCGGCACGATCCTCCTGCGGGGCGAGGTGGTGAAGGGGCTCACCACCGCGGCGAGCCTCTGGGCCGTGGCGGCGATCGGCCTCGCCATCGGAGGCGGCCTCTATGTGGCAGCCATCGCCGCCACCGTCATCGTCGTCGCCATCCTGGCGGGCGTGAAGCCGATCGAGGAAAGCTGGCGCGACCGGATGCAGAGCCGCGCGCTCCACCTCACGGTCAAGGCGGGCAGCCTCTCCATCGACACCCTGCAGGAGGTCACCGGCGAGCGGGCCTCGCGGGTACGCCAGTTCGTGGTGCGCCCGGGCGATAACGAGGGCCTGGAGGAAGTCACCATCGCCTTCGTTCGCCTGCCGCAGGCCAGCATCGACGCCGTCGCCGAACGCCTCAAGGGCAATCCGGCGGTGATCAAGGTCCGCACCGGCTCCGAGATGTGACGGCGGCGCCGGCCTGGGCGGAAATTCGCGCGGCCGCCCTATCCGATCCGGGAAACCGCGCTACGACGTGCCCACCACCATCTTCCACGAGAACGAGCGGACCATGGCCTCGAAGCGGGTTCCCACCAGCCCTTACCCGGACCAGAAGCCCGGCACCTCCGGCCTGCGCAAGAAGGTGCCGGTGTTCCGGCAACCCCACTACGTCCAGAACTTCGTGCAGGCGATCATCGACTGCATCCCGGATCACCGGGGCGCGACCCTGGTGATCGGCGGGGACGGGCGCTTCTTCAACAAGGAGGTGGCGCAGATCGCCCTGAAGATCGCCGCCGCCAACGGCTTCGGCCGGGTGCTGGTCGGCCGCGACGGGCTGCTCTCGACGCCCGCCGCCTCCTGCGTGATCCGCAAGCACAAGGCGGTCGGCGGCATCGTGCTCTCGGCGAGCCACAATCCCGGTGGGCCGCAGGGCGATTTCGGCATCAAGTTCAACGGCAGCAACGGCGGGCCGGCGCCGGAGAGCGTCACCACGGCGATCTACGAGCGCACCAAGGCGATCGGCGAGTACCGGATCTCGGACGCACCCGATCTCGATCTCGGCCAGATCGGCACCACCGTCATCGACGGGATGACGGTCGAGGTGATCGACCCGGTGGCCGATTACGCCGCGCTGATGCGCGAGCTGTTCGATTTCGACGCCCTCTCCAAACTGTTCGCCTCCGGCTTCCGCATGCGCTTCGATGCGCTCTCGGCGGTGACCGGTCCCTATGCCAAGGCGATCCTGGAGGGCGCGCTGGGCGCCGCCGAAGGCACGGTCGTCAACGGCGAGCCCCAGCCCGATTTCGGCGGCCACCACCCCGATCCGAACCCGGTCCATGCCCACGCGCTGTACGATCTGATGCTCGGGCCCGACGCGCCGGATTTCGGCGCCGCCTCCGACGGTGACGGCGACCGCAACATGATCGTGGCACCGGGCCTGTTCGTCACCCCGAGCGACAGCCTCGCGCTTCTCGCCGCCCACGCCCACCGGGCGCCGGGCTATGCCGGCGGGCTTGCGGGCGTCGCCCGCTCGATGCCGACGAGCCGGGCGGTCGACCGCGTCGCCGCCGCCCTCGGCATCGAAGCGTTCGAGACGCCGACCGGCTGGAAGTTCTTCGGCAACCTGCTGGATGCCGGCCGCATCACCCTGTGCGGCGAAGAGAGCGCCGGCACCGGCTCGAACCACGTTCGGGAGAAGGACGGGCTCTGGGCGGTGCTGCTCTGGCTCAACATCCTGGCGGCGACGGGCAAGCCGGCGCAGGATCTGGTGCGCGAGCATTGGTCGACCTACGGGCGCGACTACTACACCCGCCACGACTACGAGGAGATCGATGCCGGCGCCGCCAAGCGGCTGATGGATCGCCTGCGGGAGAAGATCGGCGCGTTGCCGGGCACCACCATCGGCGGCCTCACCGTCAAGGCGGCGGACGATTTCCGCTACGTCGATCCCGTCGACGGTTCGGTCACGGAAGCCCAGGGCGTGCGCGTCACCTTCGAGGAGGATGCGCGGATCGTCTACCGCCTCTCCGGCACCGGCACCGCCGGTGCGACCCTGCGCGTCTACATCGAGCGCTACGAATCCGCGCCCGACCGGCTGGAGCTGCCGGTGGCCGAGGTGCTCGGCCCGGTCGTCGCGGTGGCGCGGGAACTGGCGGATATCGAGGCGCTGACCGGCCGCGCGGAGCCGAGCGTCGTGACCTGAGGGGAGGGCGGTTCGGGCGGGGCCTCGAGGCCCCGCCCGAAAACTCTTCGGCGGGTGCGGCGACCCGGGCGAGACGTTTTCCGCCTCGCCCGCGGGCACCTCAGGTCAGCGCGACGGTGAACTCGCCCTCGGTCTTGCGGCGGATCTCGTCCTCGGTGACGCCGTCGGCGAGTTCGATCAGCGTCATGCCGCCATCGCCCTTCTTGTCGATGGTGAAGACGCCGAGATCGGTGATGACCATGTCCACCACCTGCGTCCCGGTGAGCGGCAGGTCACAGGCCTTCAGCAGCTTCGGGCTCTCGGAGCCGTCTTTGCCCTTGGCGACGTGCTCCATCACCACCACGACCTTCTTCACGCCGGCCACGAGGTCCATCGCCCCGCCCATCCCCTTGACCATCTTGCCGGGGATCATCCAGTTGGCGAGGTCGCCGTTCTGCGCCACCTGCATCGCACCGAGGATCGACAGGTCGATATGCCCGCCGCGGATCATTCCGAAGGAATCCGCCGAGGTGAAATAGCTCGTGGTCGGCAAGGCCGTGATGGTCTGCTTGCCGGCATTGATGAGATCGGGATCCTCCTCGCCCTCATAGGGGAAGGGGCCCATGCCGAGCATGCCGTTCTCGGATTGCAGCTGCACCGACATCCCCTCGGGAATGTAGTTCGACACCAGCGTCGGGATGCCGATGCCGAGATTCACGTAGAATCCGTCCTGCAGTTCCTTGGCAGCGCGCTCCGCCATCTGCTCGCGGGTCCAGGCCATTGTTCGCTCTCCCTCGCCTGATCAGATCTGGCCGCCGGCGGTCGCCGCGTCCGGAGCCTTGCGCGTGCGCACGGTGCGCTGCTCGATCCGCTTCTCGCGGTTCGGAACATGGATGATGCGGCCGATGAAGATGCCCGGCGTGTGGATGTGGTCGGGGTCGATCTCGCCCGGCTGAACCAGATGCTCGACCTGCGCGACCGTGACCTCGGCGGCGGTGGCCATCATCGGATTGAAGTTGCGCGCCGTCTTCCGGTAGACGAGGTTGCCTTCGGTATCGCCCTTCCAGGCGTGGACGATGGCGAGGTCGGCGACCAGCCCGCGCTCCATCACGTAGCTCTCGCCGTCGAACTCGCGCACCTCCTTGCCCTCGGCCACCAGGGTGCCGACGCCGGTCTTGGTGAAGAAGGCCGGGATGCCCGCCCCGCCGGCACGGATGCGCTCGGCCAGGGTGCCCTGCGGGTTGAACTCGATTTCCAGCTCGCCGCCGAGATACTGGCGGGCGAATTCCTTGTTCTCGCCGACATAGGACGAGATCATCTTCCGGATCTGCCGGGTCTCCAGCAGCTTGCCGAGGCCGACGCCGTCGATGCCCGCATTGTTGGAGATGACGGTCAGGTCCTTCACCCCCGAGGCCTGGATGGCGCCGATCAACTCGTCCGGGATGCCGCACAGGCCGAAGCCGCCGGCCATGATCGTCATGCCGTCGCGGAGGAGGCCGGCCAGCGCCGCCTGCGGATCCGGATAGACCTTCTTCATCGAAACCGTTCCTCCCTCGTCGTCTTCCGCCATGACAGCGCGGCCACGATTCGGCGTCTGGTCGCGCACCGGTCGACGGGGACCGGATGTGCAACGCGAGCGCGGCCTTCGTCAAACCGGTGACGCATTTGCGCGCGATGCAAAACGCGTGCGTCGTCACTCGTTCGGGGCCCGCTGGAACCGGGCCGATCTTCCCCGTGCCGGGCCGGAGGCTTCGCGCGATCCACCGCGTTGCGGGCCGAGAGAGGCCCGGTCGCAAGACAGGGGAAGCGGAACCGGCTAAGGACGGAAATGCGGTTCGCCACGGCGACGCGATCCGGCCCTGCCCGAGCGCCCCGCCTACGGAGAACAATGTCGCTGCGCCGCTTCCTTCCCGCCCTCGGACTCGGGCTGCTGGCGACCGGGCTGGTTGCCGCCTGCCTGCCTTGGTCGATCGAGGCACCCGGAGCGGCCCGCTTCGTCAGCCGAGGCCTGCAGCAGAGCTGGGGCGTGGCGCTGGCCGCCGGGGGGCGCACCGAAATCGTGCTGTTGCCCCTGCCTCGGATCGTGTTCAACGATATCCGCCTGACCGAGGGTGAGGCCGACGGGCCGGTCCTCGCCTCGGGCGGCAGCCTGTCGTTGCAGCTCGACCTTGCCGCCTTCCTGACCGGCCGTGTCGAGGTCGATTCCCTTACCCTCGACGGGGCCGAGGTGATGCTGCCGCACGCGGCGGGGGACAGCCGCTGGACCGGCGCGACCGAGCATCTGACGCAGCGTATCGCCGGGGAGGGCGGTGACCGGTTCCGGCGGATCATCCTGACCCATTGCGCGGTGACGGGCCGCGACCCGCGCGACGGCACGATCCAGAGCGTGCGCAATGTCGATCTGACGATCTCCTGGCCGATCTGGAGCGAGAGCTTGGCCGTCACCGGAGGCGCGACCTGGAACGGCATGAGCACCCGGCTCACTGTCGCAGGCCTGCACCCGCACGCGCTCCTGTCCGGCAGCGTGAGCCCGTTCACCGCCGCCCTGTCCTGGCCCTCGGGATCGCTCGTCGCGGAGGGCAGCGGCAGCCTGCGCGAGGGCTTCAAGGCCTGGGGCACCGGCAATCTGCAGATCCGCTCCCTGCCCAAGACCCTGGCGTTGACCGGCGGCGATCTCGCCTTCTCGCCCTTCGTCGAGGATCTTTCGGTGGAAGGCAATTTCGAGGCTGCCTCCGACCAGATCCTGTTCCCGAACGTTACCGTACGCACCGGCGGCAACTTGCTGGAGGGGGCGGGATCCGCCGCCTTCGGGCCTGGGCGCAACACGGTCCAGGCGACGCTCGCCGCCGAGAGCCTGAACCTCTCGCCGCTCCTTGGCGACCTGCTGCGCTTGGCGGACCTCGGCGGACCGTCCGACGAGGCAGACCGGACAACGCGCTCCCTGGACCTGCGCTCGCTCACCGGCGGGGATCTCGATCTGCGCATCTCCGCCGGCAGCGCCCGGATCGGCCCTGTCCAGCTGGCCGACCTCGCCTCCAGCATCCTGGTGCGGGAAGGCGGCATCGAGGCCTCCCTCGGCCGTGCCGCCGTTCAGGGCGGCGTGGTCAAGGGACGTGTGACTCTGTCGGCCGACGAGGACGAGGCGGTGCTGACCCGCGTCAAAGCCCAGGGCAGCTTCGACGGGCTCGATCTCGGCGCCCTGCTGATCGAGCTCGGACAATATCGCTGGATGCTCGGCGCCACCCGCGGCAGCTTCGCCCTGGAGGGTGCCGGTCGGGACGTCGAATCCCTGACCCGCTCGGTGGCCGGCCGGGTCGCGCTTGCGAGCGAGGACGGCGCCATCGCCGGGCTCGACCTCGCCGACGTGATCCATCGCGGCGGGAGCATGGCGCCGGGGGCGCTGGCGCGGCGCAACGGCCGCACGCCGTTCGAGCGGGCGAAGATATCCCTGCTCTTCGCCGACGGCGTCGGAGAAATCGTCGAGGGCTCGCTCGCCTCCCGCAGCCTCAGCGCCTCGCTGCACGGGCGCATCAACTTGGCCGATCGCCGCTTCCAGGCCCGGGCGGAGCTGCTCTCGCGCGCCACCGCATCGGCGGACGGCGCAGCGCCCTCCGCCACCCTGTTCGAGATCGGCGGCCCGTGGGACGCGGTCAGCGTCCGCACCGGCACCCAGACGCAGGCGGAGGCCAACGACGCGCCGCAAGCCGCCGGACCGTTCCGGCGCCAGGGGGCCGACCTGCCCCTCGGCATCCGCGCCTACGTCCCGGCCCCGGCCCCTTAAGGCCGAGCCGGCGTCAGGAATTGCCGCTCGCAGCGCCGGCGGTGGAAGTTCCGTTGGAGCCGGCATTACCGGATCCGGTCCCGCCCTTGGCCTTCTCGAAGGCGCGGCGGATCAGATCGGTGCCGACTTCCAGGGCCGCGTCCATCGCCCGCTGCGAGAGGGTGCCCGCGGCAACGGTCTCCCCGGCATAGAGCGGCTGCTCCAGAGCGATATTGTCGCCGCGTGTGACGCGCAGGCGCGCCACTTCGCGCCCCTGCTCGACGGGGGCGACGACCGGGCCCTGATAGACGACCTTGGCGCTGATCCGGTCCGAGGCGCCGCGCGGCAGGAGCAGGCGCACCGGCTTGTTGGCCACCACCGGCACCGACCCCTTCTCGCCGCCGAAGACAGAGACCTCCGCCACCGTCTCGTTGGCGGTGAAGACTTGGCGCGGCTCGAAGGCGCGGAACCCCCATTCCATCAGCTTGCGGGCCTCCGCCGCGCGGTCACGGGCGGTTTTCAGGCCGGAGACGACCATGATCAGCCGCTGGCCGTTCTGCACCGCAGAGCCGGTCAGGGCGTAGCCCGATTCCTCAAGGTAGCCGGTCTTGAGGCCATCGGCGCCGATATCGAGGGTGAGGAGCGGATTGCGGTTCTGCTGCTTGATCTTGTTCCAAGTGAACTCGCGCTCGGAATAGATCTTGTAGAATTCGGGGTAAGTGTCGATCAGGTACTGAGCGATCCGCGCCATGTCGCGGGCAGTCACCTTCTGGTCGGGCGCCGAGTAGCCGGTGGCGTTGCGGAAGGTGGAACGGGTCAGCCCGATTTCCTTGGCCCGCTGGTTCATCATGCCGGCAAAGGCTTCCTCGGTGCCGGCCATGTTCTCGGCGATGGTGATCGCCGCGTCGTTGCCCGATTGGACGATCAGGCCGCGCAGAAGATCCGAGAGCTTGATGCGGCTGTTGACCTGCGCGAACATCGAGGAACCGCCGCCCCCGGCGCCGCCGCGGCGCCACGCATCCTCGGTCACCGTGAATTCGGAATCGAGGGAGAGGCGTCCTTCCTTGATCGCGCGAAACACGATCTCCGCCGTCATCAGCTTGGCCATGCTGGCGGGCGAGAACGGTTCGTCGGCCGCCTTCTCGAACAGAACCGAGCCGGATTCGGCATCGATCAGGATCGCGTGCACGGCCGCCGTCTGAAAGATCTGGGCCCGCGCCTCGCTTGGCCGGAGAACAAGGCCGAACAGCACGGCCAGCATTGCCGGAACGGCCAGAAAGGCCGCTCGAAACCGTCGCCCACGCATCGTCGCCTCTCCGGGTTTCCGCTTGCCGCCCGTCCGCGTCAAGCGTGACCTTAGTGCGGATACAATGCGATTTCGAACGCAAAGTTCGTTTCTCCAACGCGTCACGACCGCACTGGCAGAGATCGCGGCCGCTTGTGGAAAACCGGGGCAAACCCCATATCAAGTCCATGGATTTTCGAGACTTTTACCCTATCGAAGAGCGCTCGCCCCACCCGCGCCGTCGGTCCGGCGGGGAGCTCGTCGAGGCGGCGCGCGGCGCGTGGCGGATCCTGCCCCTCGAAGGAACGTTCGAGGTCGTCTACGAGGATGCCCGCGGAGCGTGGACGACCCGCATTCTCGATGCCCGCGAGCTGAAGCTCGGCCCCGGCCGCACGCTGCTCGGCGGCACGGACCGGGCGCATGGCCTCTATCGCGGCCTGCGGGCCGACCGCATCCGGCGGCTGACCGAGCCGTCCTCCGGCACGCGGATCGAGACCGGCATCCTCGACTGGCTGCTCACCCGCGCGGAAGCGCAGCGGCGGGCCCGTCGCGGCCGCACGCCGCGCCGGGCCGCCTGAATCCCGCAAGTTTTCTCATTTCTTCGCAATCGCGTGGGGACAATCGGCCCGTCATCGTCTCGCGATAGCGCGCGACCTTCGGTATAGCCGGTTCATGGAACTGATCTCCGAAACGCAGGCCCTGTCCGACGCCTGTGCCCGTCTCGCCGCGCAATCCTTCGTCACCGTCGATACGGAGTTCATGCGCGAGACGACCTATTATCCGAAGCTCTGCCTGATCCAGATGGCCGGGCCGGACGGCTTCGCCTGCTTGGTCGATCCGTTGGCGAAGGGCCTCGACCTCAAGCCGTTCCTCGACCTGATGGCGGATGAGAGCACCGTAAAGGTGTTCCACTCGGCCCGTCAGGACCTGGAGATCATCTGGCTGCTGGGCGGTCTGCTGCCGCATCCGTTCTTCGACACCCAGGTCGCCGCCATGGTCTGCGGCTACGGCGACTCGGTGTCCTACGAACAGCTCGTGAACGATGTCGCCAAGGCGCGGATCGACAAATCCTCGCGCTTCACCGACTGGTCGCGCCGCCCGCTCTCCGACGCGCAGCTCGCCTACGCCCTCTCCGACGTCACCCATCTCGTGACCATCTATCAGGTGCTGGCGGCGGAACTGGTGCGCACCGATCGCGGCCTCTGGCTCGACGAGGAGATGGCGGTCCTCACCTCGCCGGAAACCTATCAGGCGGATCCGGCCCTCGCTTGGCGCCGCCTCTCGGGGCGGATGCGCAAGCCGCGGGAGATCGCGGTGCTGATGGAGGTCGCCGGTTGGCGAGAGGCGGAGGCGCAGAGCCGGAACGTGCCGAGAGGGCGGATCCTCAAGGACGAGGCGGTGATCGACATCGCCACCGCAGCCCCTCGCAGCGTCGAGGCGCTGGGACGCCTGCGCACCATCCCCGCCGGTTTCGAGCGTTCCCGCACGGGAGCGGAAATCCTGGCGGCGGTGGAGCGGGGCTTCGTCCGTGATCTGTCGCAGATCGCGGTGCCCGAGCGCAGCCGCACCCGGGGGGGTGGCAACGGGGCCTTGGTCGATCTCCTCAAGGTACTCCTCAAGGCCGTGGCGGAGGCGGAGGGAGTCGCGCCCAAGATCATCGCCACCGTGGACGATCTGGAAGCTTTGGCTGACGACGACGAGGCCGATGTGCCGGTGCTGCAGGGCTGGCGCCGCAGCCTGTTCGGCGACAAGGCGCTCGCTCTCAAGCACGGCCGCATGGCGCTCTCGGTGGAGCGCGGGCGGGTGACGGTCCGCACCCTGGCCTGACAAGCACCCCTTCGGTGCATGGGAAAGACGGGCTTTCTCGGCCTCGGACCCTTGGCGGCGGAGCGACGGCGGCGTAATCCGGGAACAAGTGGCAATCACATTGCCTTTCGTTCCCGGCGCCCCGTGTTCTGACCCGCTGCATGTTCGAGCCGAACGAAGTTCTCCAAGTGCTGAGCGGTCGCGGCGCCCTGTCTGCCGAGGGGATCGAGCCGGTCAAAGTCCGCTACAAGGTCAAGATCGAGCGCCGGGACGGCAGCATCCTGGCCCGCGGCAGCGTGACCGGCAGCCGCGCCGCCCTGCACCCGCTCTGGCTCACGCCGGATTCGACGCTGCAGCTCAAGGACGGGAGGCAGCTCGCGGTCTCGCTGACCGATCTCGTGGGCGATACCGCCGAGTTCGAGAGCACCGAGCCGGTTGCCATGGGCTGACACCCGCCCGAAACTGGTGCGGTTCGCCTCTCGCGCTTCCTCACGATCGATGTCCGTCCTTCCATCGCCCGCGCCCCGAGCGGATCGCGCGAGCCACGTCCTTCCCTACCGCCCGCCCTATGATTGGGCCCATCTCGAACGGTTTCTCGCCGACCATGCGAGCCCCGGGGTCGAGGCAGTCACGCCCGGCCGCTATGCCCGCAGCTTCGCCCTTGCCGGACGGCGCGGCACGCTCGCCGTCACACCGGCGGCGGACGGGTTGTCGGTTGCCGTTCGGTGTTCCGACGGTGAGGGAGTCCCCAAGGAACTTCTGGCCCGGCTTCGCGCGATGTTCGACCTCGATGCCGACCCGGCGGCCATCGCGCGGGGGCTCGCCCGCGACCCTCTGATCGCCGGTCTCGTCGCGCGCCGGCCGGGCCTGCGGATACCGGGGGCCTTCGATCCGTTCGAGCTCGCGGTGCGCGCCATCCTCGGCCAACAGGTCTCGGTCGCCGCCGCGACCCGGCTCGCGGGGCGGCTGGTATCCGCCTTCGGCACCCCGCTGACGCCGGACGAGCGCGGCGGCGAGCCCGGCCTGACGCACCTCTTTCCGGCGCCGGAACAGTTGGTGGAAGCGGAGGTCTCGCTGGTCCTCAACATGCCCCGTGCCCGCGGCCGGGCGATCCAGGGACTCGCCGCCGCGATGCGCGCGACGCCCGATCTGTTCGATCCCCGCCGGGATCTGGACGAGACCGTTTCCCGGCTGAAGGATCTGCCGGGCATCGGCGACTGGACCGCGCATTACGTCGCCATGCGCGTGCTGGCGCAGGCCGATGCCCTGCCGGCGGGGGATGTCGGCCTGATGCGGGCCCTCGATGACGGCAGCGGACGGCCGAGCCGCCTCGCCCTTCTCGAACGCTCGGCGGCGTGGCGACCCTGGCGGGCTTACGCGGCCATCCATCTCTGGGCCGAGGACGCCGCACGGAGGACACCATGACGATCCGCGATCCCGTCACCGCCGACGAGGCCGGGTGGCATCGCCTTTGGGCCGGCTATCTCGCCTTCTATGGCGAGGCTCTACCGGAAGCCGTCACGGCGGAGACGTGGCGCCGCATCCTCGACCCCGCCTCGGCGGTCTTCGCCCGGCTTGCCGAACGCGACGGCGCGCTGGTCGGCATGACGGTCAATGTCCTGCACGAGGGCACCTGGACCACGGCGCCGACCTGCTATCTCGAAGACCTGTTCGTCGCGCCGGAGGCGCGGGGCGCTGGGATCGGCCGGGCGCTGATCGACGACCTGATCGCGCTCGGCCGCATCCGCGGCTGGTCGCGGCTCTACTGGCACACCAGGATCGACAACGCGGCAGCCCGGCGGCTTTACGAATCCTTTGCCCCGGCCGACGGTTTCTGCCGCTACCGCCTCACCCTGTGAGCGTTAACCGCTCGTTTACCATGATCGCCTCACGGTCCGGCCCGGAGAGAGAGCCATGAACCGACGAGTCGGCCGTAGTTTCGATATCCTCAGCGAGGCGCAACTCGTAGCCGGGCGCACCGCCGCCCGCCGGGTTGCCCCGAAAGCCCTGGCGCAGGCTCCGGGCCCGCGGCCGATCGCCGATCTGCTCGATACGATCCAGCACGTCGCCGAAGCCGCCACCGGGGAGCGCAGCTTCCTGCATGTCGGCTCGCCCGTCTCACGGAAGGGCTGACGCGACGCGGGGCCCATCATCCTCGCCCCCATCCGGGGATGCCGCAGCAAACCAGAAGAGGTGCACTGGGCGCATCCTTCCGTGCGACAGCGATGGCCCTCACGCGCTGGCCGCCCCCTCGCCCAGCTCGATCAGCACGATCTCCGGGGGCACCCCGAAGCGCACGCCGACCCCGCTGACGCCGAGGCCGCCGGAGACGATCAGGTGGCGCCCCTCCTCGACCACGTGGCCGTAGGCGAAGCGCTGGCCGAAGCGGGAGGGCAGCATCGGTGAGTAGCCCAGCACCCGGATCTGACCGCCATGGGTATGGCCCGAGAGGGTAAGGGAGACGCGCCGCGGCACCTTCACGAAGATGTCTGGCTCATGCGCCATGAGGAGGACCGGTGCGTCGTCGGTGACCTGAGCCAGGGTCGCCGGGATATCGGCGAGGCTGCGGCGGATGCCGAGCGGCAGGAACGGCTCCTGATCGGCCAGCCCCGCCACCCAGAACGGATGGCCCTCATGGGTGAGCCGCAGGGCGTCGTTTTCCAGAACCGGGATACCCCGCGCCTCTAGCAGGCGGCGAATCTCGACCGGGCCCTTACCCGCCCGCATCGCCTCGCGGTCGTCCCACCAATCGTGGTTGCCGAGGGCGGCGTAGGTGCCGAGCGGTGCGTGCAGACCCTCGGCAACCCTGGCGAAATCGGAGAGGGGCACCGGCTTCCAGGTCACCTTCCGCCCGGCCGGGTAATCGCCGAGCAGGAGGATCAGATCAGGGGCGAGGGCATTCGTCGCCGCCACGATCTCGGCCACCCGGTCGAGCGGCATGTAGGGCTCGCAGACATGGATGTCGGAGAGCACGGCGATCCGCAGGCGTAACCCTGGGGTCCATCCCGGCGGGACCAGGGCATAACGCGTCAGCGCGAGCCGAAACCTGGGTTCGATGACGAAGGCGTAGGCGCCGCTCGAACCAAGGCCCAAAGCCGTGGCGCTGAGCCCGCCGAGAACCTGCCTGCGGGTCGGGAGAATGAGCATGCCGCCAGAGCCTACGCGCCGGCAGCCGCGTCAAGCCTCAATCGACGGGCTCGTCCTCGTGGATGATGCGGTGGGCGTTCCGGGCTTCCGCCTTGGCGCGAGCGGCCTTTACGGCGGCGCTGTTGACGTGAACGGCGGCGGCGAGGGCCGGAAGGGCGACGGGGCGGAAATTCTCGCGATCCTCGGCCACGGTCACACGGGCGGTGCTGCCCGGTTCTGCCGCGAAGGTCGAGGTTCGGCTGGGGGCGTACATGATTCCTGTCCTGTCTTGTCGTCGGGAAGGCCGGGTCTCGGCCGCTGCGGTCGATCTCATGCCCCGCGTGAGGCGGGGGTGGCTCTTCGATACGTCCTTGATGGCAGGATTACGAAGATACCGTCCCCTCTTTGATCGATCCGTTGACATGAACGGAAGCTTAAAGCCGCGCCGAAGCCTGATTTTCGAGCAAGCCGACAAACCGGGCAGGAGCACGCTGTGTCTTCCATGACTCGATAGTGCGGCGCGGCGACTTCTTCTCGCAATGCACTCCATCGATCTAAGCCGGAAGACCTAGCGTTACTCCGTTGTGCCCGGCTGCACGCTCACGGGGCCGGTACGGCCCGCAGGCCTTGCTGTGCGATCCACGCTGCCGTCCGGTCGAGGGCGCGTGTCAGGCGCTCGAACAGGGTGTCGATCTCCTCCGGCGCGATCACGAGCGGGGGGCAGACGGCGATGCGGTCTCCGGCCAGGAAGCGCACGATCAGGCCTTCGTCCTGGGCGAAGGCGACGCAGCGCGCCGCCACGCCGGCCTTCGGGTCGAATTGCTGCTTCGAGGCCTTGTCGGCCACGATCTCGATGCCGCCGATCAGTCCCAGGCCCCGCGCCTCGCCGACCAGCGGATGATCGCCCAGCCCCGCGAGCGCCGCCTGGAAACGCGGTGCCTTCTCCGCCGCCCGCTCGACGATGCGGTCGCGGCGATAGATCCGGAGCGCGCGATTGGCGACGGCGCAGGCGACGGGATGCCCGGAATAGGTGGTGCCGTGGCCGAAGCCGCCGAGCTTGACGCTCTCGTCGAGCATCGCCCGATAGAGCGGCTCGTCGATGCTGATGCCGCCGAGCGGCAGGTAGCCGGAGGTCAGGGCCTTGGCGAAGGAGAGGGTGTGGGGCTTCATGCCCACCGCCTCGCTGCCGAACCATGTGCCGAGCCGGCCGAAGCCGCAGATCACCTCGTCGGCGATCAGGCGCACGTCGTAGCGGTCGAGCACCGCCTGGATCGCGGGGAAGTAGCCCGCCGGGGGCACGATGGCACCGCCGGCCCCCATCACCGGCTCGACGAAGAAGGCGGCGACGGTGTCGGGATCCTCGGCCAGGATCTGCGCCTCGAGTTCGGCGGCGAGGCGGGCGGAGAAGGCCTCTTCGCTCTCGCCGGGCTCGGCCCCGCGGTAATGGTGCGGGCAGGCGGCGTGCAGGAAGCCGTCGATCGGCAGATCCCAATCGGTGTGGTTGGCGGGGAGGCCGGTGAGGGAGGCGGTCGCCACCGTAACGCCGTGATAGCCCTTGCGACGGCCGATGATCTTCTTCTTGCGTGGGCGGCCGAGCGCATTGTTCATGTACCAGACGAGCTTGATCTGCGCGTCGTTGGCTTCCGAGCCCGAGGAGGTGAAGAAGATCTTCGAGGTCGGGACCGGCATCAGCTCCTTGAGCGTCTCGGCGAGTTCAATCGCCGGATCGTGGCTGCGGCCGGAGAACAGGTGGGCGAAGGACAGCTTGCCCATCTGCTCGGCGGCGGCCTCGACCAATTCCTCGTTGCCATAGCCGAGGGCGGTGCACCACAGCCCGGCCATGCCTTCGAGATAGGGGCGCCCATCCGTATCGTAGACCCAGACGCCGTGCCCCCGCTCCAGCACCAAGGGACCGGTGTCCCGGAAGGCCGCGAGATTGGTGTAGGGGTGGATCAGGGTCTCGACGTCGCGGGCGGCGATGTTCGACAACATGATGCGGGGCAGCCGACAAGGTCGCCGACGGGAACGCGCCGGCAGCACCGCCACACTAACGACCGCAACGGGCCTCAGGAAGGCGTTGCCCGCTCCTCGCGAAAAGACCCCAAGCCCGCCGATGCTCGACCCCGCCGCCATCGTCGCAACGCCGGCCCCGGGCCGGGCCTGCGGGCCGTGCACGCTCTGCTGCAAGGTTTACGAGGTGCCGGCGGTCGAAAGTCCGGCCGGGCTCTGGTGCCGGCATGTGCGCTCAGGCGGCGGCTGCGGCATCCATGCCGAGCGGCCCGACCATTGCCGGGCATTTCATTGTCTCTGGATGACGGAAAGCTGGATCGGCCCGGAATGGCGGCCGGATCGGGCGAAGATGGTGTTGAGCCTCGACCCCGTGACGCGTTTCCTCAATGTCCAGGTCGACCCCGGCCAAGCGAGCAGCTGGAAACGAGCGCCCTATCACGACCAGCTCCGGCGCTGGGCCGCCGCCTCCCTGCCGCTGCGGCGCTATGTGCTGGTCCATGTCGGCACGACCACCACCGTCGTCCTGCCGGATCGCGACGTGCCGCTCGGAACCTTCGGTCCCGGCGACAGGCTCGTCGCCCGAGAGCGTATGGGTCCGGCGGGACCAACGGCCGATGTGGAGAAGGTCTCTCAGACGGTCTGAAGACCGGCATCCTCAGGCCATGCAGCGGCCGGGGACCATGCGGCGAGCCTCGGGCCCGGCGAGCGAGCTGATCGGCGTTTCACAGCCCTCGCGGGTGAGGCGCCGGGGCTTCACCGGCATCTCCTCCTGCGCCGATCGCATCGGCGTCTGCTCCGTACGCGGGGCCGAGCGCGGCGCGGTCGCAACGTGGACCGGGCTGAGGGCGGTGGAATAGGGGCGCATTCCCGGCAGGGCGGCGGGCGCCTCGTAGGCGATGCGGGGAGCGGCAGGAGCCGCCATGGCGTCGGCTTCCTGGCGGATCGCCGGAAGCAGAAGCAGGGTCAGGATCGCAGCGGGGCCACTCACACCGAGGATGAAGCCAGGCCGAAGCATCTTTGCGATCTCCGAATGGAGCTTGACAGGTTGTCATCACAACGCCGTTTTCGGATCTTCGGTTCCTTCACTGTCCCGCTTCGGATCAATTCAGTATTCCTCGCGGAGATGACGCTTTCACTCTCACGCGGGCGACACCCAGGGAGTCGGCAGCCCCGTTGCAGAAAAGCACCTGTGGATGGAAAAGGTGCATTCCGAAGCCGGATTAAGGAACCGACCCGACCCACATTCGTTGACTGATCACCCGGCCACTTCTGGTCCTCCCCGCATTCCCCTTGTGCATCGGCCGGAACCTTTCGACGGGTCGGACAATGATCCGGCCCGTTTTTTCGTGCGCGGCAACCCCTTATCCGATGGGCCAGAAAAAAGGCGCCGGCCTCGATGGCCGGCGCCTTTCCTCTTGAAACCGATGGAACGTCGGATCAGGCGGTGCGCGCCTCGCGGCGGCGGGCGCTCTGCTGGAAGAACAGCGCTTGGCTGATGACCGCCGAGACGTTGGCCGGCTGAAACGGCTTGGCGATGAGGAAGGCCGGCTCGGGCCGCTCGCCGGTGAGGAAGCGCTCGGGATAGGCGGTGATGAAAATCACCGGCACCTCGAAGGTCTTGAGCAGATCGTTGACCGCATCGAGGCCGGACGACCCGTCGGCGAGCTGGATATCGGCCAGGATCAGGCCGGGACGCTTGCTCTCGGAGGCGATCTTGACCGCCTCGGTGCGGGTGCGCGCCACACCGATGACGTTGTGACCGAGGCCTTCGACGAGCGCCTCCAGATCCATGGCGATCAGCGGCTCGTCCTCGATGATGAGGATCTCGGTGGCCATGTCGGCGGCGAGCTCGCGGCCGGCTTCGTCCACGAGGTCACGCACCTTGGCGACATCGACATCGAGGATGACGCCGGCATCCTCCTCGGAAAAACCTTCGAGGCAGGAAAGCAGGAACGCTTGACGCGGCAGCGGGGTGATCTGTCCGAGACGCACCTCGGCCGGGAGGTCGTGCTGCACTTGGTCGCTGTGGCCGTTCACCGAGAGCGAATTCCAGATGCGGGTGAACACACGGAAGAGGTCGGCCTTGACGTTGGTGCTGCGGCCAAGGGTCTCAGGTTCATTGACCAGCGTTTCGAGCGTGGCCGCAACATAGGCGTCGCCCGCCACCTGACTGCCCGTGAGCGCACGCGCGTAACGGCGCAGGTATGGCAGGTGCTGCACGACCAGTTGTGCTGTGGACATGAGTTCCCCTGAGCCTCTTCGCTCTTCGTTATCGATGCGCCCCTAACGCGGGGAGTTCGACGTGCGTTCCTGGCACCTGCGGAACCGAAACCGCATGGCAGCGTTCCTGCTGCAGCCATGACTCATGTCAAGCCGCAAGACAATCACGGCGGATGTGGCGCCAAGGGGATCGTAAGGCATGAACGAAGACGAGCCGGCCGGCGCGTTCCCGCTTGGGAACCGGCCCTCTCGGGCGCATGGCGACCATGGATTGAACGATCAGACGCAGCGGCGCATCGGCAACCATCTGCGCGCGCTCTACGATTCCGTCGTGCAGCAGCCGATTCCCGACCGGTTTCGGGATTTGATCGCACGCCTCGACGACAGTAGCCCCCCGATCGACGATCAAGCTTGAAACCGGCGCTGGCCGGTTCGGCACACACTCTGCGTCCTGTCGAAACGATGTGAGCCGCTCCCGGCTTGGGGGCGGCTCTTTGTCGATGCCGGTTACAAGGTCGGCGAACGGCCGCGCATCAGGCCGATCACGGCCGAGATCGCGAACAGGACGATCGCGACGAAGAACACGAGCTTGGCCGCTTCCATCGCCGTGCCGGCAATGCCGCCGAAGCCCAGCAGGGCCGCGACGAGGGCAACCACCAGGAACGTAACAGCCCAACCGAGCATGCCGAATATCCTTCCAAAAACTGGCGCGGCACGTGCCGCGGCCTTTCGGGATCAATAACGCCAAGTTATCGGATTGGGTTCCTCTTCAGAGGGCTTCGAGACCAAGACTTCAAACGATATTCTCGTCCAAAAGCGAGGGCGAGCGTCCGGGTTCGGAACCGACTGGCAAAATCGGCCGTTCGTCCCCATCTCATCCTCAACGCTTGACTGAGATACCAAGGAGGCGTCCGGCGTGCCTGCACAGAAGAAGCCTGAAGCCTTCGGCACCACCGTCGCCAAGGCGGCCCTTGCCGCCGCCGCGCGGCTCGTTTCGGCCCTCACGCCGCAGCCGGTGCTGCAGCCCATTCCCGTGCGCGTCAAGTCGGGCCGCCGCCGCTGAGGCGGCGGTCTTCCACTTCACACGCCGACCCGCCGAGCGCCGTCCGTCAGGACGGCGCTTTTTCTTGATGCCTTGAGGGTATGGCGCCGATCGATGGGAACCGGCTGTATTCCCGTTCCGGGCATGACAGGGACCACTCACCGAGTTGGAGAAACCGCCAGGCTGTCGTAGGCGGACGGCGTCCTTTCCGTACGAAGTCGTCATGACGAGTGAATCCGCCGCGGACGCGCAGGCCACCCCTCCCGGTTTCGAGAACAGCATGCCCGCTGCGGGGCTGATGGAGACACTGAGTCCGCTCGTGCGGCGGCGGATCTGCTTCAATGGCGGCCCCTTCACCGCCAGCGGCACCTGCAGCTATGTCGTCGGTCGCGGCCGGGTCGCGGTGATCGATCCGGGCCCGGCGGATGCCGAGCATATCGACGCCCTCCTGGCCGACCTCGACGGCGAGCGGATCGCGGCGATCGTCGTCACCCATACTCATCGCGACCATTCCCCCGGCGCCCGGCTGCTCCAGGCGCGCACGGGGGCGCCGATCGTCGGCTGCGGCCCGCATCGGGCAGCCCGGCAACTCGCCGAGAACGAACTGCCCATCCTCGACGCCAGCGCCGACCGTGAGCACCGGCCCGACCGGGAATTGCCGGACGGCGAGAGCGTGAGCGGTGACGGTTGGACTTTGAGCGCCGTGGCCACCCCCGGTCACACCATGAACCATCTCGCCTTCGCCCTGCCGGAAGAGAACGTGCTGTTTTCCGGCGATCACGTGATGGCGTGGTCCACCTCCATCGTCGCCCCGCCGGACGGATCGATGCGCGCCTACATGGACTCCCTGGACCGTCTGCGCGAGCGGGGCGAGACGCTCTACTGGCCCGGTCATGGCGGGCCCGTGCGCGATCCGCGCCGCTTCGTGCGCGGTCTGGTGGCCCATCGTCGCCAGCGCGAGGCGGCGATCCGCGCCCGCCTCGCGGCGGGAGACCGCGACATCCGCACCATCGTCCGCGCGATCTATCAGGGCCTCGCACCGAATCTGCTGGGCGCGGCGGCCCTGTCGGTCTTCGCCCATCTCGAGGATCTGGTGGAGCGCGGTGCCGCCGTGACCGATGGGCCGCCCCTGCTCGACGGGGAGTACCGCCCGGCGTGATACCGGCGGGGAAACCGCGACGCTTCTATTTGAGCGCGATGGCGAGGTTGGCGACCTCGTCGAGATAGGAGCGGATCCGGTCGGCATTGTCGCCGAAATCCCGGCCGCCGATCCGCGAGGCCGAGCGGACGTCGATGCGTGCGCCGTCGGCTCGCGGATGGACCCGCACGGTGATGTCGGCCGGCAGGTTCAGGATCCGGGTGCGGGCCACCGCCTCGATCCGGCCATTGCCGATCCGCCCGCCGGGGCGGATCGCCTCGACGATCTGCCACTTGCGATTCACCGCCGCCTTGCGGGCCAGCTCGAAGGCTTCGTCGGCCCCGATATCGAGCGTCAGCGGTGCGATCTGCGGATAGGCGGCGCGCTGAGCCTCCCGTGCCGAGGGCCCGGGATCCGGCGGGTAGCGCCCCTCCCGCGCCGCGAAGGCGAGGCGCGAGCGCGAAAAGGCCGGCGGCCGCTCGGTATCGGTGGTGACATCGGTGAGCGCCGGCAGCCTCACCCCCTTGAGCGCGGCATAAGCCGGATAGGCGAGGACGAGGCTTGCCAGAAACAGGCCTCCCAACGCCGCGCCGAGGCCACCCGCCCCCTCTCGCCAGACACGGATCATCGCGAACAGCGCGAAGGCAAGCGCGATCAAGGAGAGGGCGATCCCGCTGCCGAGCACCGCCAGGGCCGGCACCGCCTCCGCCGAGGGGCTGCGCACGATCAGCACCGCCATGGCAGTGACGATGAGGGAGAACACGGCGAGCGTCCGCGCGTAGCGGCCGGCCCGCGTCACGGGTTCGTCGAGAAGCTGACGGCGCATGGACCCGCAGAGGAAGAGGAAAGCCGAGCGAAGGGTTTACAGGTGAGAGCCAGCGGGCGCCACTCGGCCGCTCGCGGCAACACCCCGATCATCGTCGCGACAGGTTGGCGCGATGACAAAACGGCGGTGAAAGCCTGGGAAGCGAGGCCGGACCCGATGCCCCGGCCACACTGCTCTGCTAAGAGCTGGAGGGACATGGACGAGAGTCAAGCCCGCCCCGATCCGAGTGTCGAGCCCACCGATCCCCTGCGGGTGTGGTTCCGGTTCATCCGCCTCAGCCGGCGTGTCACCGCCGCCGTTGCGGCGGAACTGCGCGATCTCGGCCTATCGATCCCGCAATTCGATGTCCTCTCGACCCTGAGTGAGCGCGAGGGGCTGACGCAGCAGGAACTGGCCGCCCGCCTCTACGTCACCAAGGGCAATGTCTCCGGGCTGGTCGATCGCTTGGTGGAAGCCGGGCTGGTCGAGCGGCGCGCGATCCCCGGCGATCGCCGCTCGCACGCCCTGCATCTGACGCCGGAGGGAAAGGTGCTTGCCACACGAGGCATCGCTGCGCAGGCCGACTACGTCGCGCGCACGCTCGGGCAGCTCGACGCAAAGGATCTTCGCGCCTTCGAAGATCTCGTAGTGAAATGGCGCGAACTCGCGCGCTCCGACGCGGCGTCATAGAATCGTCCGATGTGCGATATCACGATCGGCCGGAAATCACGCGCTTGATCTATACATCGGATGCGGCACGCGGCCGCATGGGAGGACAGACATCCGCGACGTCCACCCGTCCAGAAATATGATTCTTCGATGAGGAGGCCGGGCGGTCGAGCGCGGGGGCCGCGCCCGGTACCGCCACGGCCGGGTCAGGCCTCGCCGGTCCGTCCGGTCGACTGACCGCCCTTGCGCCCGGCGGACGAGGCCAGCTCGCGATCCTGCGAGAACGAACGCTTCTCAGCCGGAACCGAACGGCCACCCTTACTGGCGATCTCGCGCTGCCGCTCGATATTCATCGAGGCGAAACCTCGCTTCGAAGTCGAATTACCAGATGCCATCAGTGCCTCCTCAGGCTTTCTCTGCACACCCTCCTCAACCTTCAGCGCTCTCAATTGTTCCTTGGCCGTATCAACTGCAGCACGCAGGAAACCCCTTTGCAGCCCGGGCGTTAGCAGCCCTGAGACAAGGATTTGCGCAGACTTGTGAACAGGCTTCCACAGGCCCGATCACATCCGAGAGGAGCCGGACATGACCAACCGAAATATGGTGAAGCAGTCGCTTCTGGCCAAGTCCCTTGCCGAGTCTCCTGCCGAGTCCCCCGCTCACGCAGGCACCGCCGGACTGCCCGAACCCAACCGGACGAAGCTGCCGCCGATGCCGGCGCCCGAGGGCAGCTCGTCGCCGGTGACCTTGGAGGATCCGATCGACTCGCCACAGCCCAACAACAGCGCCAAGCGCGCGGCTCCGGGCCCGGACAGGATCGGCCTGTCGACCCGTCGAGACGTGCAATGATAAGTGAGCTATGCGGGAGATTG
>NZ_NKUI01000088.1 GCF_014845115.1 Methylorubrum zatmanii | reverse complement strand
ACAGAAAACCCCGCCGTGGCCGCCACGGCGGGGTTTTCTGTTCCTATGAGCCTGCGGAACAGGGCTTTGCCCCCCGCTGGTCTGGACGAGCCGCTCAAGTACAGGCGCAACCGCCACGCGGGGCGATGCGTTCAGCCTGTCCCAAACCGGCCAGAGGCACCGAGCGTGCCCTTAAGGTTGCGTTAAGGATGTCGCGCCCGCCAAGCCTTTGGATTGTGTGAGCAACGGTGATGAAACGCACCGCGCCGTCACGCTGCATAAGGTTAGGGGTTATTTAACGGATCAAGGCGGCCGACGAGAGGCGCCGCAACGGAGTAGAGGCGATGAGCCAGCGCATCGACGACATCAAGTTCATGGCGACGATGACCTTCGTCACCCTGTTCGGCACCTGCCTGACGGCGCTGGTGGGCTGAACCCCGTCCGATCCGAGCGCTCCCCTTATCGCCCGGATCCGTTAAGAAGCCGCTTCCATCCTCCCCGTCCACGGACGGGCTTCGCCGGGAAGATCCGGCCGGGAAGCGGGCCTTGCGACACATCCACGTCATCGGCATCGGCACGGGCAATCCGGAGCACCTGACGATCCAGGGCATCCGGGCCCTCAACGCGACCGATGCGGTCTTCGCCCTCGACAAGGGAGAGGCCAAGGCCGGACTCGTCGGCCTGCGCCGCCGGATCTGCGACCTTTACATCGAGGAGCGTCCCTATCGCTTCATCGAGGCGGCGGACCCTGAGCGCGACCGTCGCCCGGCCGATTACGGCGTGGCGGTGGAGGATTGGCACGCCGCCCGCGCCGCCCTGTACGAGAGCCTGATCGCCGAGCATTTGGATGAGGGTGAGCGGGGAGCCTTCCTGGTCTGGGGCGACCCCTCCCTCTACGACAGCACCCTGCGCATCCTGGAGCGCGTGCTGGCCCGGGGCCGGGTCACCTTCACCCACGACGTGATCCCCGGCATCACCAGCGTGCAGGCCCTGGCCGCTGCCCACCGCATCCCGCTCCATCCCATCGGCGAACCGGTGCGGATCACCCCGGCTCGCCGCCTGCCGCGCGACGGGCTCGGGGCCGAGACCGGCGCCACGGTGGTGATGCTCGACGGCGACCCGCGCTTCGAGGGGCTCGATCCCGGCCTGACCATCTATTGGGGAGCCTATCTCGGCACGCCGGACGAGCTTCTCCTGGTCGGCCGCCTCGGCGAGGTCGCGGAGGAGATCCGGCGGGTGCGGGCCGAGGCGCGGGCCCGCCACGGCTGGATCATGGACACCTATCTGCTGCTGAAACCGGCTCCCTGAGGCCGGTACCGCGCCCGTCACGGGGTGCGACAGAGTGTCGGGGTGAGGAAGGTCCCTTCGCATCCGGGCCTTGGCGAAAGCGGTTTGTTCCACCCCCGGCGCGCTCAGCGGCACACGCGGCCTCCGGCCGCTTTTTTGCCCTGGCAGAGGCCTTGCTTCGCCGCCTCCGCAAGGGACATTGGTCGGGTCCGGAGCATCGTCGCACGGGGCGGCCACCGCCCTGGGCGAAGACCCTGCTCTCACGAGAACCCGAATCGTTTTTGGGGGCGAGATATGGCGGCTGGCTCGCGGCGGGCCGTGCGCGGAGTTGCCTGTGCCGCGATCATGCTGGCCTGCGCCGGCATGGCCGGTCTCTGGCGCACCGGCCTGAGCGAGACCCACCGCCCGGTCCCCGCGCGCGGCGCGGTCGATCCGCTCGGCAGCGGGCTCAAGCCCCCCATCGCCGACCCGCTCGCGACCGCGCCGGACGCGCCCGCGACCCGGATCACCCTCGGCCCCGGCGGACGCGACATCCGCCTCTCCGGCGAGCTGACGGAGGGCGCCGCCGAGCGGCTCGCCCGTCTGCTCGACGACCATGGCGCGGTCGAGCGCCTTCATCTCACCAGCGAGGGCGGGCTGGTGGATGAGGGCACGGCCATCGGCGCGCTGATCGCGGAGCGCGGCCTCGTCACCTATGTCCCGGATTACTGCGTCTCCGCCTGCACCCTGGCCTTCGTGCGCGGCCGCGAGCGATGGGTGCTGGCGGAGGCTCGGCTCGGCTTCCACGCCCCCTACGAAACCGGTCCGTTCGGCGTCGAGGTCGCGGCCGACAGCGCCCCCGAGCGGGCCGCCTACCTCGCCGCCGGCCTGACGGCGGACTTCGTGGACGCCGCCCTCGCGGTGCGGCCCGACGACCTGATGATCCCCGATGCGGAGACCCTGGTCCGGGCCGGTGTCGCCACCGGCATCGTGGCGGCCGACCGCTTTCCCGATTCCACCCTCGACGACGGCGCCGATCCGGAGCGGGCCCGCGCGGCGATCCTGCGCGACGTGCCGCTTCTGGACGAGATCGAAGCCGGGGCTCCCGGGACCGTCGCGGCCGTCGCCGCTTGGTATCTCGACGGCTACCGCCACGGCCGCTCGGAGGCGGACGCCTTCGACGGGATCCGCCGCAGGGCCGCCGATGCGATCACGCGCAGTCTCGGCGGCGCCGAACCCGCGGTGCTGGCCGATCTCGGCCGGCGGATCCTTCGGGCGACGGAGCGCGGGCATCCGGGCCGGGGACGCCTCTGCGCCGCAGCGGGAGAGGGGGTGGGCGCCGTGCTGTCGCGGCCCTGGCTTGACAAGGCGGATCTCGCCGCCGCGCGCAGGATCGTGTCGCGCGGGCTGGCGCTGCCGCCACCCGAGCGCGCCCGGCCCCTGCCGGAGGGTCCGGCCCGGCAATCCGCCGGCATCATGCCGCCCCTCGGACAGGGACGCGGCTGCTCGGCCCTGCGCAAGGCCGTCTCCGCAGCGCTGGCCCGCCCCCTGCCCGAAGCGGCGCAAGCCCTGCAGCCGCTGCTCTTCCCGGCACCACCGGCACGGTCGCGCCCGGCGCTCGAAGCCTCTGCCCAACCGCGCTAGAACCGTCCCGACGAAGCGGTCTCCCGTCCGTCGAAAGACAGCGGGCCGAAACGAACACCGAGAGCCCCCGACCCGATGCCATCGGGTCGGGTCAGTCTCCGGACCCGGCGACGCACCGTCAGGGCCGCTTCACCGCCCTTCCAATGGATTTGGCGCCTTCAATGAACTTGGCGCACGCCGCTGCGGAGATGGCGGGCGAGTTCGTGGCCGACTTCGACGGCGATCTCATCAACCAAGCGGGCCAGCGGCGGGTTGCGCAGGCCTGCCACCAACCCCTTCATGGCAGCGGCATGATCGGCGAGGCGATTGGCCTGCCGTTGCGCTTGGCTGGCTTCCGGGCCGCCGGGGTGGCGGCCCTCGGTGAGATCGAAGGCAAGCCCCTGCGTCGTCAGCCGGCCCGTGACGGGATCGCGGCCACAGCGTCCCATCAGGCGCAGCCAGCGCGGACCGTGCGGTCCGGGACGCGTGCGGAACTCCGCCTCGAACGGACACCCATCCTCACCCGCCGCCCGTAAGACGCTCTCGAGCCGGCAGGCATCCTCCGCCTCGACCGCCGCCAGAGCCTGGGCCAGAGGCGCCCCGGCCGCGGCCTCCTCCGGCACCCCCAGCAGCCGACTCAGGATCGGGGAGAGGGCGAACCGGTCGGTGCAGGGATCGTGAGCCCAGGCACCGAGGCAGAGGGCACCGGCGAAGGCGGAAGAGAGGTCGGGTTGAAAGGCCGTCATTCGGCACGACCGCCGGGATCGAGGCGCCCGATCATCGATCTGAGAAACGTAGCGTGACCTTCTGCTCCATCGGGCAGGAGGGCGTGCCACGGCAGCACGGTCTCCAAAACACACACCTCAGGTAATAAACTTGGCCAACAAATTTCTTGAGGTATGATAGACGCGCGACGCGACGGACGTAAAGCGCTTAAGTAGCGCGTTCGCTTTGACTCAATCTAAAGTAGGATTATCGCGTCGGCGGCCTGATCCCGTACCGGAACCGGCCTGCGGCTTGGAGTGCCTCACCAAACTCCCGATACCACATCGTGTCCTCTCTGGCCGCGACGGCGCAGCGGGAGTTTTGTGAGAGACACTTAACCGCCAGTTAACCATGTTGGGCGACATCCCCGATCAGGGCATCCCGGCATCACAGGACGGGATTGGCCCCGGCAGTTCGGAAACGGTGGGCCCGGTATGAAGGCGATCACGTTCGTCACGCAGAAGGGGGGCAGCGGCAAGAGCACCCTGTGCATCTCCCTCGCCGTCGCCGCGCAGGAAGCGGGCCACACGGTTTGCATCCTGGAGATGGACCGGCAGGCCACCATCTCCGACTGGCTCGACCACCGCACAGCCGACGGTCCCGAGGTGGCGCAGATCGACGCCACGCAGATCGACCTCGTGATGGAGCGGCTGGCCGAGTCGTCCTACGACTACGTGTTCATCGATACGCCCGGCGTCGATTCCAACGGCACCCTCTCGGCGATCCGCGCCGCCGACCTGTGCATCATCCCCTGCCGGCCGACGCCGGCGGACCTGCGCGCCTTCAAGCCGACGCTCGCCGCCGTCTACCGCCTGGAGAAGAAGTTCGCCTTCGTGCTGAACCAGACGCCGCCGCGCTCCTACCGGATCCGTGACGCCGCCGACGGGCTGGCGGTGCTCGGCATCCTGCCCGACGTCAACATCGTCTCCCGCACCGATCACCAGGACGCCATCGGCGTCGGCCAGGGCGTCACCGAGTACAATCCGAAGGGCCAGGCCGCGGGGGAGATCCGCCGGCTCTGGAGCTGGATCGAGCGCCGCATGCAGGCCACGAAGCCGCGGACGCGCAAGGACATGGTGAAGGAGACGCGCAAGGACGCCGGCAAGCATGTCAAGGCCGCCTAGACTCGACCTCGCCTCGATCGTCGCCTCGGCCAATCCGAACCCCAGGGGCGGTGCCGCCCCGGCGGCGAGGTCCCGCAGGACGACGGAGGCGGAGATCGTCCGCCTCGATGTCTCCGGCTCCCTGTCCGGAGCGGCACCGGTCCCGGCGCCGCCTGCGGAGCGGGGAGGGACGCTCAAGGAGCGCGCCAAGCAGATGTCGGTCTATCTGGAGCCGCCGGTCTACGACCAGCTCCGGGATCTGGCCTATGCCGAGCGCACCAAGATGCACGCCCTGATGCTGGAAGCCCTCGATCTGCTGTTCCGGCAGCGCGGCGCCCGCTCGATCGCGCAGGTTCTGGGCGAGCCCCCGCGCTGACGGATCGAGCCCGGAGCCTGCCGCTCCCCTCCTCGTTCCTTTTCCGCCTTCGCCGAACCGACGCCCCGTTCAGCCTTCCTTTACCGCGTCCGGACGATCCTCTGGGGACGGTCGGACGTCACGTCGGCCGGAGTACGGAGCGTGATCCCCGGCGGCCCCAGCTTTCCGCGGCCGGCGGGGAGCCTGTGGCGTAGGCGGGGAGCGGGCGGGCGATATGGCACATGTCTTGGCGCGGGTCAGGACGGCCCCGGAGGATCCGGCGCGGCGCGCGCTGCCGGTCCTGCGGCTGCTGGCGGTCTGCGCGGTGGCGCTGACCACCGCCAATTGCGCCAACACCCCGCAGAAGCTCGCGGGCGCCTCCTCGGGCAGCGACATCGATCCGAAATACGGGGTGCGGGCGAGCCGCCGCCTCTACAACGAGGGCGACGTGATCCCGAAGGGGGGCGGGCGGCGCTTCTCGGGAAAACCCTACGTTGTGGCGGGCAAGACCTACGTGCCCCGCGAGGATGCCCGTGGCTACGTCCGCGAGGGGCTCGCCTCTTGGTACGGCAGCGCCTTCCACGGCCGCGTCACCGCCAACGGTGAGGTGTTCGACCGCCACTCCATCGCCGCCGCGCATCCGACCCTGCCGCTGCCGAGCTATGTCCGGGTGACCAACCTCGACAACGGCTACTCGATGATGCTGCGCGTCAACGACCGCGGCCCCTATCATGCCGGGCGCCTGATGGACGTGTCCGAGGAGGCGGCCCGGGCGCTGGACTTCCACCGCAAGGGCACGGCGCGGGTGCGCGTCGAATATGCCGGCAAGGCCTCCATCGCCGGCAGCGACGACCGCAAGCTGCTCGCGACCCTGCGCACCGACGGCACCCCCGCCGCGATCGGCCGGGCCCCGATCATGATGGCCGATCTCGGCCCCTCCGACCCCGATCCCGCGCCCGAGCGTCTCGAGCGCGCCTCGCGGGCGCTCGCCTTCCGCCCGGCGGGCGAGCGCGACGACGACGCGCCGGAGGCCGCACCGGCGCCGCGCCCGTCGCGCCCCGCGCCGATCATGCTGGCGAGCGCCGCCGTCGCCGTCCCGGCGGCGGTGCAGCCGACCGCCGCCCGCGGCTCCGCCTTCCGCCCGACCGCGCCGACCTTCGCCGCATCGGCCGCCAAAACGCCGGTCAAGACGGCGCACGAGGCGCCTCGCATGGTCGCCGAAGCCGCCAAACCCGGATCCTCGGCATCGGCAAAGCACAAGGATGCGCCCCTCGCAGCGACGAAGCTGCGTCTCGCCTCCGCTTCGGGCAAGCCGACACAACCGGCACCCACGAAGGCTGCGCCGGTTCAGGTCGCCGCTCAGGCGCCAGCCAGGACGGCCTCCAAGCCGTCCGGCAAGGCCGGCGCGCACGAGTCCGCTTCGCGCATGGCGGCCATGCCGCCGGCCTCGAAACAAGCGGTCGCCAAGCTCGCCGCCGTGCCAGCCAAGTCCGCCGCAGCGCCTGCGAAGGCTGCGGCGAAGCCAGCCGCGCCCGTCACCAAGACGGCGGCCCATGGCCCGGCTCAGGCCGGCGCCAAGCCGAAGCGCTCGCAGGTGGCGGCGGCGAACTGAAAAAAGAGAGGCCATCGCGCCGAGGAAGGGCCGCCCTGGGGACAGGGTGGCCCTTTCACTTTCAGCGACCGGACTCGGTGCGGAGCGAAAACATCACTCCGCTTTGGCGTTGACCTCGAGCTTGTCGAGGACCGCCGCCGGAGTCGGGGCGGTGCTGACATCGACCATGCCGAGCCCCTCGGTGCTCTTGGCCTTGGCGCTGATCGAGAGGGTGCCGGGCTTGGCCACGAACTTGCCCATGGCCGCGCCGATCGCCTTGGCGGCGGCGGAATTCCCGAGGATCACCGGCACGCCGATCACGCTCGCGGTGACGTATTCCTTGCGCAGCTCGTCCGGCTTGAGGCTCAGCACCTTCGCCTGCGCATCGATGAAGCGTTCGAACAGGCCGCCATTCTCCAGGGTCAGGTCGAGGGCCTTGGCGGTGGCCGAGAGCATGGCGAAGCCGGAGACCGCGGCATCGGGATCGAACACCTCGGGGCCGATGCCGCCGAGCAGGGCGTTGAGGTGGAGGCGTCCCATATCCTTGCCAGAGAGCGACAATTCCTTGAAGCTCAGCTCCCGCGTGCCCTCGTTCCAGGCGGTGTCGGCCACCACGTCGAGGTCGAGATCGCGATAGCCGTAAACGGCGAGGGAGCCGAGCCCCGGCACGCTCTCGACCGCCGCGCTCGGCAGGGTGAGGCCGGTGAGCGAGAGGCGGCTCTCCGTCGGCACGCCGTCCTTGGGCGGGCCGAAGCTCATCTGGCCGCCGCGCAGGCCGACATGGAGGGGCGGCAGCACGGCCGGTGCCGGCTTCTGCGCCTTGAGCGGATCGGCGCTGGCAACCGGGGCGGGCACAGGCTTCTGCGCGAGATCGAGGCCGAGATCGGACAGGGCCAGGGTGCCGATCATGGGGGTGAGGCGGCGCAGCTCCGCCTCCTGCGCATCCGCCACCGGAGCGGCGCCCTTCTCAGGCACCGTATGGGCGGGGAGGGGAGCCTGGGCGAGCCGGCGCAGGGCGGCGACGGTCGGCGCCAGGGAGAAGCCGGTGAGGGAGAGGCGGCCGATCTTGCCCTGCATCTCCTTCGCACCGAAGCCGATCTCGCTGAGCGCGAGGCCGGCCTCGGCGCCGCCCGCATAGGCGATGCGGCCGATGGAGACGGAGAAAGGATCCTCGCCCTTCACCTCCTTCACGGTCAGGTCCGTCGCCTCCAGGCCACCGACCGAGACGGATTCGGCGAGATCGGCGAGCAGCCCGGCGACACGAGCCCGCTTGGCCGGGTCGTCGTCGGTGAGGTCGGCGGCGCTCAGGGCCTCTACCGCCCCGTTCCAGGTCGTCGGCGTCCGCCGTCCGGCGAGATCGCGGCCGGTGAGGCGGGCGATCGACACCGTGGTGCCCCGGTCGTCGATGAAGGCGATGGCCTCGACCAGCAGCGAGGCATAGAGCCGCTGGAAGCCGCCGCTCGCATCCCCGGCCTCGGTATAGAGCCGGGACAGGGCGGTCAGATCGACCTCTTCCGCGCGGATCCGGCCGTAGCTGCCGCTGCCCGCCTGCGGCGCACCCTCGACCGTGAGGGTGGCCCCGGCGGCGGTCAATTCACTGATGCGGCCGGCGCGGATCGTGCGCGCCGCCACGTCGCGATAGGTCACGATCTGGCGCCGGTCGCCGTCGCGACGCTCGACCCGCAGCTCCGGCAGGGTGAGGCTCCCGGCCTCGAGGCGCTGGAGGCGGATGGGCCAGGGCTCCTTGGCGTCGGCCTTGAAGATCGCCAGCAGGTCGTCGCGGGAGAGCCGCGTGCCGCTCACCGTGACCTTGGGCGCGGAGAACACCGTCTCGCCGAAGGTGAGGCTCAGATTGTCGAGGACGAGGTCCTGGACCGCATTGGCCGCCTCTTGCGCCACGGCCGGCGCGACCGGCGCAGGCCCCATCAACAGCGCCACCGCGCAGGCCGAGGCGAGCAGTGCCCGCATGAGGACGGGACGGCGCGTCGATGACGTCATGGCTGATCGGGTCGCAGGCTGGCGGGAGGTCGGTGGAGGGCCGTGCGTCATCCCTGCCGGTTTTCCACAGGCCTGGCAATTGCGGCTTTGCCACGCCCCGCCGGCTTCACCGGCCGGCAGGGCGCTTGCTCCCCTCAGATGGCGAAGGAGGTGCCGCAACCGCAGGAGGCGGTGGCCAGCGGGTTCTCGATCTTGAAGGACTGGCCGATCAGGTCATTCACGAAATCGATGGTCGCGCCGCCCATGTATTCGAGCGAGACCGGATCGACGAGCACGGTGGCGCCGTCGCGCTCGATCACGACATCGTCGCCCTCGCGGGCGGTGGTGATGTCGAAGGCGTAGGAAAAGCCCGAGCAGCCGCCTCCGTTGACGCTGATGCGCAGGGAGGAGCCCGGAGGCTCGGTGCCCATGATCTCGTTGATGCGCTTGGCGGCGCGGGCGGTCAGATTGATCTCGGCCATCGTGGCGCGGCCCCGTCTCGAACCGGTGTCGTGAAGAGTGAAGCATCCCGGATTGCCGTGGACGCCTGCGCTATAAGATATGAGGCGCTGAAGCCGGCCGCAACGCGGCCACGGACGGGGAAGGGTTGCGCAGGTGCGGCAGAACGGCGAGCGCTGGCGGGCGCCCTACGCCACCGATCCGGCGGCGACGCGCGGGCGGCTGATCCCCGAATCGTCCTCGCCGACCCGCAGCGACTTCCAGCGCGACCGGGACCGCATCATCCACTCCACCGCCTTCCGGCGGCTGAAGCACAAGACGCAGGTCTTCGTGCATCACGAGGGCGACCATTACCGCACCCGGCTGACCCACAGCCTGGAGGTGAGCCAGATCGCCCGCGCGCTGGCCCGGGCGCTCGGCCTCGACGAGGATCTCGCCGAGGCGCTGGCCCTCTCCCACGACCTCGGCCACACCTGTTTCGGCCATACCGGCGAGGATGCGCTCCACGCCTGCATGGCCGATCACGGCGGCTTCGACCACAACGCGCAGGCCCTGCGCATCGTCACACGGCTTGAGCGGCGCTATGCCGGCTTCGACGGCCTCAACCTGACCTGGGAGACCCTGGAGGGTCTGGTCAAGCATAACGGCCCGCTGCTCGACGCCTCCGGCGCCCCGACCCGGCGCTACGCCGACACCGGCATTCCCGCGGCGGTGCTGGAATACAACGCGGTGAACGACCTCGAACTGGCGCGCTTCGCCGGCCCCGAGGCGCAGGCGGCGGCTCTGGCCGACGACATCGCCTACGACGCCCACGACCTCGACGACGGGCTGCGGGCCGGGCTGTTCGACCTCGCCGACCTCGCCGCGGTGCCGTTCCTGAAAGGCCTGCTCGACGAAATCGACACCCTGCATCCGGGGCTCGAACCCTCGCGCAAGATTCACGAACTGGCGCGGCGGGTCATCACCCGCTTCGTGGAGGATGTGATCCGCGAGGGCGAGGGGCGGATCGCCGCCCTGGCGCCGGCCGGCGTCGCCGAGATCCGGGCGGCGCAGGCCCCCGTCATCGCCTTCTCGGCGGGAATCGCGGCGGCCGATGCCGAGATCAAGCGGTTCCTGTTCGCCCGGATGTACCGCCATCCCGAGGTGATGGCGGTGCGCGCCAAGGCCGCCGCCATCGTCGCCGACCTGTTCGCCGCCTTCCGCGCCGATCCGGGGCGGATGCCCGCCGAGTGGTCCGAGGGGCTGGCGGGAGCGGGCGAGGCCCGCGTGGCCCGGCGCATCGCCGACTACATCGCCGGCATGACCGACACCTACGCGGTGCTGGAACACGGCCGGCTGTTTCCCTCGACGCCCGACCTGCATTGGAGCCCGCCGAGCCGCGGCCTGCCGCTGACGGAGCCGTGACCCGGCGACGGGACCATCCGAGGAGCACCGCTTGAGCGCCGATCGCCACGCCCTGCGCGAGACTCGCGCCGCCTATCCCCGCCTGGTGCCGCTGACCACGCGCTGGGGCGACAACGACGTCTACGGCCATGTCAACAACGTCGTGTATTACGCCTTCTTCGATACGGCGGTGAACGGCCTGCTGGTGGAGGCGGGCGCCCTCGACATCGCCCGCTCCCCGGTGATCGGCCTCGTGGTGGAGACGGGCTGCCGCTACTTCGCCTCGCTCGCCTTTCCCGACCGGATCGCCGCCGGGGTGCGGGTGGCCCATCTCGGCCGCTCCAGCGTGCGCTACGAAATCGCGATTTTTCGCGCAGACGAGGCGGAAGCCGCCGCGCAGGGCCATTTCGTCCATGTCTACGTGGATCGGGACACCCGCCGCCCGGTGCCGCTGCCCGACAGGCTGCGGGCCGTCCTGCAGGACATGACGGGGCCGGCGGCGCAGGTGCCGTGACACCCCCGCCCGCCATTGCTATTCCGCCTCCCGACGGTTCCGGCCGCCCGGCGCCCGCGCCGGCGGCCCACACAACGACGAACACCCGAGCCCCATGAACATCTTCGCCCTCTTCGAGACGCGCGTGCGCGAGGCGCTCGAATCGCTCATCCGCTCCGGCCGGCTGCCCGAGGGGCTCGACCTGTCGCGCGTGCTGGTCGAGCCGCCGCGCGACCCCTCGCACGGCGACCTCGCCACCAACGCCGCCCTGGTGCTGGCCAAGGAGGCCAAGCAGAACCCGAAGGCGTTGGGCGAGGCCCTGGCCGAGGAGCTGCGCGGCGATCCCCGGGTGAGCGAGGCGAGCGTCGCCGGCCCCGGCTTCATCAACCTGCGGCTGGTGCCGGAGGTGTTTCACGAGGTGATCCGCGCGGCGCTCAAGGACGGCGAGGCCTATGGCCGGGCGCAGATGGGCGGCGGCCCGGTCAACATCGAGTACGTCTCCGCCAACCCGACCGGGCCGATGCATGTCGGCCACGGGCGCGGCGCGGTGTTCGGCGATGCGCTGGCCAACCTGCTCGCCGCCGCCGGCCGGCCGGTGACGCGCGAATACTACATCAACGATGCCGGCGCGCAGGTCGACGTGCTCGCCCGCTCCGCCTTCCTGCGCTACCGCGAGGCGCTCGGCGAGACCATCGCCATCCCTGAGGGCCTCTATCCGGGCGATTATCTGAAGCCGGTCGGCGCGGCACTGGCCCAGGCGCATGGCCGGGCGCTGCTCGACAAGCCGGAGGCCGAGTGGCTGCCGCTGGTGCGCCGCTTCGCCATCGACGCGATGATGGACACGATCCGCGAGGATCTCGCCGCCATCGGCATCCGCCACGACGTGTTCTTCTCGGAGGCCACCCTCCAGGGCGAGAATGGCGGCAAGGTCGCGGAGCTGCTGGAAGCGCTGCGCGCCAAGGGCCTCGTCTACGAGGGGCACCTGCCGCCGCCCAAGGGCCAGCTGCCCGACGATTGGGAGGACCGGGAGCAGACCCTGTTCCGCTCGACCCAGTTCGGCGACGACGTGGACCGGGCGCTGCTGAAGTCGGACGGCTCCTACACCTACTTCGCCTCGGACATCGCTTATCACCGCGACAAGTGGCTGCGCGGCGCCAACGAGCTGATCGACGTGCTCGGCGCCGACCATGGCGGCTACGTCAAGCGGATGCAGGCGGCAGTGAAGGCGGTCAGCGACGGCGAGGCCCGGCTCGACGTCAAGCTCTGCCAGCTCGTGCGGCTTTTGCGCGCGGGTGAGCCGGTCAAGATGTCCAAGCGCGCGGGTGAATTCATCACCCTGCGGGAAGTCATCGACGAGGTCGGCCGCGACGCGATCCGCTTCATGATGCTCTACCGCAAGAACGACGCGACCCTCGATTTCGACCTCGCCAAGGTCGTGGAGCAATCGAAGGACAACCCGGTCTTCTACGTCCAGTACGGGCATGCGCGCCGGTTCTCGGTGCTGCGCCAGGCCCGCGAGGCCCTGCCGGGCGAGGATTTCTCGCGGGAGGCGCTGCGCGCCGACGCGGACCTCTCGGTGCTGACCGATCCGGGCGAGATCGAGATGATGCGGCTCGTCGCCCAGTATCCGCGGGTGCTCGAATCAGCGGCCGCGGCGCACGAACCGCATCGAATCGCGTTCTACCTCTACGAAACGGCAAGTTCGCTGCATAGTTTCTGGAACAAGGGCAAAGACTTGCCGCAATTACGGATTGTTAATCCAACCGACAGAAAGTCCACCCGGGCCCGCTTGGCCCTCGTGGAGGCCTTAGGGGGCGTTCTCGCCTCCGGTCTCGCGGTCCTGGGTGTCTCCGCTCCCGACGAGATGCGGTGACACCGGAAGGTGTTGTTGAGAGGATGAGGCCATGACGGGACACGCATCGCGCGCGACGGTCGATTTCGACGCCTTCGAGCGCGAGCTGCGTCAGACGTCGCAGGAGGCGGGCCGGGCGCAGCCGTCGCCGCAGGCGCAGGCCAAGGGCGACCCGCTCGCCGAGCTCGCCCGCATCGTCGGCCAGGACGATCCCTTCCGCGCCCTGCTGGAAGCGCGGGAGAAGGGCTCCGCGCAGCCGGCGGCTCCGGAGCGGCGCTCGGCCGAGACCGGCCGCCCGGCGCGGGTCGAGCCGACCTTCGTGGACGCGCCGGCTCCGGCCTCGTCGCAGACCCCGGCGGACGCCTTCGACCAGTATCTCGCCTCCGTCGAGCAGGGCATGTATGCCGACGCCCCCGCCGATCCGGCCGCCTTCGCCGAGGCCGACGAGGGCTACCGCACCGGCCCGGTGGAGCGTCCGCGCAGCCGCAATCGCCTCGTCCAGGTCGGCGCCGGCCTCGCCGTGGTCGCCGTCTGCGTCGGCGGCGCGCTGGCCTGGCGCGGCACCCATGGCGGCAGCGGCGGCGGCCCGATCACCGTGCTCGCCGACAAGACCCCGCTGAAGGTGCAGCCGGCCACCACCGACGGCGTCGAGATCCCCGACCAGAACAAGCAGATCTACAACCGCAACGCCAAGGACGGTCAGATCAAGATCGTCAACCGCGAGGAGCAGCCGCTCGACGTCAGCCAGGCCGCCCGCACGGCGGCCGCGCGCAACGAGGGCACCGAGCCGGGGCAGGGCGGGGCGACCCCGGGACAGGCCGGCCTGCTGACCGATTCCCTCGGTGAGCCGCGCCGGGTCCGCACCGTCTCGGTCAAGCCGGATACGCCGGTCCACCAGCCGCCGCAGGCCGCCCCGGCCTCAAGCGTCGCGGAAGCCGCCCAGACGCCGTCCTCGCCGATCCCGACCATGACGATGCCCGACGCCTCGGACACCGCCACGCCGTCGGCGGCCGTTCCGGCGACGCCGCGCAAACCTAGCCGCACCCTGGCCTCCACCCCGGCTCCGGCGGAGGCTCCCGCCGCCGAGGCACAGCCGGAAGCGCCACGCGCCAAGGCACCGCAGCGCGTCGCCTCCGTCTCGCCGGAGACCACCGCCAGCACCGCCGCGCCGCAGCCGGCCGCCGCCTCCGCCGCCCTCACGGCTCCGGTCAGCGGCTACTCGGTCCAGCTCGGCGTGCGCGGCAGCGAGGGCGAGGCGCGGGCCGCCTTCCGCGAGATGCAGTCCAAGTACAGCCAGCTCGCCGGCAAGCCCGAGCTGATCCGGCAGGCCGAGGTGAACGGCAAGACGCTGTTCCGCGTCCGCGTCGGCCCCCTGGCCAAGACCGAAGCCTCCAGCCTGTGCAGCGCCCTGCAGGGTGCGGGCGGCCAGTGCTTCGTCGCCAAGAACTGAGTCATGAACTGAGCCGAGAGGCCGCCGGGTCGCATTGGCCCGGCGCCTCTCAGAGTCCGTTTGACGCGATCGACGGTTCGTTCCCACGCCCGTGCTCATCCTGAAGCGCCGCGCAAGCGGCCTCGCAGGAGGTCTCAAGATCTCTCGGAGATCCCTTCTCGGAGATCCCTGGAGCCCACCTTCGAGGCTCCCTTCGGTCGCGCCTCAGGATGAGGGCATGGGCGGGATGGACAAGTTCCGCCTGACGACCCCGCGGAGTCAGCGTCATGCGAAGACGGCTTCGGGAGGGGCATCCTGAAGCCGCCGCCATTTCCAGGAAGACGCCTGCCATGACTGCCGCCAGCACGCCCCGCGCCGTCATCCTCGGCTGCTCCGGCACGACGCTGACGCCGGAGGAGAGTGCCTTCTTCCGCGACCTGCGCCCCTGGGGCTTCATCCTGTTCAAGCGCAACATCGGCACGCCGGAGGAGGTGCGGGCCCTGACCGCCTCCCTGCGGGAGACCCTAGGCCGGGCGGATGCGCCGATCCTGATCGATCAGGAGGGCGGACGGGTCCAGCGCATGGGGCCGCCGCACTGGCCGAAATACCCGGCCGGCGGCCGCTTCGGCGCCCTGGGCGAGGAGGCCGTGGCGATGGCTCGCCTCGGCGCCCGGCTGATGGCCCACGATCTCGCCGAGGTCGGCATCACCGTCGATTGCGCGCCGATGCTCGACGTCCCCGTCGCCGGATCGGACAACATCGTCGGCGACCGGGCCTACGGCGCGACGCCGGAGGCGGTGACCGCCCTCGGCCGCGCCGTGGCCGAGGGGCTGATGGCGGGCGGGGTGCTGCCGGTCATCAAGCACATTCCCGGCCATGGCCGGGCGACCTGCGACAGCCATCTCGACCTGCCGGTGGTCGAAGCCGACCGGGCGAGCCTGTCGCAGAACGACTTCCGCCCTTTCCGGGCGCTGGCCGACCTGCCGCTGGCCATGAGCGCGCATGTCGTCTTCACCGCCCTCGATCCCGAGCGGCCGGCGACCCTGTCGGAGAGGGTGATCCGCGAGGTGGTGCGCGGCGAGATCGGCTTCGACGGATTGCTGATGACGGACGATCTGTCGATGCACGCGCTCCAGGGGCCGTTCCGGGCGCGGGCGGAGGCCGCCTACGGCGCCGGCATCGACGTGGTGCTCCATTGCAACGGGCGCATGGACGAGATGCGAGCCATCGCCGAGGCGGTGCCGGATCTGACGGGGCAGGCGGAACGCCGGGCCGGGGCGGCCCTGGCCCGGCTGGCGCCCCCGGAGGCGCTCGATCTGGCCGAGGCCCGCGCCCGCTTCGAGGCCGCCTTCGCGACCGCCTGAGAAGCAGGCGGAGTGCGACAAAGAAAGGCAAGGGCTGCGCGGGGTTTGCCCGCTGCGGCGCCCGGCACTGCTTGTGTTCGCGCCACTCGATCCCTAGGTTCGCCCCAATTCAAGAGGAGGCGCCGCCGGGTTTGGCGCGGCGCAGGAGGTTGCCATGGGCAGCATGAGTGTCTGGCACTGGGTGATCGTGGCGGTCGTCGTCATGCTGCTGTTCGGTCGCGGCAAGGTGTCGGAACTGATGGGTGACGTCGCCAAGGGCATCAAGGCCTTCAAGAAGGGCATGGCCGACGACGAGACCCAGCCCCCGCAGGCCACGTCGGTTCCGCCGGTGGGCCCGAACGATCCGGTGCGGACGCTGCCGCCCCAGGCCACGCCGGGTGCTGCCCCGCAGCAGACCCACGTGCCGGCCGGCGACCACAAGACGATCTGACCGGAGAGATCGGACGGGTCGCACTGCGCGGTTGAAGATCGGCGCCGGGCGAGTTAGCGCGGGCCGCGCGCCCGGCCTCGTCAGGCGCGGGCTCGTGGGACGGACGACGCGATGCTGGACATGAGCTGGGGCGAGGTGATGCTGATCGGCGGCGTCGCCCTGATCGTCATCGGACCCAAGGATCTGCCGAAGGCCCTGCGCACCCTGGGGCAGGTGACCACCAAGGTCCGGCGCATGGCCGGCGAGTTCCAGTCGCAGTTCAACGAGGCGATCCGCGAGGCGGAACTCGAGGAGGTGCGCCGCGACGTCGAGGGCATGAAGCGCAGCGTCGATGCCGCGCGCCCGGCCTTCAACCCCGTCGACACGATCCGCAACGAGATCCGCAGCGCGGTCGAGGGCCGCACCGCCTCCGGCGAGGCGGTGAAGGATGCCGGCAGCTTCGATGTGCCGCGTCCCACTCCCGACCAGCAGGCGGCGCACCTGCACGCCGCCCCGGCGCCGGCCGACGATGCCTCCCCTGCCCAAGCCAGCAAACCCGAGACAGGCCCGACTCCATGAGCGACGAGCGCGATGAGGCCGAAATCGAGGCCTCGCGGGCACCCCTTCTGGAGCACCTGATCGAATTGCGGTCGCGACTGATCAAGTCGCTGATCGCGTTCATCGTGATGTTCTTCGGCTGCTTCTTCTTCTCGAAGCAGATCTACAACGTGCTCGTGCATCCCTATGTTTCGATCGTCGGGGCGCAGAACGCCGAGCTGATCGCGACCCACTTCCTCGAGCAGGTCTTCACCAACATCAGGCTCAGCGTGTTCGGGGCGGGCTTCCTCGCGTTTCCGGTCATCGCCGCGCAGGTCTACGCCTTCGTGGCGCCCGGCCTCTACCGCAACGAGCGGCAGGCCTTCCTGCCCTATCTCGTCGCCACGCCGATCTTCTTCCTGCTCGGGGCGCTGGTCGTCTACTTCCTGGCGATGCCGCTGCTGATCCAGTTCTCGGTCTCGCTGCAGCAGATCGGGCAGCCGGGCGAGGCGACGATCAAGCTGCTGCCGAAGGTCGACGAGTATCTCTCGCTGATCATGACGCTGATCTTCGCCTTCGGCCTCGCCTTCCAGATGCCGGTGATCCTGACGCTGCTCGGCCAGATCGGCGTGATCGACGCCGCCTTCCTGCGGGAGAAGCGGCGCTATGCCATCGTGCTGGTGTTCGTGGCGGCGGCGGTGCTGACGCCGCCGGACGTGATCTCCCAGCTCTCGCTGGCGATCCCGATGCTGCTTCTCTACGAGGCCAGCGTGTTTTCCGTCGCCCGCATGGAAAAAATCCGGAAAGCGCGGCGGCGCGCCGAGGGCCTGGAAGATTGAGAGCCCTGGAACCCTCCTTCGAGGCTTCCCGCGGTCGCACCTTGGATGAGGCCGTGGGCGGGAGGCGGGCGTGGCATCTGAGTGAATTCCAAGATAACTTGCGCATCACTTTCTTGGGCGCAAGCTTGTCGACCTGCGACGCTGCCCCATACTCCTCCGGCTTGAAAACCGGAGGGAACCCCATGTTACGCACGATGCGGACCGCCATCGCGGTCGCCGCCCTGACGACGCTCGCGGGCGCGGCCCAGGCCGCGCCGGAACTGCAACGGGTGCGGGGCACCATCGAGAGCAGCGACGCCGGCTCGGTCACCATCAAGACCACCGACGGCAAGTCGGAGACGGTGCAGCTCGGCGGCGCCAAATTCGCCTGGGTGGTCAAATCGAGCCTCGACCAGATCAAGGAAGGCACCTTCATCGGCACCGCCACCAAGGGCGAGAACCCGATGACGGCGCTCGAGGTCGTGCTGTTTCCCGAGGCCATGCGCGGCACGGCGGAGGGCCATTACGCCTGGGACGCGATCCCCGACCAGACGAGCGGCGGCGGCGGCCCGGTGGTGAAGAGCTCCATGACCAACGGCACCGTGAAGACCGGTGGCGGAAGCGCCGCGGGCGGCGCGCCGAAGGTGAAGAGCTCGATGACCAACGCGACGGTGTCGAGCAATGCGGCCGGGTCCGGCAATGCCGGCGAGCGCACGCTGACCGTGACCTATGACAAGGACGGCTCGAAGACGATCGTGGTGCCGGCCAAGGCCCCGATCGTCGCCTTCGAGCAGGCCGACAAGTCGATCCTGACGCCGGGCGGAAAGATCTTCGTGGTCGCGGCCAAGGATGGCGGAAAACTCGACGGCAAGCTCGTCGCCGTCGGCAAGGACGGCCTCACCCCGCCGATGTAACCGGTCTCATGGCCGTCCCTGGCTTCCGGCCAGGGACGGCGATCGCGGCCGCGTCAAGGCCGTGGCGACGAGGCCGAAGCCCAGCAGCGAAACGAAGGCTGCCAGGGCCGGCAGCTCGGCATAGCCCGCGCCCAGCGTCAGCGCCGTGCCGCCGAGCCAGGCGCCCAGGGCATTGCCGAGATTGAAGGCGCCCTGGTTCAGGGTCGAGGCGAGGTTCGGAGCGTCGCTCGCCGCCTCCACCACCCAGACTTGGAGTGGCGAGACCAGGGCGAAGGCGAGCCCGCTCCACAGCACCAGCACCGCGAGCGCCGGCACGGGGTAGGGCGCGACCAGCGACAGCAGCGCCAGCACCGCGATCAGGCCGAGGAAGCTGCCGAGCACCGTGCGCATCAGGCTGCGGTCGGCGAGCCAGCCGCCGGCGAGGTTGCCGACCGTGAGGCCGATACCGGCCGCGAACAGCGCGCCCGTCACCTCGCCCGGCGTGAGACGGGTCACGCCGAGCAGGAATGGCGCGATGTAGGTGAAGACGGTGAAGAAGCTCACCGACGAGAGCGTCGAGACCAGCATTGGCCGCAGCACCGGCCAGCGCCCGAGCGCCCGGAATTCCTTCGCCAAGCCGCCCCGGGTCCCCGGCATGCCGCCGGGCAGCGCCAGCGCGATGGCTGAGCCCGCCGCGACTCCGATGGCGACCACCGCCCAGAAGGTCGCCCGCCAGCCCAAGGCCTGGCCGAGGGCGGTGCCGAGGGGCACGCCGAGGACGTTGGCGAGGGTGAGCCCGGCGAACATCAGCGAGACGGCCTGGGTGCGCTTCTCCTTCGGAACGAGGGCGCGGGCGACGATGGCGCCAATGCCGAAGAAGGCGCCGTGGGCGAAGGCCGTGGCGACCCGCGCGGCCATCAACGATCCGTAGCCCGGCGCCAGGGCACAGGCGAGATTGCCGAAGGTGAACACCGCCATCAGCGCGAGCAGGGCGGCCTTGCGCGGCAGCGGCGCGGTGGCCATCGCCACCAGCGGCGCGCCGATCACCACGCCGAGGGCATAGCCCGAGACGAGATGGCCCGCCTGCGGGATGGTGACGCCGAAATCGCGCGCCACCTCCGGCAACAGGCCCATGATGACGAATTCCGTGGTGCCGATGCCGAAGGAGGCGGCGGCGAGCGCGAGGATCGGCCAGGATACCATGCGGAGTCTCCGATGCGGCGCACCCGCTGCGCCGCAACATGAGGGCGCACCATGATCATCTCCGGCGAGCGCGGCACCGGAACGGGTGCGAGGCAGGTCTGCGCGCGGCACAGGGCCGCCGCCCTCATGCGGCGTTGCGGGAGGCTCAGGCGGGTTCGCGGCAGCCCGGCTGGAGCGCCGGAAAAATCTTCTCGGCACATGCCGTATGGCAATCCGGGCATTCTCCGCACCAGGAGAACAATGCAAAAACAATCCGTTGATTTGCCACGCCCGAGATCCTTAAATTTCAGAGCAACAACGTCTCCATAACGTTCCGCAATCCTGATCAAGACTTTCAAACCGAAACGCTTCGGCTGAAGCGCTCGGGCGATGATCTTGTTCTGGATTCGGTCATGCCCCGGATCTTTCGCGATGCCCGCACGGATCGTTGCCTTTTCCGGCAACACGCACCGCCCCTCCCGCACCCGCACCCTGGTCGAGGCGGTCGCCGCCGAATTGTCGCGCCTGCGCCCGATCGACCTGAAGGTCTACGACCTCGTCGATGCCGGCACCGCCATCGCGGTGGCGGGCCGCTCGGCCCTGCCGCTGCCGGCGGCGCGGATCGTGGAAGGCATCGAATCCGCCGACGCGCTGATCGTCGGCTCGCCGGTCTACAAGGGCAGCTATGCCGGCCTGTTCAAGCACCTGATCGACTTCGTCGCGCCGGAGGCCCTCGTCGGCAAGCCGGTGGTGCTGACTGCGACCGGCGGCGGTCCGCGTCACGCCCTCGTGGTCGAGCATTCCCTGCGTCCGCTCTTCGGCTTCTTCTCGGCCCAGACCGCGCCGACCTCCGTCTATGCCGGCGATGCCGAGATCGCCGAGGGCCGCATCGCCGACGAGATCGTGCGGGCCCGCGTGGCGCAGGCCGCCGCCGAACTCGCCCGCCTTCTAGACGCCGCCCAAGGCGCCGTCGCGCCCACCGCCCTTCCCGTCGCCGCCGCGCGCTGAGGCGGCGATGCTCGACCGACGCCGCCTCCTCGCCGCGGGTCTGGCCTCCGGCCTCGCCGCAGCCGGCATCCGCGCGCCTCTGGCGGCGGAGCCCGGCGTGCTGCGCATCGGCTACCAGAAGAACGGCATCCTTGCCGTCGCCCGGGAGCAGGCCGCGATCGAGGCCGCCCTGAAGGGGCAGGGCGTCGGGGTGCGCTGGGTCGAGTTCTCGTTCGGCCCGCCGCTGCTGGAAGCCTTGAGCCTCGGCGCCATCGATTTCGGCCAGACCGGTGACGCGCCGCCGATCTTCGCCCAGGCGGCCGGCGCCAACCTCGTCTACGCGGCGGCCCAGCCGCGGGGCGGCTCGGGCTCGGCGATCCTGCTGCCGAAGGGGTCGACCCTCGCGACGCTGGCCGACCTCAAGGGCAAGCGCGTGGCCTTCGCCAAGGGATCGAGCGCGCACAATCTCACCGTCGCGGCCCTGGAGAAGGCGGGCCTGAGCTACCGCGACATCACCCCCGTCCTGCTCGCCCCGGCCGACGGAGCCGCCGCCTTCGCCGGCGGGACGGTGGATGCCTGGACAGTGTGGGACCCGTATTTCGCCATCGCCGAGAACGGGGAGGGCGTGCGCATCCTGGCGCAGGCCCCGGACATCACCCCGACCAACAATTTCTTCCTGGCGAACAAGGGATTCGCCGAGGAGCGGCCCCAGGTGCTGACCACCGCCATCGCGGCCCTCGGCGAGGTCGCGCTCTGGTGCGAGGCCAACCGTCCCATCGTCGCGGCCAGCCTGTCGAAGGTGACCGGCGTGCCGCTCGCCGCCACCCGCAGGGCGGTGGACCGCATCCGGTTCGTCATCGCCCCGATGGAGGCGAGCGTGACCGGCGAGCAGCAGCACATCGCCGACCGTTTCCACCGCATCGGCGTGATCCCGCGCCCGGTGCGCGTCTCCGACATCGTCTGGACGCCGCCCGCGGCGCCAGTCCAACCACCGAAGAACGGGTAAGCCCGACCATGGCCGATTCCGCCGCGATCCGATCGCTTCCCGGCCGCGCCAGCGGCAAGGAGGCCGCGCCGCTTCAGCGCCGCCCCTTGCGCCTGCCGACCCTGCGTCTGCTGCCCTGGCTGCTGCCCACCCTCGTCATCGCCG
>NZ_NKUI01000087.1 GCF_014845115.1 Methylorubrum zatmanii | reverse complement strand
GCCCGCGGCCGGCCGCGGGCCGTGCTCGGGATCGACGCGCTCAACCAGGGGGTCAAGCTCGCCGCGCTGGTGACCTTGAGCCGGATGCAGGCCCTCGGTCCGGCCACCGCCCTGCAGGTCATCGCCGCCTCGGCCGCCCTGTCCTGGCTCAGCGCCATCCCCTTCCGCGGCGCGCTGGCCTGGCGGCCGGGCCTGTTCCGCGAGGTGACCGGCCGGCAATGGCATTCCGGGCGCTGGCTGGTGCTGACCGGGCTGATGCAATGGCTGATCGGCTATGGCGGCCTGCTGGTGGCCGGGGCACTGCTCGGCGTCACGCTGATCGGCGTGCTGCGCGCGGCGCAAAGCATCCTCGGCATGCTCAACCTCGTCCGCGACGCGCTCGAGAACACCGTCCCGCCGATCGCCGGCCGGGCGCTGGCCGAGCGCGGCCTCGACGGCCTGCTGCCGGTCATCGTCGTCACCGCCACCATCGGCTTCGCCGGCGGCCTGACCACGACGGGGCTGCTGGCCATCTCGGGCAAGAGCCTGCTGGCGCTGGCCTTCGGGCCGGACATCGTCGCCTATGCCTGGGTGGTGGCGTGGTACTCCCTGCTGTTTCCGGTCTCGCTCGTGTCCTTCGCGCAGATCTGCGCGTTCCGGGCCATCGAGCGCACCGGCGCCGTCTTCGCCGCTACCGCCTCGGCCGCCTGCCTCAACCTCGCGCTGATCTATCCGGCGGTGCGCTGGTTCGGGATCGAGGGCCTGCTCGGCGTGGCGATCACGACGGAAGTGATGGTCTGCCTCGTTCTCGCCGGGCTGCTGCGGCGGGAATTGAAGGCGCGCCTGACGGACGCGCCGCGCGGGCGCGGCTTGCAGCCGGCCTGACCGCCACCCCGTCGATGGGACGGAAGGCCGGGCAACCTGCGGCGCCAGGCTGTCGATTTCCCCATACCCCAGTGCAGGCGACGCTTCTCCACGGGAATGAGGGCCGTTCCAGCCGGGAACGGGCGGCACAGTATTGACGGAGTGTCGCGCTCGGCGGGAATGTGCCGGGTCAAGCCAGTCCGGGCCCGAAATACGCCATAAACCAATCCATCACGAAGTGTTGGCCCGCGGGGGATCGGTGCGGCACGAGTTCGGCTTCCTCCCCGTTCAACGAAGGTCGAGGGTCTCCCTCGCGGAACCGCCGGAATGCTGAGCTTCCTCCTGGTTGTCGCCGTGGTGGTCTGGTTCGTTCTGCTCTACCCCGTGGCGCGCCACAATCTGGCGACCGAGATGGGTCCGCTGAACGCTCCCCTGGCGGTGCCGTTCATCCTGGTGGCGGCCTTCGCGCTGATGCCCCTGGTGTTCAACGTCCCGCGTGAGGACGGCAACGCCGTGCTGGAAGAGGGCCTGACCGCCTCCAACATCGTCACCCTCGTGCTGACGGGTCTGACCGGGCTCTATCTCGTCGTCCGCGTCGCCGCCGACCGGCGGATCCTGCTGGTGCCGTTCGCGATGCCGTATCTGCCGTTCACGCTGATGATCGTCGTGAACGGGCTCAGCACCGCGTGGTCGATCGTGCCGATCTACACCGCCTACCGGACGGTCGAGCTGACGATCTTCTATCTCGCCGTGATCCTGATCTTCGACCGGGCCGATATCGAGCATCGCCTCGCCAACCTGTTCGCGCTGTTCACGGTGGTCTGGCTGGTGGCCGTCACGCCGATCATCCTCGAGAACCTCGCGAGCGGGATCGTGTTCTCGTCGGCCAAGCACAACATCGTCCCGTTCCTGTGCGCCGCGCACGCCTTTCTGGTGATCTTCGACGAGAGGGTGCGCCACCGGGGCGCCCACCTGCTCCTCGCCCTCATCGGCTTCGTCATCGCAGGCTCGGCGGCGAGCACCGGCGCCCTCGTCGCGGCGGCGCCGGGAATGATGGTGGCCTCCCCGCACCGGCGGCTGCGCATCCTCGGCCTCGTCCTGTTCGCCCTGATCTTCGTGGTCTTCGTGGTGCTGATGCTCGGCCTCTCCGCCTTTCCGGGCCTGCTGGATCTCATCTCGGTGGCGCTCCAGAAGCCGGCGGAGGAACTGGCCGGCGCCACCGGGCGCGGCACCTTCTGGCCGCTCTTCATCGAGGGGACCAAGGACCATCTGGTGGGCTCCGGCTTCTCGGCCGCGGACCGCTTCATCCAGCTCCTCGTGCCGCCCGCCGCCTATATGGACGCCCTCGGCCCGGAGGGGATGGCGATCCAGAGCTCGCACAACATGTTCCTGAGCGCCTGGGCGGGGACGGGGCTGATCGGGCTCTGCTTCTGCGCCGTGGTGCTGACCAGCGCCGTGCAATGGAGCCGGAAGCTCGACCGCGCCGGGCGCCGCCTCGTCGCCACCTGCGTGTTCTTCCTGATCCTCAACGGCATGACGACGCAGGGCATCTTCCAGGACTGGAACCTCCACGTCCTCACCTTCGTGGCGCTCCTGGCCTATGCCCGCATCGGCGCCCTCTCCCGCGCCCCGGTAAGTTCGGCCGCGCCTGAAGCCGCCCCGGTCTTCGCCCATCCCCGGGCGGCGACCGTGTGGCGCGCGTCTTGAACCATGACGGCCGAACGAACATCCGGCCGGCCACCGATGTCCCGAAGCGGGACGGAACGGCCCCGGACGCTCCGTTCCGGGACGGGCTCCCCGGCCCGGAACGCCCGTCGCGGATCGATCCGGCCCGCGGCCGACCCGTGTGGAAGAGTTGTGCGATGACGATGGTCGAGCGGATGCCCTCGCGATTCTTCGTCGGCGCCGAGCCGGGCAGGCCCGACGCGACGCCCGAACCCTGGTTCCTCGATCCCCGCGAGATCCGGCGGGCCCTGCGCGCGCGCTGGAAGCTCGTGCTCGCACCGGCGCCGCTGTTCCTGCTGGCGGCCCTGGCTTGGCTCGTCCTCGTCCCGTCGCAATACGCCGCCGTGACGCAGATCCTGATGGATCCCCGCGGCCTCCATGTGGTCAAGGACGGCGTGACGCCGTCGGATCAGGCGAGCGATGCGAGCCTGCTGCTGGTCGACAGCCAGATCCGCGTCCTGATCTCCGACGAGGTGCTGCGGCGCGTCGTCGAGCGGTTCAAGCTCGATCGGGATCCGGAATTCGTCCGTCCGGCCTCCCTGCTGGACAAGGCAAGAGGCAGCCTGTCCTCTCTGTTCGGAGCCTCCGGCGGCGCGGCGGCGGACGACACCCTCACCGCGCTGCGGGCCCTGCGCGACCGCACCGTCGCCCGGCGCCTGGAGCGCAGCTTCGTCGTCGAGCTGAGCGTCACCAGCGAGAGCCGGCAGAAGGCCGCCGACCTGACCCAGGCCATCGCCGAGACCTATCTTGACACCGTCTCGGAGGCGCAGGCCCAGATCACCCGCAAGGCCGGGGAAGCCCTGTCCGGCCGGCTCGGCGAGCTGCAGGACAGCCTGCGGCGGGCCGAGGACAAGGCCCAGCAATTCCGCGCCGCCAACAACCTCGTCGGCACCCGCGGCCAGCTCGTCAGCGAGCAGACCCTGACCCAGCTCAACCAGCAGCTCGGCGCCGCCCGCGCCCGGGTCGCCGAACTGCGCGGCCGGCTCTCCCAGATCGAGGCGGTGACCAATGGGCGGGCCGACCTCAATTCGGTGACCGAGATCGTCCAGTCCTCGACCATCGCGCAGCTGCGCGCCCAGCTCGCCCAGGTCGAGGCGGCCCGCGCCGACACGGTGGCCAATCTCGGCCCCCGGCATCCGACCCTGCGCACCAGCGAGCTTCAGGTGCAGAGCCTGCGCAGCCAGATCGAGGCCGAGATCCGGCGCATCGCCGCCGCCACCCGCAACGATTACAAGTCGGCCCAGGCCAACGAGGCCTCCCTGGCCGCGACCCTGGAGAGCCGCAAGAACGAGGCCCTGTCCGTCGACAAGAGCTTCGTGCGCCTGCGTGAACTGGAGCGCCAGGTCGAGGCGAGCCGCGCGGTCTACGAGTCCTTCCTCGTCCGCGCCCGCGAGCTGCAGGAGCAGCAGCGCCTCGACACCTCCTCCGCGCGCATCATCTCACCCGCCTCGCTGCCGGCGCGGCGGCTCGGCCCGCCGGCCGCCCTGGTCTTCGCGGCGGCCCTGGCGGCCGGGCTCGGCATCGGCGTGGCCCTCGCCCTGCTGGCCGTGCCGGCGGCGGGCCGGATCGGTTCACGCCGCCGGCTCCAGCAGATCGCCGGCCTGCCGGTCGTCGCCACCCTGCCGAAGAAGGCGGGGATCCGGGGTGACGGCAAGGCCCTGCGCGCCGACACCGCCTACGATGTGGCCGTGGCCCGCCTCGGCAGCCGGCTGCAGCGCGATTTCGGGACGACGCGGCCGACCATCGTCCTCGTCACCTCGGCGGACGACCGGGTCGGCAAGTCGGAACTGGCGCGCAGCCTCGCCGTCTCGGCCGCCCTCGACGGCCAGCGGGTGCTCCTCGTCGATGCCGACCCGGCCGCGGTCCTCTCGGGCGATCTCCGCCTGCGGGCGCGGCGCGGGATCGCCGAGGTGCTGCGGACCCAGACCGGCTTCAGCGGCACGCTCGTGGACGGGCCGTCCGGGGTCAAGGTTCTGCCCTTCGACGAGGAGGCCCTGCGCCTTGGCACCACCGCCTATGCCGGCGCGATCCTCTCGGCCGCCACCACCTTCGATTCGGTCTTCGTCGATATCGGACTGATCGGCACCGATGTCGCCGCGGAGCGCATCGCCCAGGACGAGCGCTTCCCGGCCCTGCTGCTGACGGCGAGCGCCGCCCGCAGCAGCGTCGCCCGGCTGCGGCGGGCGCTCGACGCCATCGGCCGCGAGCCCCGGGCCCATCTCGTGATGACCGACGCGGATTCCGAGGCGTGAGCCTCGGCCGGTCACGCCTTCCCGCCGTCCTCGTCTTGAACCTTCTCGTCGGCCTCGCGGGGCCGGCGCGGGGAGCGGAGGCGCCCCTGGTCCTGCGGGTTTCACCGACCGGGGCGGCGCCGGCCGGGAACGGCGCAGCCCACCGCTTCGCCGACCTGCCCCAGGCCCTCGCCCGCGTCGCCGGCCTGCGCCGGCAGGGGGAGGCGCGCGCCATCGTGATCGAGCTGGAGCCGGGAATCCACCGGGTCGCGGAACCGGTGCGGATCGGCCCCGGCCATGCCGGCACCGCCGCCGCCCCGCTGATCCTGCGCGGCGCCCCCGACGGATCGAGCCGGCTCACCGGCAGCGTCCCCCTGGCACCGACGACGCTCCCCCCGCGCCTGCGCGAGAAGCTGCCCGAGGCCGCCCGCCGCTCGGTGCGCGCCTACCGCCTGCCAGAGGCCCTGCGCCGGGACCGCAGCTTCCGCGAGAAGCGGCTCCTGCACGATGCGGCCCCGCGCGTCACCGAGATCTTCGATGCCGGCGGCGCCCTGCGACCGGCGCAATGGCCGAATGCCGGCTGGGCGGAGGTCGCCGCCGCCGAGGCGGGCTCCCCCCGTTTCACGATCAAGGACGGACCGCCGCGCCTGCCCGATCCGTCCACGGACAAGGACCTGTGGGCCGAGGGCTACTGGCGCTGGGACTGGCTTCTGGAGACGATTCCCGTTGCCGGCCTCTCCGCCAAGGATCGCCGCCTCACCCTGGCGGACACGCCCTACGAGGGCATCCGCCCGGGTGCCCGCGTCCGGCTGGTCCACGCCCTGTCGGCCCTCGACGAGCCGGGGGAATGGTGGCGCGACCGGGATAGCGGCCTGCTGCTGGCTTGGCCGAAGGCCGGCGCGGACGCTCTCGAGGCCGGGCTCGCCGAGACACTGATCCTGGCGGAGGGGGCGCGCCATCTGCGCATCGAGCATCTGCGGCTGGACCACGCCCGCGGCGACCTGATCGTGGTCCGCGGCGGCGAGGACGTGGAGATCCGCACCAGCGAGCTGTCCTGGGCGGCGGGCCGCGCCGCCGCGTTCGAGGACGTCACCGGCGGCGGCGTCTCCGGCAGCCTCGTCCACGACATCGGCGCCGCCGCGATCCGCCTCGTCGGCGGCGACCGCGCCAGCTTCCGGAGCGGCAACCTGTTCGTGCGCGACTCCCGCTTCACCCGCTTCGCCCGGCTCACCCATACCCAGAGCGCGGCGGTCGAACTCGACGGCGTCGGCGCCGAGGTCAGCGGCAACCTGATCGCCGACGCCATCGGCTACGCGGTCCTCCTGCGGGGCAACGACCATGTGTTCCGTCGCAACGAGGTGGCCCGCCTGATTCACGGCCTGAGCGATACCGGGGCGATCTATGCCGGGCGCGATCTCACCGCCCGGGGCTCGATCATCGAAGAGAACTACATCCACGACATCCGGCCGGCGCCGGGCCTGGAGGTGAAGGGCGTCTATCTCGACGACATGGCAAGCGGGCTCACCATCCGCCGCAACCTGTTCGTCGACGTGCAGCGGCCGGTCTTCATCGGCGGCGGCAGCGACAACGTCGTGACGCGCAACGTCTTCGTGTCGTCGAACCCGATGGTCACCCTCGATTCCCGCGGCCTGACCTGGATGAAGCCCTCGCTCACGGAAGCCGATTCGGAGTTCCGCGCCGCCTTCGCCGCCGTCCCGCTTGCCTCGCCGCCCTGGCGGATGCGCTATCCGAAGCTCGCGGAGGCGCTCACCGACGAGCCGGGCGTCGCGCGGGACAACCAGATCGTCGACAACGTGGCCATCGACGGCGATCTCCTCGAACTCTACGAGAAGGCCGATCCGAAGCGGCAGATCCTGCTGTTCAACACCCGCCTCGACGGCCCGGCGCCGAAGCCCGGCGACCTCGACGCGCTGGCCCGGTTCGCGGCCGCGCGCCGCGTCCCGCTCGGGCTCGATCCCGCGGCGATGCGGCGGGACGGATTGCCGGCCTCGCCGTTCCCGGACGCGCGGCGCAGAAGGGCCCGCATGGAATCACGCTCCACGGAGGAAAGGCCGCAGGGCGTCGAGATAGCCGACGACGGCCGCCTCCCGGGTGAAATGCGGCAGGGTCCGTTCCGCGGCGGCCCGCAATTCCCGGCGACGGCCGGGATCGTCGAGCAGCCTCAGGCTCGCCGCGACCCATTCCTCCACCTCCATCGGCCGCACCTCGCCGCAGCCATGGGCGGCGAGGTGCGGCCGATG
>NZ_NKUI01000086.1 GCF_014845115.1 Methylorubrum zatmanii | reverse complement strand
GCCCCCGCCGCCACCATCGACCAAGGCAGCTCGCCGCGCACGATGCCGCTGGCGATCTGGGTCATCAGCGTCGCTTGAGGGGCCGGCAGGGCGGCGGCCTCCTCCATCCCCTCTCGCGGCAGGGCGCCGACGAAGCCGTAGGCGTTGTAGAGGAGATCGAGGAGCGGGGCGATCACCAGGGCACCGACGATCACGCCCGCCGCCAGCACCGCCTGCTGGCGCCAGGGGGTGGCATCAACGAGCTGGCCGGTCTTGAGATCCTGAAGGTTGTCGTTGGCGATCGAGGCCGTCGTCACGACGATGGCGGAGAGCAACAGGGCGGCGGCGACCACGAAGCGCTCGCCCTCCGGCCCGGCGGCACGGCCGAGCAGCAGCGGCAGAAGCAGCGCCGCCAGCAGGGTCGTGAGGATGCCGATGCCGGAGATCGGGCTCGACGAGGAGCCGAGCAGACCGGCGAGGTAGCCGCAGGCCGCCGCCATCAGGAAGCCGAAGCCGGCGGTGAAGATCGTGGCGCTCGCGATCAGGGCGATGCGCAGGCCGCCAAGTTCGGCGCCCGCGCTGAAATGGCCGAAGAGCCAGATCAAGGGCAGCGCGAGGAGCAGGGACGCTCCCGCCACCCAGGTGATCGGCAGGTCCCGCTCCTGGCGGGGCAGCGTGCGCAGGGCGCCCCCGCCGCCGCGGGCCGCCTGCAGCGCCGAGCGGATGCTGCCGAGGATCGCGCGGCCGAGGGAGGCCACCGTCCAGACCGCGCCGACGGCGATGATGCCGGCGCCGATCAGGCGCACCTTCTCCGACCAGACCGCCCGCGCGACGGCCTCGGGATCCTGTCCGCCCGCGCCGTCGCCGAAGGCGGTGAGGAGCGGAACCGCGACGCCCCAGGCGAGCGCAACGCCGGTCAGCAGGGCGAGGCAGGCACCGAGCCCGACGAGATAGCCGACCCCGACGAGGGCCGGCGAGAAGCCGGTGGCGAACCGGAACAGGGCCGGGCCGGCGGCGAGGGTCGTGTGCAGTCCGTCCGCGAGAAGCCGGAATCCGGTGGTGGCCAGCCCGATCGCGCCCCCCGCGCCGGCGGCCCCCAGCAGCACGCGCAAGCCCCCACGATCACCGGCCTCGCCCGCATGCAGCACCTCCGCCGCAGCCGTCCCCTCGGGGTAGGGAAGGCCCGAGCCCATCACCAGGGCCCGCCGCAGCGGGATCGAGTAGAGGAGGCCGATCAGCCCGCCGATGAGGCAGACGGCGGTCGTTTCCCAGAACGGGAAGCCGTGCCAATGGCCGATCAGAACCAGGCCCGGCAGAACCAGGATGACGTTGCAGAGGGTGCCCGCCGCCGAGGCCTGGGTCTGGACGATGTTGTTCTCGAGGATACCGGCCCCGCCGAACAGACGGAGCAATCCCATCGAGAGCATCGCCGCCGGGATCGAGGTCGAGAAGGTCACCCCGGTCTTCAACCCCATATAGAGGTTGGCGGTCATGAACACGACCGTGATCACCGCCCCGAGCAAGAGCCCGCGCAGGGTGATCTCGGCAGCGTGGCGCGGTGCGTTCCGGCCGGCATCGCCGCGCGACACGGCTTGGTCGTCGGGTCGAGCATCCACGGGAAGCGGCCTCCGGTTCCGCCCCCGGCTCGGGACGTTCATGGATTTGGGAACCTAACCGGCTCTTCGTCCGATCCCTGTCGCGCCGTCGCGGCCAAGCCTGTCCCATGAGCTGACATGCGGGGGCGCATCGCGCGTCAACACGGAGACCACCATCGATGAGCCAGCCGTCGCGCCACGAGATCCCGCCGCGCTCAGGAGCTGCCTTCACCCTCGAACGGGGCCAGCGCCTGACCGTGATCGATCCCATGGGCGAGCAGGTGGCCGACCTCGTCGCCTTCCGCCGGGACGATCTCGACGAGGTCATCTCCTCCGGCCGGACCATCGACTATGCCTCGCGCATCTTCCTGACGAAGGGCGATCCGCTCTACTCGAACCGCTCCAACGTGCTCCTGCGCATCGTCGAGGATACGGTGGGGCGCCACGACTTCCTGCTCACGCCCTGCTCGGCCGACACCTTCCGGATCATCTACGGCGACACGCATCCGCACCGGGGCTGCTTCGGCAACCTCGCCGAGGCGCTGGCACCCTACGGGATCGGACCGGACCGCATCCCCGTCGCCTTCAACGTGTTCATGCATGTGACCGTCGATGGCACCAGCGGCGAACTGGCCGTGCGGCCGCCGCTCAGCCGGGCCGGCGACCGGGTGACCTTCGTGGCCGAAGCCGACCTCATCATCGGACTGACCGCCTGCTCGGCGCCGCAATCCAACAACTTCTCCTTCAAGCCGATCCAGTACGAGATCGACTCTTGAGGCGCCCCCGACGGGATGTTCGAATCTCAAGTGAACTCTGCGCCACGATGACGCGGCGGTCCAAGACAATCCGCAGATGAACCCGCCGACCTAGCCTTCCGCTTGTCCCCAGACATCGCGGAACAATGCCCCGGCGGTGCGGTTCCCCGGCCAGCTCATCTTCAGGGACGGCCGGCGGACTGATCGAGCCTCGGCCTGCCCTTCATACCCTTCACCGAACCGGACGTCGCGCCCGGTTCGCCGCGCCTGCTTGCCCGCTTCGTACGAGGTGTCATGCTGCTGCCCACCGACGATGCCGTCCACCCGCTCGCAGAGCGCTTCCGGCACTTCATCCGCCAACAGCCCTTCCCCTGCGTCGGCGCCAAATCCGCCCTGTCCCGCGGTCATCTCAAGGTACTGGTCGCCCGCGATGTCGCCTCCGACCGGGACGACGGGCGGATCTATCCGGCTCTCCTCGCCTTCATCTGCCGCTACCGGGCCCACCGCGACCAGTTCCAGAGCTTCGCCGTCGTGTTCGAGGGACCGAACCGCCTCTCGGAAGAGGCGTTCGAGGCCGCCCTGTGGCAGCGGATGCAATCGCTCTCCGACCGGGATAGCGGCCTCGGCCATCCTCAAGATCCGCGGGTCTCGGCCGATCCGGAGGATCCGCATTTCTCCATGAGCCTCGGGGGCGAGGGCTTCTTCATCGTCGGCCTGCACCCAGACGCGAGCCGCAAGGCGCGCCGCTTCGAGAGCCCCGTGTTGGTGTTCAACCTGCACGATCAGTTCGAGAGGCTGCGGGCGGAAGGTCGTTACGAACGCCTGCGCGACTCGATCGTCGAACGCGACGTGGCTTGGGCGGGCTCACCCAACCCGATGCTGGCCCAGCACGGCGAGCGCTCCGCCGCCCGGCAGTTCAGCGGGCGGCAGGTCCCGGACGATTGGGTCTGCCCCTACCGCCGCCGCGAGGGAGCGCCGGAATGGGACGCGCAGCAGGTCGCATCGGATCTGCGCTCGGGCGCCTTCGTCGCCGGACAGATGGAGGGTTGAAGATGAGCGACACCGAGCTTCTGTCCCGCCCCGCCGCCGGTCCGGCCGGCTTCGAGAACCCGACTCGTCCCGCAGAAAGCCACGAGGACGCGCTCGTCGCCCTCGGCCACGCGGTGCGCGCGACCGGCTACCGCTTCACCACCGTCACCCCGGCGACTCATGCCCGGGTGAATGCCCGGCCTGAGAATGCCGCCGCCCGTTCCTTGCGCGACGTGCTGGGCTGGAGCCGCCCGTTTACCGAAGGCCTGATCCCCCCGGACCTCACGGCTTTGATGGAGCGGGCCGGCGTGCTCGACCGTTTCGAAGGGCCGGAAGGCCCCGTGCTCAAGGCCAAGATCCGCCTGTCGAGCCTCGACGACGAGCTGTTCCTGCATGCCGCCTATCCGCCGCTCGCCGCCGATTCCGTGTTCTTCGGGCCCGACACGGCTCGCTTCGCCGAGGCGGTGATCGGCCATCTGGAGGAGCGCGCATGCTCGGGCCGGCCGGCGCCGCGCCTGGTGGCCGATATCGGCTGCGGCTCCGGCGCAGCGGGCATCCTCGTCGCCAAGCGCATGCCGGAGGCCGAGATCGTCCTCGTCGACATCAACCCGGCAGCCCTGCGGGCGGCGACGATCAACGCCCGGCTCGCGGGTGTCGACAACGTTCGGGCGGTGCACAGCGACATGCTGAGCGGCGTAGAAGGCTCGTTCGACCTCATCGTCTCGAACCCGCCCTTCATGGTGGATGCGGGCGGACGGGCCTATCGCCACGGCGGCGGTCCCCTCGGCGCCGGCCTGTCCCTGCGGGTGGTCGAGGCGGCGGCCGAGCGGCTCGCCCCCGGCGGCAGCCTCGTCCTGTTCACCGGCTCCGCCATCGTCGAGGGCCATGACGGCTTCCGGGAGGCGGCCGGGGCGATCTGCGCGCAGGCCGGACTCGAGTGGAGCTACCGCGAATTCGACCCGGACGAGTATGGCGAGGAACTCGACGATCCGGGCTACGCCGAGGCCGAGCGCATCGCTCTGGTCATCCTCACAGCGACACGTCCGGCCAGGCGATGAACGGGGCGGAGGAAGGCGCGCGCGCGGAATTCCTGGCGGATGCGCTCGCCGGCCTTTCGGGACACCCGAAGACGCTGCCCGGCAAGTATCTCTGGGACGAGACCGGCTCCGATCTGTTCGACCGGATCTGCGCCCATCCCGACTACTACCCGACGAAGCGCGAGATGGCGCTTCTGCCGGGGGTCGCAAGCGAGGTCGCCCCCCTGGTCGGCTCCGGGGTCAGCGTGGTGGAGTTCGGCAGCGGCGCCAGCCGTAAGATCCGCACCCTGCTCGATGCCCTCGACGCTCCCGCGGCCTATGTCGCCCTCGATATCTCGAAGGCCTATCTCGAATCCGCGATAGAGCGGCTCGCTGCCCACTATCCGGGGGTGACAATGACGCCGGTCACCGCCGATTACTCGAAGCCGGTTCGGCTTCCGCCGGGCGTCGCGTCGCCGCCGATCCTCGGTTTCTTCCCCGGCACCAGCATCGGCAACTTCACGCCCGATCAGGCCGGCGGCTTTCTGGGGCGGGCGCGGGAGACGCTGGGACCGAGTCATTTCCTGGTCGGTGCCGATCCGACCCGCGACGCGGCCCGCCTGCGGCGTGCCTATGGCGAGTCGGGCGGCCTGATGGCGGCTCTGCACCTCAATCTGTTCGAGCGTCTGAACCGCGAGCTCGGCGCCGACTTCGACCGGGACAATTTTCGGCACGAGGCCCGGCTCGCCGAGGATCCGTTCCGGGTGGAGGCCCATCTCGTGGCGATCAGGCCCGCCTCCTACCGGCTGGGAGACCGGACGATCACCGTCGCGGCCGGCGAGAGCATCCGCACCGACACGTCCCACAAATACCCGCCCGATGTCTTTCGGACGCTGGCGGCGGCTCAGGGTTGGGAACCGGTTCGCCAGTGGATCGACGAGGACAGCGGTTTCAGCCTGCACCTGTTCAGGGCGTGACAGGCCCCTCCCCGTTCAGACACGGGACGGCGTGTCGGCCAGATAGGTGAGGAGCGCGAGCCAGGTCGGCAGGCAGTGGCGCCGCCGGTCGTAGCGCTCGACCACGGTGCGCCGGGCCGCCTCCCGCAGGGCCCGTGACCGCTCCGGCGCGCGGCAGGCGGCGATCAGCTCGTCGGCCAGGGCCTCGGCATCGAAGAAATCGCGCAGAATCCCGTTGACGCCGGAGCGGATCACCTCGCGCATGGGCGCGGTATCGGAACCGACGACCAGGCATCGGCAGGCCATCGCCTTCAGGGACGCCCGGGGCAGGGCGAAGGGATAGGTATAGGCGACGTGGGCGGTGGAGACCGACAGGGCGGCGAGCATCCTGTCATGCGTCAGCCGGCTCAGGAAATGGACGCGACCGAGATCGAGCCGGCCCTCCAGCTCGGTCAGCATCCGCTCCTTCCAGGCCTGCGTCTCGGAGGCCTTCGCCACCGAGTTGCGGCGTCCATCGGCTCCGATCACGACAATCTCGGCCTGGGGCACCGCCTCCAGCAGGCGCGGCAGGGCCCGCATGAAGGTCGGAAAGCCGCGCAGGGGCTCGAGCTGCCGGGCGATGAAGGTGACGACCGGCCAAGCCTTGGTGAGGACGCGTCCGTCGGGAAGGTGCAGCGCCGCCGCAGGATCGTAGCGGACCCGATCCGTATCGATGCCCTCATGGATCACGCTGGCCTGGGCCCTCAGGGCCGGCGGCAGCAGGCTACGCTGGAACTCCGTCGGGCAGACCAGCCGGTCGGCCTCGCCGTAAGCCATCGCGAGGGTCGCGTTCTCGGCCCGGTCGCGCAGCCGGTCCTCCAGGGTCGGAGCCCGCTTCCACTCCGTGTCGAAACCGAGCGCATCGCCCTCCGCCCGATAATACGGGGCATAGACGAGCTGGCGTGCCCGCGGAAAAACCTGATTGAGGAGCAGCGTCTCGCCCCGGCCCGGATGGCCGACGATAACGGCCGGATCGAAGCCGTGCTTGCGCAGCTCCAACGCGCATTTCAACGCCGCGGTGGCATTGATGAAGGCCTCCTCGGCCGGACGGGCCAGGGGGAACAGGCCAGGGGTCACGGCTCGCCCGGGACTCCAGCGCAGAATCGGCACCCCCTCCATCCCCGGCGCGGTTTCGGCGGCCATCGCCGCGCAGCGATGGCCGCGGCCGATCAAGGCCTCGGCGAGGAAGCCGAACGGCCCCGGGAAATGGCTGTGAACAAACAGGAAATCCGTCATCCCGGCGGAGCGGCCCCTCGTGCCCTGGCGGCGCGATGCGGCGGATCCTCGCAGGATCGTACGAAGCCGCCTCAGAATAAGCGGCTCACAGTGGGCCCTTCATCCCAGGGGGTTCGACGGACGTAAACGCGGTCGGGAGCCGGATGATCAGGCCGGCCTCCTGCATCGACGTTTCCCTTGCGCAGCCTCGGCACGGACGAAACGCCGACACCTGCGAGGAGCGACCGGCGGCGGTGCGATGCATTCACCGGTCTAAGCCAAGGGAACCGGAGGGGGAACCGGAGGCGCATGCCCTTGAGGAGGGGCCGCCGATGCCAGTCCATCGGCTCCCTCCCCCGCCCCTTCGGCCGTGGCGAACGAGTACCGCGGCCAGCGGGCTCGGAGTGACAGTGCCACGCGGACCGCATGGCCCTTGACGGGGCAGGATCCCGATATGCTTCCAGCGCCAGTGAGCCGACGGTCGACAGATGCCTGCCCCGACCGTCTGCTCCTGCGCGTTCCGTCCCGGCTCAGGGCACGATCAGTGGAAGACACCGAAGAACCACAGCAGAAGGATGATCGGGAGCGGGATACCGATCAACCAAAGCAGGCCGCCCTTGAGCATGGGTGTGTCTCCTCATTCACGCAAACCGATCGGCCGACACCGATCCATTCGGAATGACCCTCGAACACCGCTCATTGTTCCGCCCAGGAAACTGCAATGGGCATCGTTGTCGTGGAAGAGTGGTGGGGCAACGCCTTGCTGATGAGCTTCGTTGATGCGGCAAGGCATCGCGCTTCTTGTGGTGCAGCGCCCCGCTTCGGCACAAACCAATCACAGTGTTCGCCATGCTGTGACCGTATGTGAAACAACAAATGGGTGAATCCACACATCAGCCGGGGCTACGACAACACTGATATGCAACAAATCATTTCCGTCTTTTCTCACCGAAACCGGGCTTCCGCTTGATCGCAGATTAGCGAAGCCGGAGGTCTTTTTGTCCGGAAACGACAATCCTCCAGCCATCTCATTGGGCTTAGAAATCGTATCAGTTTCTGCCCCGAACTTTCTTGCATTCGCAGTCTCTCTGACGGCAGCATTGCCTCGAATTAACTTGACCATCAGAGAGCAAGTGTACTTATATACGCCTGTTACACGATACGACTCTGTTCACGCGGCGCTCAGGTCTAGGCTCGCACCGCCGAGTTCACCCTCCATGTCCGGTGCTCTCTTAGCGTAGACACCGAAGAAGCCAGACATGACGGCCGCCCGATTGTCCAGTGAGTGAAATACGGAACAATGGTAACACCGATTGCCAAGATCACTCGACGCACATGTCTCCAGAACTCGGGCCACAATTTTAGCTGATGGAGACGACAGAGCAAACCGGAGCCAATGAACAAGGACGCTTCCTGTTCATCGACGAGAAATAGATCGCGTGATCTCGGATCGGGCGGACAAGCCGGATGCTCGGAATATAGGCTGCGAAATCGCCTACCTCTGTAACTAGGAGCTTGTCTCGCCCATCATCGGCGACCGCTTTGACTCTAGAAACCTAACGATTACGATGTTTTCAGTCAGACACGCCCCGGTCAAAGCTGAACAAGAAAGCTGAACAAGCAGGTGTGTCGAAAAAGATCGATCACACCGCCGCCTGAAATGCGTCCAAAGCCATGCGTGCTGGTGGGCGGTGAGGGACTCGAACCCCCGACCCTCTCCGTGTAAAGGAGACGCTCTACCAACTGAGCTAACCGCCCGAACCGGTGCCGCGCAGCGATACGGAAGCGCGCGCGCCTGCGCAAGGGTATGCCGTGGCCTCTCCCGGGTGTCACCTCGAAAAAAGCCCCCGGAGCGGCACTCCGGGGGCTTCCTCGTCAGGGCCTGGGAAGCGGCTTAGTGGGCGACCACAGCCGAGCCGTCGTCTTCACGCTTCGGGGTCTTGGCGGGAAGCGGCTCGTCCCATTCGATCGGCTCGGGCTGCCGCACGAGGGCGTGCTGGAGCACTTGGTCCATCCGGGAGACGGGCACGATCTCCAGGCCATTCTTCACGCTGTCGGGCACCTCGGCGATGTCTTTGGCGTTCTCCTCGGGGATCAGGACCGTCTTGATGCCGCCGCGCAGGGCCGCGAGCAGCTTCTCCTTCAGGCCGCCGATCGGCAGCACGCGACCGCGCAGGGTCACCTCGCCGGTCATCGCCACGTCCCGACGCACCGGGATGCCGGTAAGGGTCGAGATGATGGCCGTGGCCATGGCGATGCCGGCCGAGGGCCCGTCCTTCGGGGTCGCCCCCTCGGGAACGTGGACGTGGATGTCCCGGCGCTCGAACAGCGGCGGCTCGATGCCGAAATCGATGGCCCGCGAGCGGACATAGCTCGCCGCCGCCGAGATCGATTCCTTCATCACGTCGCGCAGGTTGCCCGTGACCGTCATCTTGCCCTTGCCCGGCATCATGACGCCCTCGATGGTCAGCAACTCGCCACCCACCTCGGTCCAGGCCAGACCCGTGACCACGCCGACCTGATCGTCCGCGTCGATCTCGCCGTAGCGGAACTTCGGCGGGCCGAGGAATTCCGGCAGCGTCTCGGGATTGGCCTCGACCTGCTTCACCTTGGTGATCAAGATCTCCTTCACCGCCTTGCGGATCAGGTTGGAGATCTCGCGCTCCAGGTTGCGGACGCCCGCCTCCCGCGTGTAGCGGCGGATCAGCATCATCAGGCCGTCATCGGTGATCGACCACTCGTCGGTCCCGAGCCCGTGCTTCTTCGTCGCTTCGGGGATCAGGTGGCGGCGGGCGATCTCCAGCTTCTCCTCTTCGGTGTAGCCGGCGATGCGGATCACCTCCATCCGGTCCATGAGCGGGCCCGGAATGTTGAGGGTGTTGGCCGTGGTGACGAACATGACGTTCGAGAGATCGTAATCGACCTCCAGATAGTGGTCGTTGAACGTCGCGTTCTGCTCGGGGTCCAGCACCTCGAGGAGCGCCGCGGACGGATCGCCACGGAAATCCATGCCCATCTTGTCGATCTCGTCGAGCAGGATGAGCGGGTTCGAGGTCTTGGCCTTGCGCATCGACTGCACGACCTTACCGGGCATCGAGCCGATATAGGTCCGGCGGTGACCGCGGATCTCGGCCTCGTCCCGCACGCCGCCGAGCGACATGCGCACGAACTCGCGGCCCGTCGCCTTGGCGATCGACTTGCCGAGCGAGGTCTTACCGACACCGGGCGGGCCGACGAGGCACAGGATCGGGCCGGTCAGCTTGTTCGCACGCTGCTGCACGGCGAGGTACTCGACGATCCGGTCCTTGACCTTGTCGAGACCGAAGTGATCCGAATCGAGGATCGCCTGGGCGCCGAGCAGGTCCTTCTTGATCTTCGAGCGCTTGCCCCACGGGATACCGAGCATCCAATCGAGATAGTTGCGCACGACCGTGGCCTCGGCCGACATCGGCGACATCTGCCGCAGCTTCTTCAGCTCGGCCTGAGCCTTCTCGCGGGCCTCCTTCGTGAACTTGGTCTTCTCGATCTTCTCCTCGAGCTCGGCCAGCTCGTCGCGACCGTCCTCGTCGCCGAGCTCCTTCTGGATCGCCTTCATCTGCTCGTTGAGGTAGTACTCGCGCTGGGTCTTCTCCATCTGCCGCTTGACGCGGGTCCGGATGCGCTTCTCCACCTGGAGCACGGAGATCTCGCTCTCCATCAGCGACAGCACGCGCTCCAGGCGCTGCGCCACCGTGGGGATCTCGAGAATGGCCTGCTTGTCGGCGATCTTGACCGCCAGATGCGAACCCACCGTGTCGGCGAGCTTGGACGGCTCGTCGATCTGGGTGACGGCGGAGACGACTTCGGGCGAGATCTTCTTGTTGAGCTTCACGTAGTTCTCGAACTCGGAGATCACCGAGCGGGCGAGCGCCTCGGCCTCGACCCGGTCGCCGAGATCGTCGGCGAGGGTGAGGGCCTGCGCCTCGTAATACTCGTCCGAGCGCACGAAGGCCTCGATCTGCGCCCGGCCGGCGCCCTCGACCAGCACCTTCACCGTGCCGTCGGGCAGCTTCAGGAGCTGCAGCACGGAAGCCAGGGTGCCGATCGTGTAGATGGCGTCGGTGGCCGGATCGTCGTCGCTGGCGTTGATCTGCGTCGCGAGCAGGATGTGTCGATCCGAGCGCACCGCCTCCTCGAGCGCACGGATCGACTTCTCGCGGCCCACGAACAGGGGCACGATCATGTGCGGGAACACGACGATGTCACGCAGCGGCAGGACGGCGTAGGAGCCCGTCGAACCGGGAACGACCGGCTGGCGCGATTTCGACTGGGTCATGGGTTCTTCCCTTATGTGTTGACGCCGAGCATTCGCTCCTCAACGAGAGCAAGCATCCTGCCAGGTGCCGACCGGGCCGCGAAGGGTCGGAAGCGGAGAATTCGTTTGCGGCTGGTAGCGCGGGCCCGAACCTTTTGGGGGATCAGCGTAGGGACCTGCGGTAAGCCTCAGGTGGTCGTTTCGGAGGGTGCTTTCAAGCGCGAATACCCTCTGGAACGAAAAAGGGCCGCCGGCTCAACAGCCGGACGGCCCTGGTTGATTGCCGATCAGGCGCTGACGCTGGCCGGAGCGTCCTTGTTGCGGTCGCCGTGGATGAAGAGCGGCCTCGATTTGCCCTCCACCACCTCGGGGCCGATGACCACCTGCTCGACCGAGTCGAGGCCGGGCAAGTCGTACATCGTATCGAGGAGGATGGTCTCCAGGATCGACCGGAGGCCGCGGGCGCCGGTCTTGCGCTCGATGGCCTTGCGGGCGACCAGGCTGAGGGCCTCGTCCTGGAAGGTCAGCTCGACATTCTCCATCTCGAACAGCCGCTGGTACTGCTTGACCAGGGCGTTCTTCGGCTCCTGCAGGATCTTCTTGAGGGCTTCCTCGTCGAGATCCTCCAGGGTCGCCAGCACCGGCAGGCGGCCGACGAATTCGGGGATGAGGCCGAACTTGAGCAGATCCTCCGGCTCGACCGAGCGGAAGATCTCGCCGGTGCGGCGATCGTCCGGAGCCTGGACGCTGGCGCCGAAGCCGATCGAGGTGCCCTTGCCGCGCTGGGAGATGATGCGCTCCAGCCCGGCGAAGGCGCCGCCGCAGATGAACAGGATGTTCGTGGTGTCGACCTGCAGGAACTCCTGCTGCGGGTGCTTGCGGCCGCCCTGCGGAGGCACGGAGGCGACGGTGCCTTCCATGATCTTCAGGAGCGCCTGCTGCACGCCCTCGCCGGACACGTCGCGGGTGATCGAGGGATTGTCCGACTTGCGGGAAATCTTGTCGATCTCGTCGATGTAGACGATGCCGCGCTGCGCCCGCTCGACGTTGTAGTCGGAGGCCTGGAGCAGCTTGAGGATGATGTTCTCGACGTCCTCACCGACATAGCCGGCCTCGGTCAGCGTCGTCGCGTCCGCCATGGTGAACGGCACGTCGAGGATGCGGGCCAGGGTCTGCGCGAGCAGCGTCTTGCCCGAGCCCGTCGGCCCGATCAGCATGATGTTGGACTTGGCGAGTTCGACGTCGTTGTGCTTCGTCGCGTGGGCGAGCCGCTTGTAGTGGTTGTGCACCGCCACCGAGAGAACCTTCTTGGCGAAGTCCTGGCCGATGACATAGTCGTCGAGGACCCGCCGGATCTCCTTCGGGGTCGGTACCCCGTCGCGGGACTTCACCAGCGAGGATTTCGATTCCTCACGGATGATGTCCATACACAGCTCGACGCACTCGTCGCAGATGAACACCGTCGGGCCCGCGATCAGCTTGCGGACCTCGTGCTGGCTCTTGCCGCAAAACGAGCAGTACAGCGTGCTCTTCGAGTCGTTGCCGCCTGTCTTGCTCATATCGGTCTCCGGTTCGCGGGCGCGGCCCCAGCCAGGAGGGCACGCGCGTCGATCATAAGATGTAAGCGCATCCGCCTAAAGAAACAGTCACACCGGGCGGATGCGTCGGGAATGAGGCGCTCGACTCCCGATGCAATCATGCAGCCGGCTCGGGATCAACTGGCCTGAGGACCGGAACAGGCGCCGAAAAGACGCATGCCCCGCTCCGGGTGGTCAGCGTGCCCTAAGCGCCTCAGGGTCCCAGCCCGATCAGGCCGTGGCAGCCGTCTCGGGACGCTTGTGCAGGATGTCGTCGATCAGGCCGAACTCCTTGGCCGCATCGGCGGTCATGAAGTTGTCGCGCTCCAGCGCCTGATGGATCGTCTCGTAGTCGCGGCCCGTGTGCTTCACGTAGATCTCGTTGAGCCGCTTCTTGAGCGCCTCGATCTCACGGGCATGGATCAGGATGTCGGTGGCCTGGCCCTGGAAGCCGCCGGAGGGCTGATGCACCATGATCCGGGCGTTCGGCAGGGCGAAGCGGTGGCCGGCCTCGCCGGCGGCCAGCAGGAGCGAGCCCATCGAGGCCGCCTGTCCGACGCAGAGCGTCGTGACCGGGCAACGGATGAACTGCATCGTGTCGTAGATCGACAGGCCCGAGGTCACCACGCCGCCGGGGGAGTTGATGTAGAAGGAGATTTCCTTCTTCGGGTTCTCGGCCTCCAGGAACAGAAGCTGGGCGACGATCAGCGACGCACCCTGGTCCTCGACGGGGCCGGTGAGGAAGATGATCCGCTCGCGCAGAAGCCGGGAATAGATGTCGAAGGCACGCTCGCCGCGGCTCGACTGCTCGACCACCATGGGTACGAGCGAGTTGTGGAAGTAGTCGACCGGATCTCTCATGTCAGCCCTCGGCTCCGGGGTCCGGACCCGAGCGAATCGCTCGGGCGCCGGTTGGTTACAGCGAACATAGCGGCCGTTAACGCCGCCTGATCAGATCGCCGCCCGCCCACGGAGCCGGGGGAAGGTGGCGATCAGCCGGCGGCCTGCTCGGCCGCCGCCTCGTTCTTGGACTCGCTCGGCTTCTTGTCCGACGCGGCATCGGCCTCGTCGTCCTCGGCGAAAAGCGTCTCCTTGGAGACGGGCTCCTCGACGACCTGGACCTGCCCGAGGACATGGTCGACGACCTTCTCCTCGAACAGCGGCGCGCGAAGCTCGGCGAGCGCCTGCGGATTGTTGCGGTAGAAGTCGTAGACCTGCTTCTCCTGGCCCGGGAACTGCCGGATCCGGGCGAACAGGGCCTGGTTGACCTCATCGTCCGAGACCTTGATATCGGCCGTCTCGCCGACTTGCGCAAGCACCAGACCGAGGCGGACGCGCCGCTCGGCGATCTTGCGGTACTCCGCCTGCGAGGCCTCCTCGGTGGTGCCCTCGTCCTCGAAGGTCTTGCCGCGGTTCTTCAGGTCCTGCTCGACCTGCGCCCACACGGCTGCGAACTCCTGATGGACGAGGCTCGGCGGCAGATCGAAGGCGTACTTGCCGTCGAGCGCATCGAGCAGCTCCTTCTTGAGCTTGCGGCGGGACTGCGCCTCGTAATCGGCGCCGATCGCCTTGGAGACGGCCTCCTTCAGCTTCTCCAGGTCGTCCATGCCGAAGCGCTTGGCGAGTTCGTCGTCGATCTTGGTCTCGCCGGGAGCGGCGACCGCCTTCACGGTCACGTCGAACTCGGCATCCTTACCGGCGAGCTGCTCGGCCTGGTAATCGGCCGGGAAGGCCACCTTGACCAGGCGGCTGTCGCCGACCTTGGCGCCGACGAGTTGGTCCTCGAAGCCGGGAATGAAGGTGTTGGAGCCGAGCTCCAGATCGACGCCCTCGCCCTTGCCGCCCTCGAACTCGGTGCCGTCGATGCGGCCGACGAAGTCGATGGTGACGCGGTCGCCGGACTGGGCTTCGGCGCCCTCCTCACGGGGCTCGAAGGAGCGGCCGTCCTTGGCCATGCGCTCGAGGGTCTCGTTGATCTCCTCGTCGGAGGGCTTCAGCACGAGTTTCTTGATCGACACGTCGGACAGGTCGGCGAGTTCGAAGCTCGGCAGCACCTCGAGCTTGACCTTGAAGGCAAGGTCGCCCTTGGCATCGAGGGCGCGCTCGATGATGTTCTGCTCCTCGTCCTTCGGGAACTCGATCTGCGGCTCCAGGGCGAGGCGCAGGCCCTTGTCGGCCACGATCTGCTGGTTGGCCTCGTTGACGGCGTTCTGGAGAACGTCGGCCATCACCGACTTGCCGTAGACCTTGCGCAGATGCGCCACCGGCACCTTGCCGGGGCGGAAGCCCTTGATCTGGACCTTGCCCTTGATGTTCGAGAGCTCGGTGTTGAGGCGATCCTCAAGCTCGTTGGCGGGGAGGAGCACCTGAAACTCGCGCTTCAGCCCCTCGGAGGTCGTCTCGGTCACCTGCATCGTCGTTCGTCCGCTGTTTTCTAAACCGCAATCTCGTCTTCGCGTGCCGCTGCGCCTGGAAAGCCCCCGATATGGGGGCCCCGGCGGGAACCGATTCGGTCCCGGCGCCGATCCCGATACGGACTTGGTGCGGGCGGAGGGGCTCGAACCCCCACGTCTTGCGACACTGGAACCTAAATCCAGCGCGTCTACCAGTTCCGCCACGCCCGCGAGCGCCATCGACACGGGCTCGGAATTCCGAGCCGTCGAAGCGCGCGTCTATAGCACGCGCACCCGGAGCCGCAGCAAAAAACTTGCGGGGGCACTGGCCCGGTGGCGGGGTGAGGCGCGCCACCCTACAACGCCTCCCACACAGAAGAGACGACGCGAGGCGCCATGCGAAAGCCCGACCCGACGGCCCTGCCCGAGCCGGGACATCTTTTTTCGCGGCGCGCGCTGGTCGCCGGAGGCGCCGCCCTCGCGCTGATGCCCGGCGCCGCACCCGCACAGGCGCCTGCCCCCGCTTCCCCCGGAAAAGCGCCGCCGGAGCCCAAGCCTCTCAAGGCAGCGCCGGCCCAACTCCGCTTGAAGCCCGAACCCGCACCCGAGACGGCGGTCTGGCGCTTGGGCGGCGACGCCGCACCGCCGATCCTGCGGCTGAAGCTCGGCGAGGCCGTGCGGCTGCGGGTCGAGAACGGGACCGACAAGCCCTTTTCCCTGCACTGGCACGGGGTGCGCATCGTTAACGCCATGGACGGCGTCGGCGGTGTCACCCAGCCGCCGATCATGCCGGGCGGCAGCTTCACCTACGATTTCACGCCGCCGGATGCCGGCAGCTTCCTGATCCGCACCCTCGTGGTCGGCGGGTCGAGCGAACCGTCGGGCCGGGGCATCGCCGGCATGCTGATCGTGGAAGAGCCCTCCCCGCCCCCGGTCGACCAGGATGTCGCGCTGCTGCTGCAGGATTGGCGGCTCGACGAGGCCGGCACGCTCCAGCCTTTCGGGCAGGTCGCCTTCGCCGCGGCGGCCGGCCGGCTCGGCAGCGTCGTTACCCTCAACGGCCGGCCGATCCCGCTGACACTGGAAGCGCGCCCCGGCAGCCGTCTGCGCCTGCGGCTCGCCAATGCCTGCAATGCCCGGGCGCTGCGCATCCGCTTCGACGGGCTCAAGGCTTATGTCGCGGCGGTGGACGGGCAACCGACCGACACCTTCGAACCGTTGAAGGCCACTCTGCCCTTTGCCCCCGGCACCCGCTACGACCTTCTCCTCGATCTTCCGCCCCAGGCGGGTCCGGCGGGGACGATCACCGCGCTGATCGGTCAGGGGCTGCCGCTCGCGACGCTCGCCGCCGCAGGCGAGCCGGTGACGCAGGCCGGCCGCGGGGCGATCGGCTCGATCCCCGAGAACAAGCGCCTGCCCGCCGAGATCCGGCTCCAGAGCGCCCTGCGGCGCGAACTCGTGCTGAGCGGGGGCGTGCGGCCGGACAAGACCAAGCCCGGCAGCGAGACGCCCTATCAAGGCGATCCGGCCAAGGTCTGGCAGATCAACGGCGCCAGCGGAGCGATGGGAGCAGCGCCGCTCTTTTCGGTCAAGCGCGGTCAGGTCGTGGTGCTGGCGATCCGCAACGACACCGGCTTCATCCAGAGCCTGCACCTGCACGGCCATGTCTTCCGCCTGCTGCATCAGTTGGATGACGGCTGGGAGCCCTACTGGCTCGACACGGTCCAGATTCCCGAGGGCCGCAATGCCCAGATCGCCTTCGTGGCCGACAATCCCGGCCGCTGGCTCCTTAGCGCAACCGTTCTGGAACGGTTCGATACGGGGCTGTGGACGAGCTTCGAGGTGACGTGACCCGCTTCACGCAACGCCCTCTCGAACAGAAACGCCCTCTCGAACAGACTTGCCGCCCACGGACGATCATTCGGCCGCGTCGCGGCCGGACGTCTCGCCAGCGCCCGCACCACCCGGTCCCGTCACCGGCCGGCTGAGGGCGCAGGCGCCTTCGCTCCGGCCGGCACATTCCATCAGCCCATCAGCTTCGAGCCCGCTGGATCGGATCGCGCGGTTCCGCCGCGGCTCGCCGGCAGCCTGCTCGAAGGGCCGAACCGACCTCTGCCTCGTCCGGTAGCGGCCAAACAGCCGGCCGGATCGGCATCCGTGAGCCGCTTTCGGGCGGACGGCGCCTTCACGCCGTCCGCCCCGGTCACTTCGCGGGCAGCGTCGGATCGCCGAAGCGCTTGGCGAGGAAGAGGATGTCGTCCTCGTCCTTGGCCTGCTCCACCAAGCTGCCCTTGGCCTCGTCGAACACCCAGGTCGCGTATTTCGCCGGGGCGGATGCCGGAGGCCGGTCCGTCCCGCGCAGGACGATGTCGCCGCCTTGGATGGAACGGATGACATCGTTCGCCAGCAGCGGCTTGTGGGCGACCGCCTCGATGGCCGCCGGGCGGCCAGCCACCGAGGTCGGCGTCAAGGTGTTGGCGACCGTCGCCGAGAGGGCCGGCAGCGTCACGCCCGCATCGAAGGTCCAGATCGCCTTCTTCTTGTGGAAGCCGATCACCTTGATGCCGCTGTCGCCCTCGCTGATCTGGTCAGCCCCGGTCGAGGAACCTTGCGGAGCGCCGTATTGCGGTGCCGGGAGCCAGGGGTTGAGCCCGTATGCAGGGCCGGATCCCGAACCGCCATAGGTCTGGAGGTAGCTGGCCAGCGACGACGTTCCCCACTGCCCGCCAACCGCCACGCCGTAGTGGAAGTTGAGGAACTGCGTTCCGGCCCCGGCGGTGTTGATGATGCCGATGCTGTTGGGGAATAGCGCCGGGGTGAAGCTCCCCTGCGCCATGCCGAGATCGGTCGGCAGGAGCACGGTGAAGGAGTTCGGCCCCACCATCTCACCCGTCGCGTTGATCGTCGGCACCAGCGTCGCCTTCGCCCCGAAGATCCGGTTGTTGCCCGCCCCGCCGGTGATGATGTCCTCGCCGGCCTTGATGGCACCGGCATAGACGCCGGAAGCCGGCGAGGCGGGATCCGGGACGCCAAGGATGAAGCGGACGTCGAACAGCACGCTCTGCAGGTCGAAGCGGGTATCCCTCGGCGCCCCGATCCAGCCACGGTAGGCCGCGGTCAGGCTCTGCGGCCCGGCGAAGCCGAAGGGGGTATCCCAGTTCAGGCCGTCATAGAGCGGGTTGCGCCAGCCGAGGACGCTGCCGGCCAGGGCGTTCCAGGCCGAGCGGGTCCAGGGATCGAGATCCCCGTCGAGGCCCGTCCCGTTGGTGCCGAGGACACGGGCTTGGACCTGTGCACGATCTTCCGCGAGGCTCGCGGAGGTGGTGCCCTGAGCCTGAGCCGCGTTGGCGGCCGGCATCTGGAGGAAGCCGGTATCGCCGATCAGCAGATCGTTGCCGTCGCCGCCATCGATCCGGTCGTTCCCGCTCAGGAAGGCGTCGCCGCGCGAGGCCACCGTCACCAGCCAGTGCAGGGCCGTGGACTTCAGGTCGACGGGGAAGTCCGCCACCCAATGCTGCTGCATGGCGGAGAACCGCTCTGCGGCGCGGGCTGTCACGGCCGCCTCCACCGAGGCCGCGTCCGCCGCCTTCGCCGGATCGGAGACCGCGAGACCGCGGGCCACGCCGGGCTGAAGCATGACCAGGGTGTCGCCGACGACGAGGTCGTCGCCCGCGCCCGCATCGATCGTGTCGTTGCCGATCGAGAGCGTGTGGTTCGTGCGCATCGACTCCGGCAGGCCGTAGGCGAGGATCTGGTTCAGCGGCAGCTGCGCCGCAGCCTCCAGCTTGGCCGTCACCGAGGCCTGCGCCGCCCGACCCGTCATGGCGAGGTCGGTGATGACCGCGCGCATGTCGGAGAGGAAGTCGCTGAGCGTCAGGGCCGCCTCGGCGGACAGGCTGCGCAGCGGACCCGCGCCCTGGACGATGGTGCGGGCGGCGTCACCCACGATAAAGTCGTCGCCCGTCCCTCCGGAGATGGTGTCGTTGCCGTAGGCAATGGTCCGGCTCGGACCACCCTGCAGCAGGTCGACGCCGCGGCTGAGCGTGGCGAAGACGCCGAGCAGGTCGGTGAGCGAGGCGGAGACCTTGTCGATCTGGCCGTTGAGCGCGGCGTAGGCGGTGACGTCGAGGGTGTAGGTCTCGCTGCTGTCGCCGTAGATCGTGTCATTGCCGGCGCCGCCGTCGATGATGTCGTTGCCCGCCAGCACGCCGTTGCTGCCGTAGAGGCTCGGCACCATCGAGGCGTAGACCGTGAGCACCGCGCCGTCGCCGCGCCGGATCGGGTCGGAACCGGCGATGTCGGAGGCCACGCCCGCCATCGAGGGGTAGAACTCGATGCGCGGGGCACCGGCGCTGAGGGCGCCGGGCACGAGGTTGAGAGCCGGCACCACCACCTCGCCGCCGAGGGGAAGCGCGAGACCGGTCTCGGACGCAGCCCCGATCAGCCGGATCGCGTTGACGATGGTCGGCTTGTCGGAGGTGGTCTCCGCGAGGTTCGAGGCCCGGTCGCCGTAGATCAGGTCGTCGCCGTCGCCGCCGCCCAGGCTGTCGTTGCCGCGCTGCCCGAACAGCACGTCGTTGCCGTCGCCGCCGGCGATCACGTCGTCATCGGCCTTGGCCAGCGAGACGGTCAGCGCCGAGGTCGTCCAGGTTCCGGCCTCGCCCGAGGTGAGGCGGGCTCCCGAGCCGTCACGGGCACCGACCGCGAGGACGAGATCCGCCTGCGCCAGCTTCTCGGCGAGATCGGCGGTCCGGGCCGCTCCGGTCTGGGAGTCGGTGGCGATGGCGGCGGTGACCGTGCCGATCTCCTCCAGCACCACGTCGCGGTGCCAGGTGCCGTCGCTGTTGAGCACGGCCGAGCCATCCCGGCCGTAGGCGCGCACGATCCGGCCCTCGTCGCCGAGAATGTAATCGACCCCGGCACCCCCATCGATCGTGTCGCGGCCGAGGCCGCCCACGATCTCGTCGGAGCCTTCCTCGCCGTAGATGAGGTCGTCGCCCATCTGACCGAAGATCCGGTCGTCGCCCGCGCCGCCGGCAATCGCGTCGTTGCCGCCGACGAAGTCGATGAGGTCGAAGCGCAGCACGTCGCGCATCACCGTATCGGCGAAGACACCCGGGTTGCGCTGCCACGTGACCGACTTCACGTCGTCCACCAGCACGGTGCGGGTGATGACGCCGTTGTCGCCGAGGATCACGTCGGCACCCGTGCCGCCGTTGATGAGGTCGTTGCCGTCGGCTCCGCCCAGCACGTTGTGGCTGCCGGTGATGTCGTCGTCTCCGTCACCGCCCGAGAGCTGGTCGTCGCCCTGCTGGCCGTAGAGGAAGTCGTCGCCCGCGCCACCCTCGATGGTGTCGTTGCCGCCGCCATCGGTGGCCGCCGTGAAGATCGAGACCGCGCGCTGGTTCACCGGCAGGGCCAGGTCGTAGAGCATGTGGTCGCCGAACAGCACGTCGTGCCCGTCGCCGCCGAGGATCACGTCCGCGCCCGTGCCGCCGGCCACGTCATCGTTGCCGCCGCCGGCCTCGATGCGGTCGTCGCCGCCCGCGAGCGGATCGGTGGAGGCCAGCCGACGGATCACGGCACGGCCGCCGACCAGGGCGAGGTCCGCCCGGCCGTTGTCACCGAGGATCATGTCGGCCCCGGCCCCGGTGACGATGCGGTCCGCACCGACACCGCCGAAGACGAGGTTGTCACCGTCGCCCGCCACGATCCGGTCGTCGCCGCCCGCCGTGGGATCGATCGTCTCCAGCACGACCATGACGCCGCCGGAGAAGGTGGCGCGGCCGTGATCGCCGAGGATGGCATCGCTGCCGGTGCCGGTGGTGATCGTATCGCCGCCGAGGGCGCCGAAGACCAGGTTGTCGCCATCGCCCGCCCGGATCGTGTCGCCCGCGCCGGATGCGGCGTCGAGCGTCGTCACCGAGGCGATGACGCCGACCGTGAACCGCGCCTCGCCGCTATCGCCGAGCACGATATCCGCACCGGCGCCGGTGGTGAGCGTGTCGGCACCGAAGCCGCCGATCACGAGGTTGTCGCCCGCGCCGGCATCGATGACGTCGTCACCGCCCAGGGCGGTGTCGGTCGAACTCACCTGCGCGAGGCCATCGGCGTCGAGGCGGACGAGGCCGCTGTCGCCCAGCACCACATCACGGCCGGAACCCGTCTCGATCGTGTCGGCATCCATGCCGCCGATGACGATGTTGGCGCCCTCGCCGGCTTTGATCGCGTCCCGGCCGCCGATGCCGGCATCCAGGCTGCGGGCCTGGATCAGACGGCCGGCGGCGTAGAGCACCTCGCCGCTATCGCCGAGGATCACATCCGCGCCGGAGCCGGTGGTGACGGTGTCGGCCCCGAAGCCGCCAAGGACGAGGTTGTCCCCCGCACCGGCTTCGATGGTGTCGTCACCGCCCAGGCCCGTCTCGGTGGACAGGACCTGCTGCAGCAGGCCGGCCGCGTCGTAGGTGACGCTGCCGTTGTCGCCGAGGATCACGTCGGCACCCTTGCCGGTGGTGATCGCATCCGCATCCGCGCCGCCGAGCACGAGGTTGTCGCCCTCGCCGAGGATCAGCGTGTCCTTGCCGCCGTCGGCCGGAGCCAGGGTCGCCACGCTCACCCGCACGCCGCCGGCAAACACCGCCACGCCGTTGTCGCCGAGCACGATGTC
>NZ_NKUI01000085.1 GCF_014845115.1 Methylorubrum zatmanii | reverse complement strand
GCCATCCCCCCGCCGCCACGCCCCTCGGCTGGCAACCTCTCAGCATGACTATCGGGAACCGACGATCATGGACGACGCACGATACACCCTCCATCCCTCCTCCGATCGGGATAGCCGTCACGACCCAGCGACCATCGCCACGCTCCTCGGCCACATCCGCCACGACCTCGTCCGCCAGCGCTTCCGCCTGTCCCTGATGGGAGCGCAGGTCCCTGAGGTCGTCAACGTGACGTCAGATCGGCCCGACGTCGCGGTCGCTGACGTCGACCGGTCGGCACAGCATCGCATGACGCCCGAATTCTCGGACGAGGCGCGCCGTCTCGCAGTTCGAGAGCATCTCAACGACCAAATGCGCCCCATCCTGCGCGCAGTCGCTCAGATTGCTGGCCTCGACTTGGCGATCTGGAAGGCGCGGATCGATGGTCCGATGCCGTTGACAGATCCCGATCTCGTGCAAGCGCTGCCCGCGGTGTTCGCGTCCGGTGCCTTCCGGGAAGCCCGCCGAGCGTGTCGCGACCTTACCTTACTGCCACCGGAGCTAAAGGTTTATGGCGAAAAGCCGTTCGACCTCGGCTTCCGCGGACGCCCGCCCGCGAAGATTCTGGCCGATCACCCGTGCTGGGATCTCCCATTCTTACCTGGAGCCCAGACCCTCGATTGCTGGACCATACACGATGCCTCCGAATTCATGTCCAGCTGGCCGCCTGATCCCGGCGACCTGAAGGAACCGATGGATGCCTGGGACGCGCTTACTGCCGACCTCTGGCTTCGCCAGCACAAGCTCTCTGACGGCCAAGAGGCGGATAGGAGAAATCCGGTCGTCGCGTACAGGGAGGGGCGTACGAAGAAGAGCCCGCTCAAGGTTCTGGCCGGACTCGACGAGGACGCCCTGCTAGTCTTAACCGACGCGGTACTCTGCGAGCGTTTGCGCCGCGATGTGATGGCCGTGCTGATGCAGGATCGTGCCGACCTGATCCACGCGGGCCTTGAGATGGTGGCGTGCGGGTACCTATGCCTGGACGACGTGCGCGCGGCGCTTGCATTCCATGACGACGCTCAGGAGGACGCCTTCGCGGAGGCTTTCGCCGAGAACGACGACTGGATGAGTGAATGGATCGTCGATTGGAGTGTTTGGCTGATCAGCAGATATGATTGGCCGCTGGTCGCTGCCTCTCGTGCCTGAGGCTTAGATTGCGGGATACCGAAGCCGGAAGGCAAGGCCGGGCCAGGCACCTGTTGCTGCGAGCGCTGCGAAGACGAGGCAAGGAGCTGTCGGATCGTCCTGATCCGACAGCGGGGCCTGGGGTACGACGCCGTAAGATATCCTGCTTTCGAACAACGGCAGAAGTTCGAGTAGTTGGGCTCAGCCGGCGCCCCTCCGCTCGGACTTAGGATCGAGGTGGTCGCCGTCACGTGGGATATCACCAAAATTGGATAGACGTCGGTTATCACTCCCAACCCTACGTCGGTTATCGCTTTGAGCCTGAAAGACGTTCACTGACAGAGCGTTGCCGCCCGAGAGCCCGGGGGCTGATCGTGCCGAGATCGATGAGACGAGAACCGAGGCGGGGTGAAGCAAAGACAGTTCGCGAACACCGGGAGTAATGCGACGACGGAGGGCGGCGAGGCATCTGTGCTCTCTTCCTCACGAACACGAAGAGATCACAACCTACGACATGCCCGCCGGCGAGAACGAGGCTGGCTGCGATCTCGAGCTGGCGAGGCTCTGGGTGCGCGCTCGCGCCGATCATACGGGCCCATACCGAGGCAGTTTCCCCCACGAACTGCAGCGATTTCATCCGAGCCAGGACGGAAAGCTGTCCGCCCGCATTTGCGACCTTTCGTGGACGCCTGGAGCGCGCCGCGGAGGTGCGGTTATCGCCCGACGAGTTCACGCTCTTCCTATCGCTGACGCTCGACCCCTTGCGAGCCTTGAGCGCTCGGATCGTCGGCGTTGCGGCCCGATCGGGGAGCCTGAAGCAAGTCGAAACACAGCAAACTTAGAAGAACATAATCAAGCGAAAGGCGACGCGCTCCCGAGCCTCTGCGGCTGCGGGAGCGGAGGGGAAAGCAGTCCAATCACAGCAGATCAGGCGAAGGCCCTTCGCCCCAAAAGCCCAAGGAGGACGGGGACGGCAGAACGCGGCGCTCGGACAGCGCTCGCTGGACGGTCGGTGAGGCGCCTTCGCCCCTTCCCCTGACGATGGACATCACAAATGACAGATACAGATCATGACGCGCCCACCGGCGCGAACGAGCCCGGCCGCCCGCACGAGTCGCCGGGCTTGCGGGTGCGCGCACGGGTCGAGCGCCCGCGCCGGCACAAGGACGGCCTTACCCTCGAACTCCAACCTGTCGATCCTGACCGTACCGGAAGGCTTCACGCCTTCCTCTCCGGCGACCTCATCCGCGAGATCCAGGACGCGACCGGCATCCTGCTCGATCCCGGTGCGATCATCGGCGAACACGAACTCAAGCTGACCTTCGTGGCCGAGCCGCTGGGCAACCTCACCGCGGGGGTCGCCGGCTTCGTGCGCGACGCCTTCCTGACGGGATGGGCCGAGCAGGACGCTGTGGTTCGGGATGGCCTGGAAGCCGACTATTTGTGGGTCCGGCAGCACGACCTGCCGGTCCCGCGCCGGCTCCGGCGGGTGTTCCTAATCGAGCCGGATGACGGCGCTCAGCACCCGCTGGTCAATGCCCTCGCCCATTGGTGGGATCAGGGCGCCATCGAGTTGATCCGACATCCGATCGCGTTCGAGCAGCCGGGCTCGGTCGCCGCGCTTCGGCATGCGTTCGATTGTGCGATCGATCAGTACGAGTGGGGTTCCCTGGACGTGGTGGTCGTGGACCCGGGCTGTGGGTTCGCGTTCCGCGAGCTGTCGGACGACGGGCTGATGCGTCAGGTCGCCGTTTTGCCGGTGCCGGTGATCACGCGCCGCGCGTCGTCGCCGACGCTGCTCGACGGCTTGGCCCACCGCTGTTTCGATCACCCGGACGAGATCCTGGCCTTCCTCGCCGGCATCCTCCGGCAGGAGCTGCGGCTGGCCGACCGGGCGCGGCTCGATGCGATCGCCGAACTGATCGAGGCGATCCCCAAGCCCACGCGCAAGGCGAAGACGCCGCACGGCAAGCCCGGGCCGCTGTTCGACTGACGCCACCCTCGACGATCCGGCCGCCGGCATGCTGGCCGCCGGACCACTGCCCCATCCCGACCTCAGCGAACGACACGATGCGACACCACAGATTCTTTCCTAAGACCCACGGGGGGCCTGTACCCCCGGCTGAACCGGGCGATGCCCGTCCTCCTCCTATCCCGCTGGACGACGCAGGGGCGACCCGGGTCGCCGACGAGATCCGCGAGCTCCGCGATCTGCTCGGCTGGCTGCGCCAACGCCTGCGAGGCGAGCACACGGTGCGGGCCAGCGTCCTGACCGTCGCACCCCTCGGGTCCGACGGACACCTGCTCCTGCTCGGCGAGGCCGATCCAAGCAGTAGCCTCGAGCCGCCCCGGCTCAAGGTTCGGCTCGCCGCTGCCGACCTCGCCGCCTGCCGGGATGCGATCGGCGACGCCCTCGATCCGGCGGCCTTGGTCAACAGGACCGTCGTGCTCCGGCTGCAAACCAGCCTGCGTCAGCGCTACGGGCGCGGTGCCGGGGTACAAGCCAGGGTCATCGCTGTGATCTCGGTCGGCGCGGTGCCGGTCGAGGGCGAGATCCAGCGGGAGAGGACGCTGCAGCGCCTGAGGCGCGAGGGGCGCCGCTTAGGCCCGGGGACCTGGGAGGTGCCCGAGGATCCGCGCCACATCGCGCTGATCGCCGCCGAGTTCGGCGATGCCCGTCGCGACGTCGAGCACGTCCTGCGCCCACTGGAGGAGAACGGCCTGATCCGGCTCCACCGGATCTACGCGATGTTCGAGGGACCGTCGGCGGAGCACTCGTTGAGCGAGGCGTTCGGCCGAGCGGGCGAGCTGCACCGCGAGCACGGCCTATCGGCGACCCTGGTCTGCCGAGGGGGCGGTCCGGTCGAGGGCTTCCAGGCCCTCAACGCCTACGCGACCGTGCGCGCGGCCACCGGGACTCCGAACGTCATCGCAGGGCTCGGCCATGCCGGGACGCCGCTCACCGCCCTGGATGCGGTCGCGGCGCGATCTGAGCCGACCCCGACGGCCGCGGCGATACTGGTGCGCCGGCTTGTCGAGGCCACCGGCGTACGAGCCGAGCGCGCGCTCGCGGCGTTCGACGCCGCCCTCGCGGAGAATCTGGAGGCGGCTGGGCGCATCGCCCTGGCGGGGGCCTTGCAGGGCTTCGCCGCGAGCCTCGGCGATCTCGCGGAACTCGCCGATCGGCGGCTGCGACAGCTCAATCGAGGCGTTGAGCGCAGCCTGCTGACCGGCCTTGCCGCGGCAGCTGGCGTTGGGACCGGCGCGACAGCCGAGATCAAGCCATATGCCGCTCCCATCGAGGTGCTCGGCTTCGGCGATGGGGATGACGACGACCCGGCCTGGGAGCCGGGTTGGGCGCTGGTGACGGCGGCCGACACCGGCCTCGTCATCGAGCGCTATCGCGAGCTCAAGTCCCACATGCCGCTGTTCCTGCACTTCCGCGACGGGACGATCTTCGTCCGGGTCGTGCCGACCTTCGTCACATACAACTGATCTGCGACCAGGAGATTGACCATGTCCAAGACCCGCTCACCCGAGACGCCGAGCTTCCTGACCGCGGTCCGGCGCATCGAGGCGCTGACCCAGGAAATCCAAAAGGACGGATTGTCCGCCTTCGAGAAGGCCGAGGCCGCCTATGTCGAGGTGCAAGAGTTGCGCGCCGTGCTGAACGCCCGGATCGCTGACCTGCGCCGCCGGTCGGCATAGCCCGAGGATCCGGGTCACCGCCGATGTCATACCATCGGCGGTGGCGCCTGAGGAAACACATCCGCGACGCCCGTCGCGGATGCCGCCTCGGGAGAGGCATGGGTACCTATCCAAACCCCGGAAGGGCCGATTACCTCTGCCTCGGACAAAGCGTCAGCTACGGTCGGACGTGTTGCCTAAAAAAACGCCATTCCGGACATGCTCTTGTTGGAGCGGATGACAATCTTTGAGAGCCGCCGGCCGTAATGGGATTTGCTGACGCAAATGCGGACGGACTGATTGCGACCAAACGCCATCGTTCACACGTAGCCCTTCGGATCCCGATAGCGGACGTGTGCTGGACGGCTCCTCTGGCTGCTTTGCGCCCATCCCGGTCATTCACGAAGCCGCGGACGCCACTCCATAGCGGACGTTCACCGTGACGGCAGCGGCCGCCCATTCGCATAAGGGTACGCTATGAAACGAGGAGCGATCCGGTATTCCAAGGCTGTTTCCAGGCTAACAACCGGTTCCGGTCAGCCTCCGAAGGCCGCGTCCCGCTCCACCGGTCGGTGGGCATCGTCCAATCGATGTCGCAGCGTCGCGGCCAGGGTGTCGTGCGCCTCGTCTGGAATGGGGTAAACCGAGCTCGCGTTGATCTCGCAGAGCACGTAAGTGTCCTCGCCGGCGGCGCCCTTCGGCCCGAGCAGGAAGTCGGCGTCCCAGACGACCGGCAGGTCGTCCGGGACCAAGCCGAGCAGAAGCGTCATCTCAGGTATCCATTCCGCTTCCATCAGGCCGCGCAGGTGCTGGAAGCGCGCGTCGTCCGGCCCAGAATAGAGGCGCGGTGGGGCCCGTCCATGCTCGGGCGAGGCGAGCGCGGTCACGTACTGGGCACCGAACCCGGCCACCCGCGTACCGCTCACGTAGCAGCGGACCATCCCCTCCAGGTGCCGCGCCTGGAACGGCTGGTCGACGAGGGGGCCGCCCGCCGCGAAGTCGGCGGCGCGCTCGGCCAGGAACGCGTCGAGTGGCATCGTGCGCCGGCTCCGGTCGCGCGCCTCCTGCACCAGCACGTCGGGACCCGCGGCGCGCTCTACCTTCCAGACGCCGATGCCGCCGTTGCCGCGGCTGCACTTCAGCACCCGCGGCCCCTCGGCGACGCGCGCGGGGAACTCCGCCGCGAGCGCGGCATGGCTGGCGTAGAGGTGCGTATCCGTGCCCCAACCCAACTCCCGCGTCCGGACCAGCACCTCCTTCGTGCCTATCCGGTCGATTACGTCGGGATGACAGCTGACGAGGATCCCGGCGGCCGCCACCTCCCGCAGCACCGCGTCGAGAGCTCTGCGGTCCTCGCCGGTGTCCTCAGTCACTGGGTTCACCCAGACCAACACGGCGTCCACCGCCATAAGCTGGGCCCGGACGTCATCGGCGAGCTCCTCCACCCATACGGCGGGCTCGCCGGCGAGCCCGTGCCGCTCAAGGACGGCGAACACCGCCGCGAACCGGCTGGTTTCCGGACGCGCTTCGGCTCGCGCCCGGGCGTCGCCCCGCCAGACGACGGCGACCTTGAAGGGATGCTGGCCTGGACCCGTCATCTTTGGCACCGGGAGCATTGCTGGCGCGGATCGTGAGGGAGGCGGGCGCGCTCCGGTTCACCGCCCACAGGGCCAGCACTGCCGGAAGGCGAGGCTGGCCCCCGCCAGCATGTCGGTCTGGAGCAGGGCCTCGTTGGCGTGCGCCCAGGCCATATACGCCTCGGTCAGGGCCTCGATGGTGTAGTCGACGGCGCAGATCCCGGCCTTGTCGCCGCCATCGCCGAAGGCCGCCAGCGTATCGGCGACACCCATGAGGTAGGCGCTGCACCAGCCCGACGCCTTGCCCCGCTCGGCGAGGCAGACGCGGTACAGGTCCCCCGACCGCCTCTCGCGGATGTCGACCGAAGCGGCCGGCGGCACCGCCGGGGCACCGACGCCCTGGCCGCCCGCATTCAGGGCGCAGGACGTGCCCTCGCAGCCGGCGGCGTTCGCCGGCGGAACCGTCGCCGGAAGTGAGACGGTGACCGAAGCCGCCGCCAGGACCGCGAGGCACCGCCCCCTGAGGTTCACCGACATCGTCATCATGGCGATGCTCCTGGCATCAGCCCTTCGCGACCTTCACCTGGTCGAGCGCGTCGCGCAGGCCCTTGGCGAGCTTGCCCGCGTCGTCGTTCGCCCAGAAGTGCATGAAGAACAGCCGCGGCTCGTCGTCGAGCATGTGGTTGTGAAGCGCCGTGACCTCAATGCCGCTCGCCCGCAACGCCTTGATCACCGGGTTCACCTCGTCGGCGGTGAGCACGAAGTCGCCCGTGATGGCCGCCTTGCCGCCGCCGGTCGGCTGGAAGTTGATGGCGATCGCCGAGCCCATGGCCTCGGGCACGACCATGCCGTGGTCCTTCGGGGTCTCCGAGCGCGGCACGCTCACGGCGTAGACGCCGCCGTTGACCTTGCCTTTGCGCCCGATGGCGGCGTCGATGGCCGCCGTGTCGAGGTCGAGCGACTGATCCGGCGCGGTCGCCTTCGCCGGCACCGGTCCCTCGCCGGCCGAGGCCGGTTCGGTCTTCCCGGACGGCGGGGAGCCGCCGGCGGTCTCGCCGCCGAAGGGCGTGCGGCTCGCGCCCAGCGCCCCCGCCAGGATCGTGGCGAGCTTCCCGGGCTCGCCCTGCCCGGAGACGTGCATGTAGAGGGTGCTCGGTGAGGCCCGCAGCAGGTGGTTGTGGATGGCGGTGATCTCGACGCCGTTCTCGACGAGGCGCTTCATCACCGGGTTCACTTCGTCCTCGGTTAGGACGAGGTCGCCCATCACCATGACCTCGTTCCCGCCCCCGTGCCGCACGAAGGCGAGCCAGGAGCCAAGGGCGAGGGATGGCTTCAGCTGCACGCCGTCGAGGGTGACCTTCAGGTCGGTCCGGGGCAGGCCGACGCGGTAGACCCCGCCCGGCATGGCGGTCCCGGGCTTGCCCAGCCCGGTGGCGATGGCGTCCTGCCAGGGCTCCGCGGCCGACGCGCCGGTCGCGAGGGTGCCCAGGACGGCGATGGATGCAAGCAAGCGACGCATGGTCGTCTCCTCGATTGTGGTTGCGGTTCGAAGTCCTCAGGACCGGCGTGCCGGTGCCTGCAGCACACCCTCGTCCGGCAGGGTGCCGTCGCCACGCCGGAGCTCGACGCGGTTGCCGGCCATCCAGACCTGGACGCAGGGAACGGCCTCCAGGCAGAGCTCGTCCTTGTCGATCCGCCACCGCGCGGTGTGAGCCCGCCCGAGGGACACGACGTGCAAGCGGCCGCCCGGCTCGAAGCGGTAGGCCCAGTGCACCTCGTCGGTGACCTCCTTGCCGACAAGGCGCGCCCGGATCTCGGACGCGGTCAGGCGCCGGAACGCCTCGCCCGCGGGTGCCGGACCCGCCGCCAGGACGAGAAGGATGACCGCCGCGGTGCGGCGCCCGGTGCCCATCACACCAAACCTCCCAAGTGCAGGGCGACGCCGGCAGCGGCGCAGGCCGCGAGCGTCTGGACCATGCCGACCTTGCACCGGAACACCGCCAGCACCGCCGCGGCCGCCAACGCGAGGGCCCAGGGGTTGAGGCTTGACGGGACCGGCACGTCGAACCGGACAGGGCCGGCCGCGAACGGTCGCGTCTCGGCGAAGACGGTGTGCAGGGCGAACCAGACCGCGAGGTTCAGGATCACGCCGACGACCGCGGCGGTGATAGCCGAGAGCGCGCCGGCCAAGGCCCGGTTGCCGCGCAGCCGCTCAACGTAAGGGGCGCCCACGAAGATCCAGAGGAAGCACGGCGCGAAGGTCACCCAGGTGGTCAGCAGCCCGCCGAGCGTCCCCGCCAGGAGCGGCGGCAGACTTCCCGGCGCCCGGTAGGCGGCGAGGAAGCCCACGAACTGGGTGACCATGATCAGCGGGCCGGGCGTGGTCTCGGCCATGCCGAGGCCGTCGAGCATCTCGCCGGGCTTCAGCCAGCCGTAATGCTCCACCGCCTGCTGGGCCACGTAGGCGAGCACCGCGTAGGCCCCGCCGAACGTCACCATCGCCATCTTCGAGAAGAACACCGCCACTTGGCTGAAGACGTCGTCCGGGCCGGCGGCGAGCAGGATGGCAGCGACCGGTACTAGCCAGATAGCGCCCCAGGTCAGCAGTATCCGCAGCGTTTGCCCGGCGGCGGCCCGCTCCTGCGGAAGCTCGTGATCGTCGAGTAGGAAGGGGCCCTCGACGACCTTGCCACCACCCCCGTGCCCTCCGGCCTTGAACTGCGGCAGGCCGGCTCGGCCGCCGAGGTAGCCGATGACGCCCGCGCAGAGCACGATCAGCGGGAAGGGCACGTCGAAGAAGAAGATGGCCACGAACGCCGCAGCCGCGAGGCCGACCATGACCGGTCCCTTGAGTGCCCGCTTGCCGATCCGGATCACGGCCTGGAGCACGATGGCCAGCACCGCCGCCTTCAGGCCGAAGAATAGGCCGGCGACGAAACCGACGTTGCCGTAGAGCGCGTAGACCCAGCTCAGCGCCATGATCGCGAGCACGCCCGGTAGGACGAATAGCCCGCCGGCGACGAGCCCGCCGCGGGTGCCGTGCATGAGCCAGCCGACGTAGGTGGCGAGTTGCTGCGCCTCGGGGCCAGGCAGCAGCGTGCAAAAGTTCAGGGCGTGCAGGAAGCGGTTCTCGGAGATCCAGCGCCGCTCCTCGACGAGGATGCGATGCATGACCGCGATCTGCCCGGCCGGCCCGCCGAACGAGAGCGCGGCGATGCGCGCCCAGATCGGCACGGCCTCGGCCAGGGTCACGGGCAGCGGCGCTCCCGGGGCAGCTGCGCTATGCTCCGGCGCAGTCTGGATGCCTGCGGTCGCGGCCATGGTCAGGCCTTCCCCTTAGTGCGGTCGCCCACCCAGTCGTGACGCTCCTCCGTTGCGTCCCGGCACCAGCGATAGAAGGCGTCGTAGAGGAGCATGCCGGCGTCGAGCTGCTCCATGTCATTGGCATAGATGCGCGACAGGCCGAGCGATGCCGCGAGCAGCCCGGCCGCCTCCGGCGCCAGGTCTGGCCGGCCCGTGTCGGCCCCGCGCACGAGCGTCGCGAGGTGCAGGAGCGGCGGCGTGGCGAGGCCGAGCTCCTCGACCATGACGTCGAAGGTGCAGAGCTCGCCCCGGTGGCTCCAGAAGGTGCCCGGGTCGTCGATGTCGAAGGGTGCGGCCTCGAACCGTTCCGCAACGCCGACGACCTCACCCGGCGGCACGAACAGGAAGACCGCGTCGGGGTCGACGAAGCGGCGGATCAGCCAGGGACAGGCGATACGGTCGACTTTGGGTCGGGCGCGCGTGACCCAGACGGTTCGGCCCTGCTCGTCGCGGTTGCGGACCTTGTCGGCCGGGACCATCGGCAGTTCGGCGGCCGCCCAGTCTGCGATACCACCCTGCAGAGCCTCGGCGTTCACGCCGGCGCTGCGCAGCCAGGCAGCGACGCCGTGGCTGTGCCGGCGCCCGTCCTCGCAGACCACGACGACCGACCTGCCGCGCAGCGCCGGCGCCCACTCGGCGACCCGGCTAGCCTCCCGGACGAGGGAACCGGGCACGTACCGCTGGTCGGCGAGGAATTCCTTGTAGGTGCGCACGTCGACGACGGCCGGGCAGCCGGGAGTTCCGATCAGGCGCGCGAGTTTGTCGACGGTAATGGTGTTGGGCACAGGCATGACGCGTCCTTGCAGCAAGTGCAGATGGGACGCGATTCTTCAGCCGAAGCCTCGTCGGGGGATCGCTCCCCGATGAGTCAATACATCCCGCCAGCGCCCACCCTGTCAAGCGTCCCCGAGGTCGGAGTGGGCCGGCTCCCGTGTGGCCGAGACTTGCTCGACCCGCCGGGGCAGCTCGCGCGCGAGGGCGGTCCGCCGGTAGGGTGTCATTTTCTTCCACGCGCGGATCTCGGGGATTGTGCGGCCGCAGCCGAGGCACCAGCCGGTGCGCCCGTCCCACTGGCAAACCCCGATGCAGGGATCGTCCTTCTTCATGGTACGGCTCCGCACACACCACGGCATCGACGCCGCTGGACACACATAGGGTACCCCCCTATGTGTCGCCATAACGAGGAAGCCTGTGATGGCCCACACGATCAAGGAAAGGACCAAGCTCCTGGCGCGTGTGCGCCGGATCAAGGGACAGGCGGAAGCCGTCGAGCGGGCCCTGGAGGCCGAGCTCGGCTGCGCCGACGTCCTGATGCTGGTCGCCTCGATGCGGGGTGCCATCAACGGGCTGACCGCCGAATTGATGGAAGACCACATCCGCCACCACGTCGTGAACCCGGACGCCGAGCCGGACACAGAGCGCGCCCGGGGGGCCGCCGAGCTGATCGAGGTGGTGCGGACCTACCTCAAGTGACGAGACCTCATGACCTCCTTGCCTGACCTGCTCCAGCAGGGCACCGCGCATGCCTGGCTGTTCGTGCCGAGCGCGATCCTGCTCGGCGCCCTGCACGGGCTTGAGCCCGGCCACTCCAAGACGATGATGGCCGCCTTCATCATCGCGGTCCGAGGCACGGTCACGCAGGCGGTGCTGCTTGGGCTGGCGGCGACGCTCTCGCACACCGCCGTAGTTTGGGTCATTGCCCTCGGCGGGCAGTATCTCGGCCAGGAATGGGGCGGCCAAGCGAGCGAGCCGTACTTCCAGCTCGCCTCCGCGGTGCTCATCGTCGGCATCGCGCTTTGGATGGCGTGGCGCACGTGGCGCGAGCAGCACCACGACCATCATCACCATCACGACGAGACGAAGCACGTCACGACCAGGGCCGGTCTCCTGACGCTGGAAGTGTTCGAGGACGGGGTGCCGCCGCGCTGGCGGGTGCGTGCGGAGCGGGGTGAGCTACCGGCTCCCGGGAGCATGACCGTCGAGACGCTTCGCCCGGACGGCGGTCGGCAGGCGTTCGCCTTCGCGCACCGCGGCGAATTCCTGGAGAGCCTGGAGGAGATCCCGGAGCCGCACGCCTTCACGGCACGTCTGCGCCTCAACGGGCCGGCCGGAGCCGAGATCCACGAGGTCGCGTTCGAGGAGCACGACCATGACCACGGGCACATGAACCTGGGCGACGAGGACGACGCCCACGCCCGGGCCCATGCCGAGGACATCCGCCGCCGCTTCGCGGGCCGGCATGTGACGACCGGCCAGATCGTGCTGTTCGGCTTGACCGGAGGGCTGATCCCGTGCCCGGCAGCCATCACGGTCCTGCTCCTGTGCATCCAGCTCAAGCAGTTCAGCCTGGGCTTCGCGCTCGTCGTCTGCTTCAGCATCGGCCTGGCGCTGACCATGGTCTCGGCCGGCGTCGTCGCGGCGCTGAGCGTCAAGCATGTCGCCTCCCGCTGGTCCGGGTTCGACGCCTTCGCCCGGCAGGCCCCTTACGCCTCGGCCGCCCTGATCGTCCTGGTCGGCCTCTACACCGGCTGGCTAGGCTGGCAAGGCATCAGCCACGCACACCAGGACCACGCGGCCGCATGGACTGTCGACATTCAAGGCTGACCGACCGGCCATGAGCCGAAACAGGTTCAGTCGTCGGCGATGGCACGCGACCTGGGATCGACCAGGAGGCGGACCTAACGGCCATCACGCTCGCACGGGCTTTCCTCAACGCACTGCCTCGCACAGCGCAGGTTGCCGCACCTCCGTGACACGCACTCCCGTCGCCGCCCGGCCGAAGCGGACGTAGAGCGCCGGCAAGACCAGCAGGGTGAGCAGGGTCGCGCTGACGAGGCCGCCGATGACCACCGTCGCCAGCGGCCGTTGCACCTCGGCGCCCGTCCCCGTCGCCAGGGCCATCGGCACGAAGCCGAGGGCGGCGACCAGCGCCGTCATCACCACGGGACGCAGCCTGGTCAGCGCCCCGTCCCGGACCGCCTCGGGGATGGCCATGCCCCCCGCAACCAGCGTCCGGATATGGTTGAGCAGCACCAGGCCGTTCAGCACCGCCACGCCCGACAGCGCGATGAACCCCACCGCCGCCGATACCGAGAACGGCATGTCGCGGACCCACAGGGCGGCCACGCCGCCGGTCAGGGCCATCGGCACGGCGCTGAACACGATGGACGCGTCGCGCGCGGAGCCGAGCGCCCCGAGCAGAAGGATGAAGATCAGCGCGAAGGCCGCCGGCACGACCACCATCAGGCGTTGCCGGGCGGCGGTCAGGTTCTCGAACTGACCGCCCCAGCGCACCTCGTAGCCGGCTGGCAGCCTCACCTCCGCGGCAATTCGCTCCTGCGCCTCCGCCACGAGCGAGCCGATGTCGCGACCGCGCACGTTCGCGGTCACCACCACGCGCCGCCGCCCGTTCTCGCGGCTGACCTGGTTCGGCCCCTCCGTGAAGGTGAAGGTCGCTAGTTGGCGGAGCGGCACGCTCATGCCCATCGCTCCCGGCGCGGTCGGCACGCCGGTACCCGACCGGGCCGGAGCCGCCTGCGCGGGCGGCAGCGGGACGGGGAGGTTCTTCAGGGCCTCGACGTCTCCTCGGACGTCGTCGGCGAGGCGAACCACGATGGCGAAGCGCCGGTCGCCCTCGAACACCAGCCCGGCATCCTTGCCGCCGACGGCCGTGCCGATGACGTCCTGCACGTCGGCCATGCTCAGGCCGCGCCGGGCGATCTCGCGCCGGTCGATCTTGATCTCAAGGAACGGCAGCCCGACCGCCTCCTCGACCTTCACGTCGGCGGCGCCCTCCAGGCTGCGCAGGATGCCGGCGATCTTACGGGCCCCCTCGACCATCGGACCGAACTCCTCGCCGAACACCTTCACGGCGAGGTCGTCGCGCACGCCGGCGATGAGCTCGTTGAAGCGCATCTGGATGGGCTGGGAAAAGCCGAGCAGCGTGCCGGGGATCAGCTTCGCCTCCGCCTCCATCCGTCCGATAAGCGCCTCTTTGCTCTCGTGCGGGTCGGGCCAGGCGCTCTGCGGCTTGAGGATGAGGTAGGCGTCGCAGGCGTTCGGCGGCATCGGGTCGGCGGCGATGTCGGGCGTGCCGCAGCGCGAGTAGACGAAGGCCACCTCCGGGAACTTGCTCATCGTCTCCTCGACGCCGAGCTGCATCGCCTGCGACTGCGTGATCGACGTCGATGGGATGCGGCGCGCCTCCATGACGATGTTCTTCTCGTCGAGCGTCGGCGTGAACTCCTGCCCTAGCCGCGTCGCCAGCGCTCCGGCGATCCCGAGAACGACCAGCGCACCGACGATGAAGGTTATCGGTGACCGGATGGCACCGCACAGTACCGGCCGGTAGGCCGCCTTCAGGACGCGGACCAAGGCGTTGTCGCCCTCGCTGACCCGCCCGGTGACGAAGGTCGCGATCATCGCCGGGACGAAGGTGAGCGACAGCACAAACGCCGCCACGAGCGCGATCAGGACCGTCAGCGCCATTGGCGTGAAGGTCTTGCCCTCCACGCCGGTGAAGGTCAGCAGGGGCACGTAGACCAGGATGATGATGGCCTGCCCGTAGACGCTCGGCTTGATCATCTCCTCGGCCGAGACCCGCACCGTCTCCAGCCTCTCGTCCAGGCCGAGCCGGCGTCCAAGCTCGTGTTGTCGCTCGGCGAGGTGCCGCAGGCTGTTCTCCGCGATAATGACCGCACCGTCGACGATGAGGCCGAAGTCGAGGGCGCCCAGGCTCATCAGGTTGGCGCTGATCCTCCCCGCCAGCATGCCGGTGGCCGTGAGCATCATCGTCACGGGGATGACCAGGGCGGTGATGACGGCTGCCCGTATGTTCCCCAGCGTGAGGAACAGCACCGCGATGACCAGCAGCGCGCCCTCGGCGAGGTTCCTGCCCACCGTCCGGATGGTCGCGTCGACGAGGTCGGTGCGGCTGAGGAGCGTCCGGGCCTGGATGCCGGGCGGCAGGAGCTTGTTGATCTCCCGGATCTTGGCGTCTGCGGCGGCCGAGACCGTGCGGCTGTTCTCGCCGATCAGCATCAGGGCCGTGCCCAGCACCACCTCGTGCCCGTTCTCGCTGGCCGAACCGGTCCGGAGCTCCTGTCCGATTCCGACCTCCGCGACGTCCTTCACTAGGATGGGCACCCCGGCCCGGGTCGCCACCACGATGTCCCGGATCTGGTCGACGTTCTCGATGAGGCCGCCGGCCCGGACGACGTAGCCCTCGCCGTTGCGTTCGACGTAGTTAGCCCCGCGCGTGGCGTTGTTCGCCTCGATGGCGCGGGTGACGTCAGCGAAGGACAGGCCGTAGCCCACGAGCTTCATCGGGTCCGGCCGGACCTGGTACTCCTTCACGAAGCCGCCGATGGCGTCGGCCCCGGCCACGCCCGGCACACTCTTCATCTGCGGCCGGATGATCCAATCCTGCACGGTCCGCAGGTAGACCGTGCGCTCGAAGTCGGACCTCAGCCGCTCGCCCTCGGGCGTCAGGTAGCTCCCGTCCGTCTGCCAGCCAGAACGGCCGTCCCTCACGGGCACGCCCTCGCCTGGGGGCAGATACTCCACCGACCACCAGTAGATCTCGCCGAGGCCGGTCGAGATCGGCCCGAGCTTCACCTCGACCCCGGGCGGAAGGGTGCCGCGCACCTCGGTCAGGCGCTCGTTGACCTGGGTCCTCGCGAAGTACACGTCGACCTTGTCGCTGAACACGGCCGTCAACTGGGCGAAGCCGTTGCGCGAGAAGGAGCGCATGCTTTCCAGCCCCGGCGTGCCGGCCAGCGCGCGTTCCAGCAGCACCGTGACCTGCTTCTCGATCTCGACCGGCGTCAGCGCCGGGGCGATGGCGTTGATCTGCACCTGGTTGTTGGTGACGTCGGGCACAGCGTCGATGGGCAAGCGCGCGAGCGACCACGCCCCGAAGGCGGTGGCGATGAGGGTCACCAGGATGACGGCGTAGCGGTTGGCGACGGAGAAGCCGAGGATGGAACGGATCATGGTTCAGTCCTCCGCCGCGGCCTTGCCGAGCTCGGACTTGAGCGTGAACGAGTTCGCTACGACCACCGCCTGGCCGGGATCGAGCCCCTCCGTCACCTCCACGTCGTCGTCGTCCGACCGCCCGAGCTTGACCGGGCGCGCCTCGAAGCCTTCGGCCACGCGCACGAAGACGTTGGGCTTGCCCTCCAGGGTCTGGATCGCCGAGGCCGGGACGAGGACGCGCACCGGCTTCTCGGAGATGACGATCTCCGCGGCGACGAACGAGCCCGGCCGCCACGTCTCGTCAGGGTTGGCCAGTTCCGCGACGACCCTGGCCGCGCGGGTGGCTTGGTCGAGGACGGGCACGATGAAGACGATCCGGCCCTTCGCGGCCTCCCCGGTCGCCTCGGCCCGGACGGTCACGGCCTGGCCCTCGCGCACGAGCGGCATGTCGCCGGGACTGACCGCGAGGTCGATCCAGACCTTCGACAGGTCGACGACCGAGTAGAGCTCGGTCTCCAGGTTGTCCCGTCCGACCGCGGCCCCGGGGTCGACGCGGCGCTCGACGATCTTGCCCGCGATGGGCGAGCGGATCTCCTGACGCTCGAACTGAGCCTCCGGCTGCTTCGGCAGGGCGTCGATCTCGGCTTGGCTGAGGCCCAGGAAGGTCAGCTTGCGCCGGGCGGCGTCCTCCTTGACCTTGAGGTCCTGGTAGCTGGCCTGCGAGCGCAGGTACTGCTGCTCGGACGAGATGCGCTTGTCCCAAAGCTCCTTGTCGCGCTCGTAGAGCGTCTTCTGCAGGGCGGCCGAGACCCGCGCCGCCAGGTACTCGCCCTTGGTCTCGGCGATCTCGCGGCTGTCGAGCAGCGCCACGACCTCGCCCTTCGCGACCGTGTCGCCGAGCCCCTTGCGCAGTTCGACGACCGTCCCGGTGGTCTTGACCGCGATGCGGGCGGTCAGGTTGGCGCTCGGGATGACGGTGCCCGGCACGTGCAGGTGGCGCGAGAGGCTGCCTCCGCCGACCGTGCCCGTCCGAATCCCCGCCTTGGCGATCTGGTCGTCCGTCAGCGCGACGAGGCCGGGCCTCTCCGGCTCGCCCTTGGCCGCCGGAAGAGGCTCTGGCTTGGCGGGAGCGTTCCCGCCCTTGGTGGGGGACAGCATCGCGCGGACGGCCTCGGGAGCCCCGGGCCACCAGGTCGCGATCAGGAAGCCGCCGGCGACGGCCAGCAGCACGGGTATGAGGCGTTTGAGCATGTCGATGCCATGGCGGCGTGCCGCGCACCTGCGCGGAGCCGTGGTTCGAGGAAAGGGCGAGGTGAGCGGCCTCAGGCCCTCGGTGGCTCGAACGGCCCCTCGGCAGCGCCGCCGAAGCGGCAGGCATCGTCCGCGCAGGTGAATGGTCGCGCCACCGAGGCCCGGCCGGCCGCGGGAGCCTCGGCCGCGGTCGGCATGACACCCTGCGCGTGCGATTGCGTGTGGTGGATCAACTCGTCGGCATCCTGGTGGTCGGTCGCATGATCCTGCACCGCCGTCGACGGCATGGCGTGCGCGACGGGACCCGTCGCCTCGTGCCGGCCATGGGCGAGCAGCGGCAGCACCGTCACCGCCGACAGCAGCAACGCCACGGCCATCGTCATGAGACGCCGCCCGAATGACACCCGATCCAATCTCCCCGTCGAGCCGTGGTCCGACCGACGCGTCAAATACCCTTCCCTTATCCTATCCAGGAGGATAGCATGTCAACATGGAACACGTGCACGCCTCCCACCCGGACATCGTCAAGCGCCTCAAGCGCGCACACGGCCACCTCGCCGGTGTCATCGCGATGATCGACGAGGGCCGGCCCTGCCTCGACCTCGCCCAGCAACTCCAAGCGGTCGAGAGCGCCATCGCCAACGCGAAGCGCACCCTGATCGAGGACCACATGGAGCACTGCATCGGCGACGGCGTCGCCGACGGCGGCAAAACGGCCAGGGCCGCGCTCGCCGAGTTCAAGGCGCTGGCGAAGTACCTGTGAGGGGTGCCCGATGCTGAGCGTCCTCGCAAACCGGACCTACCGCCACCTGTTCGCCGCGCAGGTCGTCGCCCTGATCGGCACCGGCCTGCTGACGGTCGCCCTCGGGCTCCTGGCCTATCGCCTCGCCAAGGCCGAGGCCGGTGCGGTGCTCGGCACGGCGCTGGCCATCAAGATGGTCGCCTACGTGCTGGTCGCGCCGGTGGCGAACGCCTTCACCGGGCAGTTGCCGCGCCGCGCCTTCCTGGTGACGACCGACCTTGTGAGGGCCGCCGTCGCCCTGATCCTGCCCTTCGTCGACCAGATCTGGCAGGTCTACGTCCTCGTCTTCGTGCTCCAGTCCTGCTCGGCCGCCTTCACCCCGACCTTCCAGGCAACCATTCCCGACATCCTGCCGGAGGAGCGCGACTACACCCGGGCGCTCTCCCTCTCGCGGCTGGCCTACGACCTGGAGAACCTGCTCAGCCCGGCGCTCGCCGCCATCCTTCTGACGGTGATCAACTTCCACTGGCTGTTCGGCGGCACGGTCGTCGGTTTCCTATGCTCGGCGGCGCTCGTCGTGTCTGTCGGCCTACCGAGCCCGAAGCCGACCGAGCGCCGCGGGATCTACGAACGGACCACCCGCGGCCTCCGCATCTACCTCGCGACGCCGCGCCTGCGGGGCCTCCTCGCCCTGAACCTCGCGGTGTCGGCGGCCGGCTCTATGGTCATCGTCAACACGGTCGTGATCGTGCAGGCCATCCTGCACCGGCCCCAGAACGACGTCGCGGTCGCGCTCGGCCTGTTCGGCGGTGGCTCGATGGTCGCGGCTCTTCTGCTGCCGCGGGTGCTCGACCGGCTGCCGGACCGGACCGTGATGCTGCCGGCGGCGGCCCTCCTCGGCGTCGTGCTGCTCGCCTTCGCCGCAACGACCTGGGGCGGCGTGATCGGCTGGCCGATGCTGCTCGCCACATGGCTGGTTCTCGGGATCGGTTACTCGGCCGCTCAGACCCCGACCGGGCGGCTCCTCCGGCGCTCGGCCACGACCGAGGACCGGCCCGCGGTGTTCGCGGCTCAGTTCGCCCTGTCGCACGTCGCCTGGCTCGTCACCTATCCGCTGGCGGGCTGGCTTGGAGCCGAGGCCGGCATGCCGGTCACGCTCGCGGTGCTGGGCGTGCTCACCCTAGCGGCCATCGCGGCGGCGGCCGTGCTGTGGCCCGCCTCGGACCCGGACGTCGTCGAGCATGCACACGCCGACCTCGGGCCAGACCATCCGCACCTGGACGGCGCCGCGGCACGGCGGCACGCCCACGCCTTCGTCATCGACGACCTGCACCAGCGCTGGCCGGCGCACCGCCCTGGATAAGGATGGCGAGGCGCCTGACCGCCCTGCTCCCGTTCGCATTTGGGTGGGGGCCGTCCGCTTATCCGACGAAGCGGCTCGGAAGCGGACCAGCCGGTCACGGCCATTTCCAGTCAATTGCCGAGCGTCTGCTTTTGTCGGACCTGCTCCCTAAACCGGAACAGCTGCAATCCACCCGATTTAGCCGTCCGATTATCGTTTGGAAGGTCCGCTGCGAAGCCGCGTATCTGACATGACAATAGCCCACCAAGGAATTCGCAAAATTTTCACATAAACGAGCCGGCCTAGTTTCTGTAGAAGCCGTGTGGAAGGTCGCTGCATAGCCAAAACAGCGTGCCGATTTCATTTTCAGGCAGTCAGTTGCCGTCGAGTATCAGATACCCGATGTGGTTCGCCGGTGCGCGCGGCCTCGGTCATTTTCTCGATGTTAATTGGTAAGATGAGACGATCAATAACGTCTTTAAGTTTGATCAAGGCCTGACCTTTGTAATAACGCTCCATTTCAGACCGTCTGGTCTTGCTCTCGTGGCCAATCACCTCCTCCACAAAGTTCGGCTGAGCACCTGCGTTTATGATGAGCGTGGTCGCCGAATGTCGAAATGAGTGGAACGTGACGTCAGCACGTACACCGTGGTACGATTTAAAGCGCTGAAACCACTTCCCGAAGGCGCTGCCGTATGGCGAGTTCTCTCCATCATTGAGAGTATCCGTCTTCTCGGCGCCAGCCTCACCCTCAGGGAGGAGCAATTCATTCTCTTCTCGTCCCTCCACCAATGCCTCAATCAACCCGAGACTCAGCAGATTCTGATGGAGAGGGACCCATCGGGCGCTTCCTCCGGCTTTCAGGTCAAGAGTCGGATCCTTGAGATTGAAATGCCAGATTCCTGTCTCCTTGTGTCGTACGACGTGTCGTACCCGGAGTTGGAATATTTCACCGCGTCGCATGCCGCTGTGGCAGCCGATGAGGATGCCCCAGTAGCGTTCGTCACGTAGGACGTGCGGACCCGGCTTCTTCCAGCTTCGGCGACTGCGAATTCCGAAAAACAAATCTGCATTCAGCACGGCCGCGAGTTCGTCACTGTTCCACGCCGGCCGCTCGTCCCGAGCGCTGTGATGCCGACCTCGGACGCGGCTCATGTTGATGTGCAGACCGTCGAAGATCGACGGCGTACCCTTGGGAACGACTTCGTTGACCTGAGCCCATGGCCAGATGCCCGACAAGGCCGCAAGGTGCCGGTTGAAGGTCTGAGGCTTCAGGCGATCGATGTCCGCCTTACCGTTGCAATGCTCGATCAGGCCGCGGATGCCGCTTCGGCGCTGAATGTCACGCCACTCAACGCACTTGTCGTATTTCCCAGGAAGGCTGAGCAGAGCACGCCTGAACTCTGCGGCATCGGCGGGTCCATAGGCCTCGAGCGGCTTGTCGCCACATATCTCGACGAAAAGACGCCCTGTCGACTGGGCTTGGCGAGCAATAGCCTCTTTCCATTCGTTGTGTCTGACGCGATCGTCGCTATAGGCGGTCCAAATCTCGCTGAACAATCTCTCAGATTGATGCGCCATCTTTTTCGTTGGCGCATCGGACCGAGTGGGCGGGTTAGGAACAATCGGACGATGGGCGACCGCGTGCAGGGGGTGATGAGGCCTGACGACGTCGCGCAGATAGGCCAGTTTCTGCTCAGCGATCGTGATTTCGGCGTCGAGTAGCGCGCGGCAGAGCGCGTATTCCTGAGTGGGGGTGTCGAGGTCGATCTCGTTGCGTAAGGCGAGTTCCTGTGCCGCGCTGCGAACGGATGTGAATTTGTTGAGTGACCGGTCGCGCTTTAGGCCGTCCAGTCGGCACTGATAGAGGAACTCCCATTCGGCCGGATCATTGAGGGTCCCCCTCGGACAGTCTCCGACGAAATCGCTGCCATCGGCTATTCCGTCTTCAAGCATCGCGCTGTCGACACCAGGAAGGTCGTCGATCTTGGGGTAGTGCCCGATAGCCGTTATGAGGCCTTCGTGCTTCAGAGATTCGGAGTCTAAGTACTGCTCCGCGAGCCGGGCGATATCGGCGCGCGTGAGCGATCGGTTGAAACGGACGAGGGTGAACAAGGTCTCTGTCCCATCCCACAAGCGTTGCGCCATCCGTCGGGCCTCGCCCGGCGTGGCTTGGCCGAGCGAGCGCAGGATCTCGCGCTGACCGAACCTCTGACGCAGGTCATGGGGGATGATACGGCGAAAAAAGACCGTTTGTCGGCGACGGCGGAGGTGGGTGCGGGGCAAGGCAGGAATCCCTGCCGTCCAGACAAGTGGACCTCCCGAGTGGACCTGGACGGAGCGGTCGGCCCGGGCGGGTCCGAAAACAGCCGGAGAATCAACGGTCGGCTGAGAATCTTGAGACTTTGGCTGGGGCGCCAGGATTCTCACCCAGCATGACCTCAACAGAAGGCATCAGTTAAGTTATTGCAATTGCAGGCGCCTTAGCTTCGTGCGCACACGCAGTGGATACGATCCTGCGCTCATTGCCAAGGGCGTCCTCTGGCCATCCACAGGCCGCATTAAGGCATCGCCTCTCGCTAAATCAGGTCGCTCTGAAGCATGTCGAAGGTCGACAAAGCGCCATGGGACTAAGCCGCACTCGCGGCACGGCAACGAGTGTTGGATGCGGCGCGGGCGTGGCTGGAGCGGCCGCAGGCCGACCTGCTGCCCGTGCCATACTACCACGTCGTCTGCACCCTGCCAGCGGTTGTCGCGGCCGTGGCCTTCCAGAACAAGGCCGTGGTCTACGACCTGCTGTTCCGCACCGCCGCCGACACTCTGCTGACCATCGCCGCCGATCCGAAGCACCTTGGGGCAAAGATCGGGCTGACCGCCGTGCTCCACACCTGGGGCTCGGCCATGACGCACCACCCACACGTGCATATCGTCGTACCGGGCGGTGGCCTGTCCCCGGACGGCGCGCGCTGGACCGCTTGTCGGCCGCGCTTCTTCCTGCTCGTGCGGGTGCTCTCCCGCCTCTTCCGCCGGCTGTTCCTCGACCGGCTGGCCGAGGTGCATCACGCCGGGCGGCTCACCTTCCATGGCGCGTTGGCGGCTCTCGCCGACCCCGATGCCTTTGCGGCCCATCTGGCACCACTGCAGCGGGCCGAGTGGGTGGTCTACGCCAAGCGGCCCTTCACCGGGCCAGAGGCCGTGCTCGCCTACCTGTCGCGCTACACTCACCGCGTCGCCATCGCCAACAGCCGGCTCTTGGCCCTCGACGAGCGCGGCGTCACGTTCCGCTGGAAGGACTACCGGGCGCGGAACGGTGCGAAGGGCCGCGAGTGGATCAAGACCATGACCCTCCCGGCGGACGAGTTCCTTCGCCGCTTCCTGCTGCACGTGCTGCCCGACGGCTTCCACCGCATCCGCCATTGCGTCCTGTTCGCCAGCGCCACGCGGGCTGCCAACATCGCCAGGATCCTGAGCCTGCTCACACCCCCGTCGCCGCCGCGCGAGGCCGCCCCCGAGCCCGAACCCGCCGCCATCGTCGACCCGCCCGCGGGGCCCGCCTGCCCGTGCTGCGGGGGCCGCATGCTCATCGTCGAGCGCTTCCGCCGCGGCGAGGTTCCAAGGCTGCGCCCGAGCGCCGTCGGGGTCGACACGTCTTGATAGCCGCCCCGAACCCGACCGCCACCGCCAGCCGACAGAGCGCGGGACCAGCGACCCGCCGCGGGCCTGCATGCGCTGAGACACCCAGCCATGGCCGGCTCACCCCCGCCGGCAGAGCTCACGGCTCTCATCAGAGCTGCGATGCGCGGTCACGAAGGCCAGCACCCGCCCCGGGATCGCGCCAGGGCAGCGGCGTCGATGGTCGCCGAGAGAGCCGTCGCACCCTTCATTCCCCATAGCGCGCGGGCCAGCCTTCAACGTCGCTGCTCCCCCGCGGCTTCCTCCTCTGGAGGTTTTCGAACGCCGGCCCCCAGCCCGGCACGACCCCAGCGCACGGGCCGCCATCCGAAAACCTTCACAACAAAACGGACTTGCGCCTCCTGACGGTACTAGGTCCGCTCTAGATGATGGAGCGAACATAGGATTGTGAGGGCCCAAGTAAGCCGGCCGGAAATGGCATGCCGCAAGGCCTCCAGCGACACTTGGGGTAGGGGCTCCCAAGCGGCTTCTTCGTGGTCGCAACTGAACCGCACCGGCTACGTCTGCGATCCGCGGCTATCAAGTTCGAGGCATGCGGAACGGCGCATTGTCGGCGCTGACCATCCCTACGCAGCCGCTAAGAGCGAGATAGCCGGGCCGTGTGGGCGAAGGTGGTGCGCATGTCGTCTCCCTACCCGATCGGACGGCAGAGTAGCTAGGCTTGGCCCTCAAGGCGATGGAGGCGAGATTCTTGAGCGATCCACGCAGAGAACGTACCAGGAACTGGCGCTGTGCAGCGGCGTGAGCTATCGTCAGTCCGACCGGGAGCGCCTCGTGGCAAAGAACTCACGAATCGAATGGACGACCCACACGTTCAACCCGTGGTGGGGATGTGTAAAGGTCTCCCCGGCTTGCAAGCACTGCTACGCAGAGTCTTGGGCCAAGCGCGTAGGCAAGGACGTCTGGGGGATCGGTGCTGAACGACGCTTTTTTGGCGACAAGCATTGGGCGGAGCCACTTCGCTGGAACACCGCTGCAGCTGCTGAAGGTGAGCGACCGCGAGTATTTTGTGCGTCTATGGCAGACGTTTTTGAAGATCGCCGAGATCTGGATCAATGGCGTGATCGTTTGTGGGGCCTGATAGCTGCAACCCCAAATCTCGACTGGTTACTGCTAACAAAGCGACCGGATCTGGTAAGCCGCCTCACCCCATGGGGCGATGATTGGCCGTCCAACGTTTGGATAGGCACGACAGTCGAAGATCAGGACTGGGCCGACGAGCGTCTACCAGAACTTGCGGTCCTGCCGGCCGCGGTGCGTTTCATTTCAGCAGAGCCGCTGCTGGGCCCGGTGGACCTTGGGAGATGGGCTCATGCGATCGATTGGGTGATTACGGGTGGCGAGAGCGGCCCAAAGGCGCGACCAACTAGTCCCTCATGGTTCAGAAGTCTGCTCAACCAGTGCATGGCTGCAGATATTCCCTTCCATTTCAAGCAGTGGGGTGACTGGGCCCCGGGCCAGGGCATCAATCTCGCCAAGGCGAGAGCTGCACCGGCAGAAGATGGGACCACCATGCTCAGGGTGGGCAAGAAAGTAGCTGGTCGCCATTTCGATGGCATCACGTGGGATGGGCTTCCGCGGTCGAGGTCAGCATGACAGAGCTCCCTCTGCTTTTCGACAAAGCTGATCTTCCCCTCCACCCGCTAACGCCAGAGAAAAATTTTAAATCCCTTCAGTACCCAGTCTGGTCCGAGGATAAAGCAAAGCTGATTCAAGAGTATCTTCGTCTTTTTACTTTTATTACAAAGCATGGCATCTACATAGATGGATTCTCGGCGCCTCAACAGCGCAGCATGGCAGAAATTTGCTCCGCAAGACTCGTCATGGAGACCGAGCCAAAGCGCATCAAGACTTTCTGGCTTTGCGATTTAGACCCGAAAGGCATCGAGCTGCTTAGGGCAATCGCAGGTGCAGATAAAACACCAAAACGGCGCATCGAGATACGCGAGGGTGACTTCAACTTAGTGCTTCCAGAAATTCTGGCCTCAGGTTGCATCACCTCAAAAACGGCGACCTTTGCCCTCCTCGACCAAAGAACATTCGAGTGTTCGTGGCAAACGGTTCAAGCGCTCTCCAGATACAAGTCGACTCTAGACCCACAAGCAACTAAAATCGAGATTTTCTACTTTTTTGCTACTGGGTGGCTCGATCGTTCGATTGCTGCTGTGAGTCGGCCACAAACCACTGCAAAGCTAGAAAGCTGGTGGGGACGTCCAGACTGGCGGCAGTTACAAGGGATGCAAGGCGTACCACGTGCGAAGATGCTGGCAGATCGCTTCAAGAGCGAGCTTGGCTATAAATACGCGCATCCCTATGCAATTCACAGTCGACGCCGACATGGACGAACTATGTACCATATGATCCATGCAACAGATCACGCCGAAGCTCCCCTCCTGATGCTACGCGCCTATCGTAAAATTTCAGGCCGGCCAGAAATCGATCCAGCCTCAACTCAAGTTGATATGGCTGAGCTGTGGAGAGATGTGCAATGATCTGTTCCAGCCGGTGCTCGGCAGGCCCTTTAAACACTGGCTGTTGAGATCCCGAACTGCATGGCTGTCACCGCGATGCTGGCTGAGTGTTCCTTGCGCCAAGCGGCCACGGTGGCGTCGTCTAGGACCTTCTCCCGGCCGAGAGCTTGGCCGGAAGCCTTCGCCCGCACGATGCCCGCCATCTGCCGAGCCTTGGTGCTGGAGCGCTCCAGCTCGGCGACAACGGCCAGCATGGTGAGCATAGCCTTGCCGACCGGCGTAAAGAGGTCGAACCCCTCGCGCAGTGTGGGTGCCGGCTGGAATGGCTGAACCGATCGAGAAGCGGCGCCAGGCGCGGCAGAAGGTGTCTGGCCTACCGGTCAGCACGGCCACCGCAGTGATCAACGTGCTGGCCGTCAGGCTGGACCAGCTAGAGAAGTAGAAAGCGTTTCTGCCTATCGAGCTAGGGCAGCAGCAAAGGTGATCTCGTCACCAGCTTCGACCACCACGAAGGGCACACCAAGATCCTTCGCATGCGAATGGGCGAGGGCCATTGCCAATTCCTGGTGCCGCTCCAAGGTTGCCTCGTCGCGCATGGGACGCTGGCGGGTCGCATCCGAGGCTCGTCGCTCGATTATCGCGGCCGGATCCGATCGAATGAACACGATCAAATCCGGTGCCAAACCCTGCACGACCGACAGAGGGATCTGAACGAGCGAAGTATCATCATCCACGACATTGTGAGCATCAAGAAGGATCGGGCTATCAGTTTTTGCACGTAGGAGGTCGAACTCCCTGACGAGCAGCTGCTGGTTGTCCATGACGGACCCCTGCCGCAGACCTTCCGAGTCTGTTGGCTCACCGATTGACCGCTTCGCCTCACGCAAAAGCGCACTAGCCGACGCGTGGACGGCACCGTGACGCGCGGCGAATCGCTCGCAGAGCCAGCTCTTGCCGACGCCTGAGAGGCCAAAGACATGAGTGACGTGGGCCATGCTGCGCGTCCGGAGCAAGGAAAGAATCGTGGGGAATGCCGTTGGTTGGAGCTTGGAACAGCGCGGCACACAATTAGAACTGAGGTCGCGACCGGGTTGGGTCAGGGGCGACGGAGACATAGATGTACGATAGTCGTCAAGATGCGTCGGGCCCGACAGCCCGCGACTGGCAAATCGCCGCGGCCAACCGATTCCCGGATCAGCGCCTGATCGAGCGTCGTCGCTTTGTCATGCAGGACGATCTCGTCGCGTTGGTACAGAACGGCCGGAAACGCACCACTATTAGGTTCGATGAGCATGGCCTGGAGTATCCGGCTAGCAGGGTTCTCCCCATCTATGCCGTCGGCGGCAACCAGCCGCACCACGAAGCTGCGCCCGCGGGCGAGGTTGTGCTAACCGGCTTGAGGTATGTGCGCTGCGGTGATCTCTCGTCCGCCGACGCGAAGGCAGACGGTTTCAAGGATCGCCAAGAGCTGATCGACGCCCTGACCCGCTTCTACCCGTCGATCACACCGAGTTCGTTGGTCTGCATATACGCGTTCGCCCCCGTAGTAAGCGAATCTGAGACGGGCGCGGCAGCAAACCGCCGTTCGGGACGGTCGGCTACCGCCTCCGCGCTTGCGGCTGCAGTCTGATAGCTTGAGCCTTTTGCATGCTGCCAGGATGCCTGGGATACGACAACCGGCGAAGCCGTAGCACTCAGATATGTGCTACGGCTGGGCCAAGACAGCCAGGAACGACCCAAAACGCACCAACGGGCATAGAGTGTCCGCTTCAGCCAGCATCACAGCTGATGAATACGTGGAGCAGGGTAGATCGGTGCGACCTAACACTACCTGGGCATCATTCCTGATTGCATAGTAGGATCAACGACTTACAGGATCGACCCGTTCATGCTAAGTCGTTGATTACCAATGTCTTATATGTAAGCGCTCGGTGACGGCCGCCTTGTGCGGGTAGTGCTCCGCTCTGGATACAGGACCTGGCGTCGGATGGCGCTGTATCGGCCCTGTGTCTGGACCTATGACCAACCCTCACATCATCGTCGCCGGCACGCGCCGAAGCTGGTCGCCCGAGCAGAAGCGGGCCATTCTGGCCGAGGCGGACGATCCCGCCACGACCGCCTCGGCGGTAGCGCGTCGACACGGCCTGCATTCCAGCCTGCTGTTCCGCTGGCGGCGCGCCGTGCTGGCCGAGCAGCAGGCTCGGACGCCCTCCGCCCCGCCGGCCTTCGTCCCGCTCGCCCTGCCGCCGCCCGCCGTTGCGGCCGCCGAGAGGCCGGCCGGGTCGGGCGTCGTCGAGATCGAGTTGGCCGGCGGTCACCGGCTGCGGGCCGAGGCGGGTGCGGACCTGGCGCTGCTGCAGGGTGTAATCGCGGCGCTGCTCCACCGATGATCCCGGTCCCGTCCGGTTCGCGCGTCTGGCTGGCCACCGGACACACCGACATGCGCAAGGGCTTCGACGGGCTGGCCGCGCTGGTGCAGGACCATCTCTCCCGCGATCCGTTCTCGGGGCAGGCCTTCGTGTTCCGCGGGCGGCAGGGGCACCTGATCAAGGTGCTGTGGTGGGACGGCCAGGGCCTGTGCCTGTTCGCCAAGCGCCTGGAGAAGGGCCGCTTCATCTGGCCGGCCACCGCCGGGGCCGCGGCGGCGCTGACGCCGGCCCAGCTCGCCATGCTACTGGAGGGCATCGACTGGCGCGCGCCGCTGCGCACCGACCGGCCGAGGGTCGCGGGCTGAAGCGGAAGACTACCGAGGTGGGGACGTCCGAGGCCGAGGCTGTGGCGAGCCTCGTCGGCACGGCTTAAGCTGTTGGCGTGGCTCTCGATCCTGCCCTGCTGCCCGACGACGTCGACGCGCTCAAGCGTCTGATCGTCGGCATGGCGCGCGAGGCGGTCCAGGCCGACACCCTGATCGAGAAGCTGCGCTTCGAACTCGCCCGACTGAAGCGGGCGCGGTTCGGCGCCTCCTCCGAGAAGCTCGGCGAACGGGTCGAGCAGCTCGAACTGGCCATCGAGGCGCTGGAGACCGACGCGGCCGAGCGCTTGGGTGCCGCGCCGGTCGTGGCCGAGGCGGTGGAGGCCGCGCGCCTCAGGCCGGCCCGGCGGGCGTTGCCCGAGCACCTGCCGCGCGAGAGCGTGGTCCATGCCGGCCCCTGCACCTGCCCGGCCTGCGGTGGGGGCTTACGCCGGATCGGCGAGGACGTGACCGAGAGCCTCGACTACGTGCCGGGCCGGTTCAAGGTGGTGCGCCACGTGCGCGAGGCCTTCGCCTGCACCGCCTGCGAGCAGGTGGTGCAGGCGCCCGCGCCCCACCACGCCGTTCCCCGCGGACGGGCCGGCCCCGGACTGCTCGCCCACATCGCGGTGGCGAAGTTCGACGACCACCTGCCGCTCTACCGTCAGGCCGAGATCTATGCCCGTGACGGGGTGGACCTGGCCACCTCGACCCTATCGGGCTGGCTCGGCGCCACCGCGGCCAGCTTGAGGCCGCTGGTCGATCTCCTGCGCCGGGAGGTGATCGCCGGCTCGGCCGTCCTGCACGGCGACGACACGCCGATCCCGGTGCTGGCGCCGGGCAGTGGCAAGACCCGGACCGGCCGGCTCTGGACCTATGTGCGCGACGAGCGCTCCCATGGTGGCGCCCGTCCGCCGGCGGCGGTGTTCTTCGCTTCGCCCGACCGCCGGGGCGAGCGTCCGCTCGCGCATCTGGCGGGCTTCTCCGGCGTGCTGGTGGCCGATGGCTATGCCGGCTTCAACGGGCTCTACGAGAAGGCCCGACCGGGCGGCCCACTCACGGAAGCGGCCTGCTGGGCGCATGTGCGCCGCAAGATCTTCGACGTGCACGCCGCGACCGGCTCGGCGCTGGCCGCGGAGGCGCTGGCGCGGATCGGTGCGCTCTACGGGATCGAGCGTGAGCTGCACGGCAAACCGCCCGACGCCCGCACCCGTGAGCGGCAGGCCCGCGCAAAGCCGCTAGCGGCGGGGCTGAAGCTGTGGGCGGAACGGAGCCTGACCCAGCTGCCGGGTCGGTCCGAGCTGGCCAAGGCGCTGCGCTACATGTTGGCCCGTTGGTCGGCGCTGACCCGCGCCTTCGACGACGGACGCATCGCGCTCGACAACAACGCGGCCGAGCGGGCACTGCGCGGCGTGGCGGTCGGGCGCAAGAACTATCTGTTCGCCGGTTCCGACCTCGGGGCCGAGCGCGCGGCTGTCTTCTACACCCTGATCGAGACGGCCAAGCTGAACCGGCTCGATCCCGAGGCCTACCTGCGCGACGTGCTCACACGCATCGCCGATCATCCCGCCAAGCGGCTGGCAGACCTGCTGCCCTGGAACTGGACGCCCGCCCAGCCGGTCGCGCACGCCGCCTAACCAGCCGGCCTCTCACCGAGCGCTTACTCTTATATCAAAATTCGCCCAGGTAGTGCTAGGGCTTGTTGTCACTTGATCCAATCGAGCGTTGCGGCGAGGCAGAGGACGCCTGTGAAGCTGGCGGCGGTCTTCTCGTAGCGGGTGGCCACCGCTCGCCATTCCTTCAGCCGCGCCCAGAGGCGCTCGACGCGGTTGCGGTTGGTGTAGATCCAGTCCGGGCAGCGGGTGGGTGCTTCGTTGCGCTTGGTGGGGACGGCCGGCTTGGCGCCCACGTCGCGGATGTGCTGACGGAAGCCGTGACTGGAGTAGCCGCGGTCGGCCACGACCCACAGCGGCACTCCGGGCAACTGGTCGAGCAACGGCACGGCGTGGGGCAGTTCGTGCGCCTGTCCCGGCGCGAGGCGGAAGGCGACGGCGCGGCCCGCGCCGTCGGCGATCACGCAGGCCTTGGTGCCATACCCGCCACGAGACCGGCCAAGCGCTTCACGACCGTCTCGCTCGGTCGCAGATCCCCCCTTCTGGCCGCACCTGCCGCCTTCTGGTGCGCCCGCATGTTGGTGCCGTCGAGGAACACCATGCCGAGCTGCACGCCGCGCTCCTGCACCAGGGCGAGCAGGCGCTCCCACACTCCGGCGCGCGCCCAGCGGATGAAGATCTGCGCCGCCCGCCACCACGGCCCGAACTCGTCTGGAATGGCGCGCCACTTGGCCCCGTTCTGGTGCCGCCACAGGATGGCCGAGAGCGTGCGTTGCAGGTCCTGCGGCGGGGTCTTCGCCTTCGGCCGGCAGGCATGCACCAGCGGCTCTAGAGCCGCCCACTGCGCGTCGTTCAGCATCAGCCCGCTCCATCCAGAGGACAGAAAACGCTCACACCCCCAAGACGTTCAGGCGACGACAGACCCTAGCGACGTCAGACCTAGAATTCGAACCCGAGATCGATTGA
>NZ_NKUI01000084.1 GCF_014845115.1 Methylorubrum zatmanii | reverse complement strand
CCGACAAAACCTTCGCCGAAAGCGACGTGGCCAATTGACCCGCAATACAGTCGCCGTTTGATCCTTTCGGGATGGCGGATCTGGGCTTCGCTCAGGCGCCGCGCGGGCTTGCCGATACGGGATCCGCTTGAATCAAGCGGATCCCGTATCAGAGGATGAAGCGGCTCAGATCCGTGTTGGCGGCGAGATCCGCCACGCGCTCACGCACATAGGCGGCATCGATCGGCACGGTCTCGCCGGAGCGGTCGGTGGCGGTGAACGAGATCTCGTCGATGACGCGCTCCAGCACGGTCTGGAGGCGCCGGGCGCCGATATTCTCCACCGAGCCGTTCACCTCCACCGCCACGCGGGCGAGGGCGTCGATGGCATCCTCGGTGAAGTCGAGGGTTACGCCCTCGGTCTGCATCAGGGCGACGGTCTGCTTGATCAGGCTCGCCTCCGTGGTGGTGAGGATCTGCTTGAAATCCTCGACGGTGAGCGGCTGCAGCTCGACGCGGATCGGCAGGCGGCCCTGCAATTCCGGCAGCAGGTCCGAGGGCTTGGAGACGTGGAAGGCGCCGGAGGCGATGAACAGGATGTGGTCGGTCTTCACCGGTCCGTGCTTGGTCGCGACCGTGGTCCCCTCGATCAGCGGCAGCAGGTCGCGCTGCACGCCCTCGCGGGAGACGTCGGCGCCGGAGCGGCCCTCCCGGGCGCAGATCTTGTCGATCTCGTCGAGGAAGACGATGCCGTTATCCTCGACCTCGCGAATCGCCTCGCGGGTAAGGGCGTCGTCGTCCACGAGCTTGTCGCTCTCCTCGGCGATCAGGGGCGCGTAGGCATCGGCCACGGTGATGCGGCGCGGCTTGCCCCGCTGGCCGCCGAGCGCCTTGCCGAGCATGTCGGACAGGTTGATCGCCCCCATCGAGGCCCCCGGCATGCCGGGGATCTCGAACATCGGCATGCCCTGCGGGCCGGACGGGGCGAGCTCGATCTCGACTTCCTTGTCGTCGAGTTCGCTGTTGCGCAGCTTCTTGCGGAAGCTCTCGCGGGTCGCCTGACTTGCCGTCGGCCCCACCAGCGCGTCGAGGATGCGGGCCTCGGCGGCCGCCTCCGCCTTGGCCTTGACCGCCTTGCGCTTCTCCTCCCGCGTCAGGCCGATACCGACCTCGACCAGATCGCGCACGATCTGCTCGACGTCGCGGCCGACATAGCCGACCTCGGTGAACTTGGTCGCCTCGACCTTGAGGAAGGGCGCGCCCGCGAGCCGGGCCAGCCGCCGGGCGATCTCGGTCTTGCCGCAGCCGGTCGGCCCGATCATCAGGATGTTCTTCGGCGCCACCTCGTCCCGCAGCGGCCCCGTCAGCTGCTGGCGGCGCCAGCGGTTGCGCAGGGCGATGGCGACGGCGCGCTTGGCATCCTTCTGGCCGACGATGAAGCGATCGAGCTCGGAGACGATCTCGCGGGGAGAGAAGGTGGTCATCGGGCTCCTGCGGCCGATTTTTTGAAACTTGGCGGGATTTGGCGGGACGGCTCGAAGCCTCCCTGCAATCGATCTAAGCGGGTCGGAGCCGCCTTTCCAGGGAGGGCGGTCCTCAGGCCGCGTCGAGGGCTTCGATCACGAGGCTGCCATTGGTGTAGACGCAGATGTCGGCGGCGATCTTCATCGCCCGCCGCACGATCGCCTCGGCGTCGAGGTCACCCTCTTCCAGGGCGCGGGCGGCGGCCAGGGCGTAATTGCCGCCGGAGCCGATCGCCATCACACCGGTCTCGGGTTCGAGCACGTCGCCGGAGCCGGAGAGCAGCAGGCTGACCTCACGATCGGCCACCAGCATCATCGCCTCCAGGCGGCGGAGATAGCGGTCGGTGCGCCAATCCTTGGTGAGTTCGACGCAGGCGCGGGTGAGCTGGCCGGGATACTGCTCCAGCTTGCCTTCCAGCCGCTCGAACAGGGTGAAGGCGTCGGCGGTGGCCCCGGCGAAGCCGCCGATCACGCTGCCCTTGGCGAGGCGCCGCACCTTGCGGGCATTGCCCTTCACGATGGTCTGGCCGAGGCTGACCTGACCGTCGCCGCCGATCACCACCCGGCCCCCCTTGCGGACCATCAGGATCGTGGTGGCGTGCATCTGCGGCGGGCCGTGATCGGAATGGGCCAAGGGTGGGCTCCGGTTCGGTCGGGAAGGGCAACGGGCCTCAGTTATGCGCTCGGACGCCGAGCTCCAAGGCGTGACCCAAAGCTTGGCGCCGCAACGCCTGAAAAAGCTCCGCGCAAGCCACCGCGCCTATCCGCTCGACGGGAGCGGTGTCGCGCGTGGCGGCACCGGCCCCGCAGCGGTGTCCACCGGAGCCTCGTCATGGGAATCCTCGTCGGCCTCGTCATCGCGATCGGCTGCATGCTCGGCGGCTTCGTCGCCATGGGCGGCCATCTGATCGTGATCTGGCAGCCCTGGGAGTTCGTCATCATCGGCGGCATGGCGGCGGGGACTTTCGTCATCGCCAACCCGCTGAAAGTGGTGATGGATTCCGGCAAGGCGACCATGGAGGCCTTCACCAACAAGGGGCCGAAGCGCCAGGACTTCCTGTCCCTGCTCGGGCTGTTGCACGCGCTGATGCGCGAATTGAAGACCAAGCCGCGCAACGAGGTCGAGACGCATTTCGACGATCCGGAGAATTCCGAGATCTTCAAGAGTCATCCCGAGGTGACCAAGCACCCGGATCTGGTGCTCTTCATCTGCGATTACTGCCGCCTGATCCTGATCGGCAATGCCCGCTCCCACGAGATCGAGGCGCTGATGGAGGAGGAGATCGGCACCCACAAGAAGTCGGTGCTGAAGCCCTACGGCGCCATCAACACGGTGGCCGAGGCGCTGCCGGCCCTCGGCATCGTCGCGGCGGTGCTCGGCATCGTGAAGGCGATGGGCGCCCTCGACCAGTCGCCGCAGATCCTCGGCGGCCTGATCGGCGCGGCGCTGGTCGGCACCTTCTTCGGCGTGTTCGCCTCCTACGGGGTGTTGGCGCCGCTCGCCATCAAGGTGAAGGGCGTGCGCGAGAAGCAATGCGCGCCCTACACGATCATCAAGCAGACCCTGATCGCCTACATGAACGGCGCGCTGCCCCAGGTCGCGATCGAGCACGGCCGCAAGGGCATCGCCGGCGCCGACCGGCCGACCATCGACGAGGTCGAGAGCGCCACCGTGCCGGGCGCCCGCGCCGAGGCGGCAGCGTAAGGCGATTTCGAGATGGATGAGATCGAGAACCCCGATTCAGGCCCCGAAGCCGCTGCGGAGCCTGCCCCGGTGCCCGCGCCGGAGCCGGACTCCGCACCCGCGTCAGCGAAGCCGGCGGCCGATATCCGCGCCCGCATCCTGGAAGCCGGCGGCCTGTCGCTCGACCGGTTGCCGATGCTGCACGTGGTGTTCGACCGGCTCGCCACCGCCTGCAGCGACGCGGCCAAGCACTTGGCCGCCTCCTCGACCTTCTACTCCCTGAACGGCATCGCCAGCGGGCGCTTCGGCGAGTTCCTCGATGCCTACGACGCCAACGCCGTCGTCGGCATCTTCCACGCGCCGGAATGGGACGGCCATATCCTCGTCGGCCTCGACCGCGATTTCCTCTACACCATGGTCGAGGTCCTGTTCGGCTCGGACGGCTCCGAGCCGCCGGTGGAGGACGAGCGCAACTTCTCCGCCATCGAACTGCGCATCGCCCAGATGGTGTTCGAGCAGGTCGGCAAGGCGCTCGAATCCTCCTTCGGCCTCGTCTCGCAGACGCCGTTCCGCCTGGAGCGGATGGAGACCCGGATGGAGTTCGCGGTGATCGGCCGGCGCTCCAACAAGGCGGTGCAGGCCAAGTTCCTGCTCCAGGCGCTCAATCGCGGCGGGGAGATGTTCCTCGTCATCCCGCAGACGGTGCTGAACCCCCTGCGCCCGGCGCTGTCCAAGGTGCTCACCGGCGAATCCGCCGCCCGCGATCCCCATTGGGCCGAGCAGATCGCCGCCGAGGTGCAGAAGACGAATGTGCGCCTGAAAGCCGTGCTGGAGGAGCGCCACCTGACGCTCGGCGAGATCGCCGGGCTGAAGGTCGGGCAGGTGATCGAACTCGACGCCACGCCGGCGACACGGATCAAGCTCGAGGGCAACGACCGGCCGCTGTTCTGGTGCCGGGCCGGCCAGTCGCAGGGCGCCTACGTCCTGCGGGTGGAGGAAGCGATCAATCCGGAGAAGGAAGGCATCCATGGGCTCCTTGGTTGACGGCGTGCTGCTCGTCGCGCTCGTGGCCACGAGCGCCTGCGTGCTGCCGATGTATCTGAAGCTGAAGCGGCTCGACCGGACCCAGGCCGAATACGGCGCGGCGGTGGCCGCCTCCGGCGTGGCGTTGACCCAGGCGGGGGAAGCGGTCCGCTCCTTCAAGGACGAGGGCCGCGAGGTGCTGGAGGCCCTGAGCCTTAAGATCGAGGAGGCGCGGGCGACGCTTGCCGAACTCGAAGCGTCACAGGCGGCACTCAAGGCGGCGAAGAAGGCGTGAGGAATCCTTAACCTCACGGCGAAGATCGGATCTCCCGACCATTCCCTCACCCCGAGGCGCCGCTTCGCGCCGCCACCTCAGGGGAGGGCGTGCGTGAGATCGCCGAATTCCGGCACGTGCGACACCAGCCTCGCGTCAGCCAAGCCGGCTACACCGTCGTCACGGCCAAGCCGCCACCACGAGCCCGAGCGATGAGCAGCAGCCCTTTCCCCCAGACCGAACTCGCCGGATCCGAGCCCCGCGTGGGCGACGGGCGCAATCTCGATTCGATCCTGCGCATTCCGGTGCTGATGCAGGTGGTGCTCGGCGCGGCGACCATGCCGGTGGCCAATCTGATGAAGCTCGGGCGCGGTGACGTCGTCCCCCTCGACCACCGGGTCGGGGAGCCGGTGGACGTGATGGTCAATGGCCGCGTGATCGCCCGGGGCGAGATCGTCATCGTCGAGGAGGACAATTCCCGCTTCGGCGTGTCCCTGACCGAGGTGGTCGGGCCCGCCGCCACCGACTCGAACGGCTGAACCTCGTCGGAAGCGGGCTGCCATGTCCTCGAGCCCCGTCTCGTTGAACTCGTCGCCGCCGGGCCCTCCGCCCGCCGGGCTGGCTCCGGGCCGCCCGCCCGCGCGGCGGCTCGAACCCGTCGATCAGGTGGCGGCGCTGCTGCTCGCCATGGGCAAGCCCGCCGCCGGGAGGCTGATCAAGTATTTCGAGCCCGACGAACTCAAGCGCATCACCCGCTCGGCCTCGCATCTCGGTGCGGTCAGCCCCGAGCAGCTCGACGCTGTGGTGGACAATTTCTCCGCCGAGTTCTCCGCCGGCAACAGCCTGATCGGCACCGTCAACGAGGTCGAGAAGCTGCTCACCGGCCTGCTGCCGGCGGACCAGATCGCCGACATCCTCTCGGATGTGCGTGGCGGGGCCACCCGCTCGATCTGGGAGCGGCTCGGCACGGTTCAGGAGAGCGTTTTGGCGAGCTACCTCGTCAAGGAGCACCCGCAGACCGCGGCGCTGATCCTCTCGAAGGTCAAGCCCGCCACCGCCGCCAAGGTGATGGGCCATCTGCCGGCCCCGTTGCGTAACACGGTGATGCGGCGGATGCTGAGCTTCAAGCCCATCGTCGACGACGTGCTGCACAACATCGAGAAAACGCTGCACGAGGATTTCATGATCAACGGCGCCCGCAATTCCGGCGCCGACACCCACGCCAAGATGGCCGACATCATCAACAAGATGGAGCGGCAGCAGATGGACGACGTGCTGACCAGCCTGGGCGAGACGCGTCCGAAATCGGTCGAGATCCTGAAGGGCCTGCTCTTCACCTTCGACGACATCGTCAAGCTGGCGCCCCGCGCCCGCACCACCCTGTTCGACGCCGTGCCCAATGATCGCTTGGTCCTCGCCCTGAAGGGGACGGATGCCGAGTTCCGGGGCACGGTGCTGAGCGCGCTCTCGGCGCGGGTGCGGCGCATGGTCGAGCACGAGCTGAACGGCGGCGAGCCGGCGGCCCAGCGTGACGTCATGGAGGCGCGCCGCTCCATCACCGACCTCGCCATGGAGATGGCCGGGCGCGGCGAGATCGAGATCAATGCGGGAGGCGAGAGTGAAGCGCTCATCCGCTGACCCTTGCGCCGACCCTTGCGCCGATCCTTGCGCCGGCCCCCGCCACACCGACCCTCCTCCGTGGGGGTAAGGCATGGCGGAGGAAACGGACCAAGAGAGCAAGACCGAAGCCGCCACAGAGCGGCGGGTCCGCGAGGCGATCGAGAAAGGCGACATCCCATTCTCGCGGGAGGCGCCGGTCTTCGCCTCGACGCTCGGCCTTCTGATCGCGCTGACCCTGTTCGCGCGGGGGCAGGCGGCCCAACTCGCGCACAGTTTCGCGCCCCTGTTCGACGACCCGCGCGGCTTCTCCCTGGAAACCGGCGGGGACGCGATGCTGCTCCTGAGTCGCGTCGCCCTGGAGATGGGGCGGTTCCTCCTGCCGATCCTGCTGATCCTGGCCGTGTGCGGCCTCTCGGCCTCGCTGTTTCAGAACCTGCCGCGCTTCGTCCTCGACCGGATCACGCCGAAATGGTCGCGGGTCTCGCCGATGGCCGGCCTCTCCCGGATCTTCGGAACCTCGGGGCAGGTCGAGTTCCTGAAATCCCTCGTTAAATTCCTATCGGTCAGTGTCGTCGCCCTTCTGCTTCTCCGCTCGGAGCGGACCACAGCCGTGAACGCCATGTTCGTCGATCCGAGCCAGCTGCCCGAACTGATCCTGACTCTGTCGATCCGCCTGATCTCGGCGGTGGCCATCGCCACCATCGTCATCGTGGCGGGCGACCTCGTCTGGGCCCGCCTGCGCTGGCAGCGCTCCCTGCGGATGTCGCGTCAGGACATTAAGGACGAGCACAAGCAGACCGAGGGCGACCCCTCCGTTAAGGCGCGGCTGCGCTCCCTTGCGCAGGACCGGGCCCGCAACCGGATGCTCGCCAATGTCGACCGTGCCACCGTCGTGATCGCCAACCCGACCCACTTCGCCGTGGCTTTGCGCTACGAGCCGACCGAGAACCCGGCCCCGCTGGTGCTCGCCAAGGGGCAGGATCTCATTGCCCTGCGCATCCGGGCGATCGCCGAGGAGAAAGGCATCGCCGTGATCGAGGACAAGCCTCTGGCAAGATCGCTGTACGATGCTGTGCAGGTCGATCAGACGATTCCGGCGGAGTTCTACCGCGCCGTGGCGCAGATCCTGTTCTTCCTCTTCGCGAGGGCACGATGATTCCTCAGGTCCGACATTTTGCGCCGGCCCCGCCGGCCGCGACGGACACCCTCGCGGCGGCCGAGCAGATTTTCGCCCGTGCGCTGCGCGGCTTCATCGCCGAGCTGTGCCTTGTCGATGGCGGGGTGCTGATCGGCTGGATCCGCAGCCAGCGCCACGGCAACATCGCCGATGTCGTCGCTTCGTCCGCCGAATTGTTCTTCAAGGAATCGGTCATCACCTACGCCGACGGCGCGGATGTCTCTCTCGATTGGGGCCACTCCATGCAGGTCGTGCTCGACATGGAGTTCTCCGCCGAGCCGATGACCGTGTTTTTCAAGCTGGTGCTCGACGAGGTATTCGCGGGTGTCACTATTCAACGTATCGTTGCCGAAGATGTCAGTCAGATCGGCCTCGATGGATTTGCCAAGGCGCTGAATCGAGCCCGGATCGGCCACGCCTGACGCGGCACGAATGCCACGCTCGCGAAACGAATTCTGACGCCATCGTGATCCTCACGCCTGCGTGATTGACCGGTTTGTTGCACTGCGACATGTGGCCGACATCGCCGAGGGCGATGGGGCCGATGTCGCGTGAAGGCCGACATCCGACGCCATCTTCTCGCGGGGCCCGGCCGGACCGATCCGGCTGATCGGAGGATGGTGGTCGATGTATTTTCTGGTCGATCCGCGGGATTCGGTGAACGCGGGTTACAGGGCCAGCTTCGAGCGCGAGGGCATCTCGTCCTTCGGCCTTCTGCCGGACGAGTTCCTGAACTGGCTGCGGACCGCCTCTTCCGGCGATCTCGACGCGATCCAGGGCTTCCTGCTCGGCGATTTCGAGGAACGGGCGAAATGCGCCGCCCTGATCCGCAAGCAGTCCCGCGCCCCGATCATCGCTCTGGCCGACTTACGCTCCCTGGAAGAGACCGTGCAGCTGCTCGAGGCCGGCGTCGACGACGTGCTGCCCAAGCCGGTTCATGTCCGCGAGATCCTGGCCCGGTCGGAGGCGATCTGGCGCCGCGTCAACGGCATGGTGCCGGCTCCCGCAGAGGCGGAGGGCGCGGCCGGGGGGGCGGCCGACCGGCTCAAGGTGTTCCATGACGGGCGCGATCCCGAGATCGACGGGGTGCCCGTTCCCCTGCCGCGCCGGGAGCGGCATATCCTCGAATACCTCGTGCGCAACCGCGGTCGGCGTCTGACCAAGACCCAGGTCTTCAACGTGGTCTACGGCGTCTACAGCAACGGCGTCGAGGAGAGCGTGATCGAGGGCCATGTGAGCAAGCTGCGCAAGAAGCTCACCGAGCGGCTCGGCCACGATCCGATCGAGGCCAAGCGCTACATGGGCTACACCTATATCGGCTGATTATTGGCAGAATGCCTTGGCCCCCGGTGTCCAGTTGCCGAAGCCGGTGGCGACCATGTTGGTGATCACCCGGCAGACATAGACCTTCTGCGCCGGGTTGTTGTTGGGGCCCGCATGGTAGCGCGCCACCGCCAGCGTCCAGCTGCCCTCGCGCTCCTTCAGCTCCTTCAGGAAGCGGGTGGCGTATTCCACGTTCTGGGCCGGGTCGATCATCGCTTCGAGGGAGGCGAACTTCGCCCGGTGATAATGGTGGTTGATCTGCATGCAGCCGAGATCGACCAGCCGCACGCCGGCCCGCTGCGCCTCGGCGAGGCGCTGCATCACGTCGGCCGCGCTGGTGCCGAAATAGGCCTTGCCCTCGATGTTCATCGCATAGGGCTGGAGCGAGCCGCGCTTGCCGCTCTCCGTCAGCCCGACCGCGTAGAGCATGCCGAGGGGCACGCCGTGCTTCGCGGCGGCCTGGGCCATCTGGCGCTCGCAGACATTGGCCTTGGCGGGCGCGGCATTAGAGATACAGGCCGCCGCGATCGCGCCCGCGAGATACCGTTTCATGATCCTTCTCCTCGGTGGGCAGGGCGGCCTCGTCCCGCTGCGGGGACGGGCGCCGGCCCGAATGATCGGGCGCGGCCTCGCCCGGCTGCCTGTCACGCTGTCCGCCGGCGGGCGCCTGGAACGACGCGGCCCCCTGGCCGCGCGATGAGAAATCCCCCGCCGATCCGGCACCGCCGGCCTCGATCGTGACGGCGTCCGCCTGATAGCCGGCCTCCCGGAGCAAGCCGGACAACAGGCCGCCCTCCTTCCGCAGGCGTTCGGCTGTCTCCTCGCGGCTGGTGCGCAGGTTCATCTCCAGCCGCCCGTCCTGCAGGCGCATCCTCACCAGCACCGTGCCGAGCTCGGCCGGTTGGAGCTGGAGCGTCAGGATCTTCAGGGGACCGGCCTCGGCCGGCAGCGCCGTCGGACGGGCCTGAGGGGCGGGCGCGACCGCAGTGAGCTGCGCGGTGACTGCATCGACGATCTGGCGCTGCGGCGTGGCCGGCAGCGCGGTCGGCGTGGGCATGCTCGCCGATGTCGGAGAGGAATCCGCCGCTCCCGGCGTGACGGGATCGGCGACGGGGGTCTCCAGTCGGCGGGGTCCTGAGGCGCCGGTCTCGGCTTCGCGACGCATCGGCGTGGCAATCCCCTCGGGCATCGGGTTCGGCTGGGCGATGTCGGTCGGGCGCTCCGCGTGAGGTGGTGTCGCGTGGAGCGCCTGTTCCGGCGCGGTGGATTGGGCCGGGGCCGAAGAGCCGGACGCGGCGGCGGCCTCTTCCGGCTCTGTCGGAGGCGGTGAGCCGGACCCGGTTGCGGTGCCGGCTCCGGGGCGGTCGCTGTGGAAGGGGGAGCGCCCGAGCGTTGCGACGGTCTGGACGGTCGCCGCCCCGGCGGCCTGTGCCGGAATGGAAGCGGTCGGCGGTTGCGTCGGTCCGGCCGGGATTGGCGAGGCCTCGGCCGGTCGGGGGCCGACGGCTCGGTTTCCGGCGGGGGCGGACGTCGTCTCGGCGATGCGGTTGCGGGCCTCCCCGGTCGGAGCCGGCTGCGCGGGAACGGAGACGGCGGGATGGGTCGCGTCCGCTGCTGCTTCCGCCTGCGCCGTCTCGGGGAAAGGCCGGTCGAGGATCGGCGGCTCGGTGTTCGGCCCGTCGCTCACCGGGCGAGCCGGAGCCGCTTCGGACAGGGCGGAGACGGTGTCCGGGGAGACCGGGTTTGTCTGTTCCGGCGCTGCAGCCGGTGTGTCGGTGGGGTTGAGCGCCGGTGGAACCGGCGTAGGCGAGTTGGCCGCGCCCTCGGTCGCCGGGGCCGGGAAAGACGCGGCATTCCGGGTCGCCGCGCCGGACGAGGCCTGCGGCGCTGGCGCGAGGACGGCTTCCGTCCCGCGGCGCAGGCTGGGGGCGGGCCGCTGGAGCGGCATCGGCACCTCGGCGGCGGCCGTCTCTTGCGCAGCGGCTCCCACCAGGGCGCCAGCCCGAGCGGCCGGCGCGGCCCCGACCCTGCCGGCTTGTGAAATCATCGGCGGTGTCGGGATGACCGAGGCATCGTTCGCCCCGGTGCTGGCCGGAACGGCCGGCACGGTGGCCGGCAGGAGAGGCCGCACGGGCGCGAAATGGGTTTCCAGCCCAATGACGGAGACTTGCGGGGCCGGAGGCTCGGAAACGGGAGTAGGCGTGGCCGCGGCCCGCGCGGCGGCCCGTTGCACCATGGCCGCGAGACCCGCCGCCGGGGCGGCCGCAGGGGTGGGGGGCGCGGCGGACGCGACCGGGCCTGCAAGGGCCATCAGCGCCTTCAGCGCAGAACCTGCCGGATCGATGGCGGGTGTGGGAGAGGTTACGGCATCGATGGCGGCCGGAGCCTCGGGCGCGGAAGCCTCGATCTTCTCGGCCGCCTCGGCTTGCTCGGCCGGTGCCTTCCCCCCTTCGAAGGAGTCGAGCATCGCCTCGAAATCGCCGGCGGCAGCCACGCCCGTCTCGTCGCTGGCGGGAGCGCGCCCGGCATCGGGCTTCGGCCGCATCGGGGTCAGGATGTCGAGGGACCGCATCACGGTTGGTCGTCCGAAGTTTCGAGAGCGGGATCGGGGTCGGCTCAGCGCGGGCTCGCCGCCATGGCGCGCTCGGCCTTGGCCAGGGCTTCCTGCGCCCGCAGGAGGGAGCCGGATTCGGGCATCGCCCGCGTCGCCGAAGGCGGTGGAGCGGTTGTCGCCTCGGAGGGCGCGGGCGGTGTGCGGATCCGCTGCGCCGTCGCGAGCGCCGTGTCGAGGAGGTCGGCGTCGGACGGGGCGAGGCCGCTCCGATCCAGGCTGCGCAGGGTCTCCACCCCGTCCTCGAAGCGGCCCTCGGCCACGATCAGCGCGGCGCCGCGATAGAGCCGGGCCTGGTCGGCCGGCATCGAGTCCGGAGCCGCGAGCCCGGCCGCGCGTTCCGCAGCGAAGAGGGCGGTCTCCCGCCGCCCCTGCTCCAGCCCGGCCCGGGCAACGAGGAGGTAGAGATCGCGTCGGCTCTCCGGTTCGATCTCGTCGAGCATCCGCTCCAGGCTGGCGATGCGGGTGCGGTCGCTGTCGAAGTCGAGGCGGGTCAGCGCCGCGGCGAAGCGCTGGCGGAAATTGCCGGCATAGACCGAGCGGCGGAAGCGGCGCAGATACTGGATCGACAGGGCCTCGAAGCGGCGTGCATCGCCGGCCTGCGCCACCACGAAGATCTCGCGGCGCAGCGCCGCCTCCTCCACCAGGGTGCCGGGCGCGAGGAGGCGGGCGAGGTCGAGGAGTTCGAGGGAGCGTGCCGGCGCCTCGCGCACCATCAGCGCGGATTGCGTGAGGGCGAGCTGCCCGGCGAGCCCGGGAGGCATGCTGCGGGGATCGATGCCGGAGAGCTTGGCCCGCGCCTGCGCCTCGCGGCCTTCGAGATAGGCAAGGGCGCCGAGCGTCAGCGGCTGCTCCGGTTCCGGCACCTTCTCGGTCTTGATCAGGGCGCGCAGCACCGTCGGCCCGCCGCCCGCCAGGGCGAAAGTCACCGCCGCGCGCACGTTTTCCGGCTCGACCCAGGTGTCGGGTTCGAGCCCGATCAGCCGCTGCTCGATATGGCCGAGGAGCTGGCGCTGGGCGAGATGGGCCTGGGTCGAGCCGCGGGCGATGCGATCCTGAAGCAACTGCAGCGTGCGGGTCAGTTCGACGGGCAGGCCACGGGGCTTGACCGGCAGCGGCTCGATCGGCGCGGCGGGCGCTCCGTGGCCACCGTGATCGCCGGAGCCATGGGATTCCGCGGCCGGCGCGGGCGCCTCACCATGCTCCGCCGCCAGGGCCGGGAGGACGAGGAGGGAGGCTGCGAGCGCCGCGGCGAATGCTGCGACCCGCATCATGGATCGCGGCGCGGCCGGCGCCACCGGCATCCCGGCCCCGCAGGGGGGAGGGGACGGGTGCTCCCATCGAGCGGGCGCGATCCGGCGCGTCATTCCGGCAGCCCCCGCAGCAGGATCTCGATGCGGCGGTTCTCGGCGGCTTTCGGGTCGGCGGCGATGCGCGGCTGGCGGTCGGCATAGCCTTCGATGCGCTCGATCCGCGCCTCGTCGAGGCCGCCGCGCACCAGCATGTAGGAGGCCATCTGCGCCCGGGCCGAGGACAGGCGCCAATTGTCGTAGGTCTCGGAGCGGAACGGCCGGGCATCGGTATGACCGCGCACGACGACCCGGCCGGGACGGGTGTTCAGGATCTTGGCGATGCGCTCCAGCGCCTTGACCACCTTCGGCGTCGGCTCGGCCGAGCCGATCCCGAACATGCTGAAATTGATCTCGTCGGTGATGCTGATGAGCACGCCCTCGCCGGTGCGGCGCACCTCGACGCGCGGCGCCGGAGCGCCCATCGGCAGGGAGGGGACGGCCTTGGCGATCTCGTCCTTCAAGGCGGCCAGCGCCGCCGTCTCGGCGGATTTGGCGCCCTCGGCCGGTATGGCTGCGGCCGGCTCCTTCGAAGGGGGCGCCTCCGCTTTCGGGGCGGGCTTGATGTCGGCTGCCTTGGCATCCGCGACCGGCCCTTCCGGCGGCGCTTCGGCGGACTTCGTCGAGTCGGGCTGCTTGGCGGGCGGCGCTTCCTTGATGGGCATCGGCTCGGCGGAAGCGAGCTTCATACCGGCCTGCCGCATGGCGTCGTTCAGGCTCTGCCGGGCGACATCCCTGGCGGATTCCTTCGACGCATCCTTGGTCGCTTCCTTCGCTCGGCCGGGAGCGCCGGTCCGGGCCCGCGCATCGAGGCGAGCCTCGGACGGGGCGGCGGCCACCGTGTCGAGGGCGCCCGGATTGTCCGTGCGCTGGCGTGGCAGGGCGGCGACCTGCCAGTAGAGCGGATCGAAGGGGTCGCGCCCGGTCTCGCCGCCGGCCACGCCCGGTTGGCCGACCTCGAGCGGATTGGCATCGGCGCTCGCCGCCTCGGGACCGGCGGCGTCGGCTTCCGCCGCGAGCTTGGCGAGCACGGCGTAGGGGTCCTGGAACAGGGCCGATTCGCGGGCGCGGCTTCCCGGAGCGCCGGCGGCATCCGCCTTGCCCGAGCCCTCGGCGCTGCCGCCATCCCCCTTGCCCTTGCCGCTCGGGGCCGGGTCGTTGGGGGTGTTCTGCGGGTCGTTGACGCCCTTGCGGTCGTGGGTGACCTCGGCGAGCTTCACCGGGTTGAAATATTCGGCGATGGTCTGCTTCTGTTCCTTGCTGGTGGAATTGATCAGCCACATCACCAGGAACAGGGCCATCATCGCCGTCATGAAGTCGGCGAGCGCGATCTTCCAGGCACCGCCGTGATGGCCGTCCTCGTGATCGCCGTGGCGCTTGATGATGATGATCTCGTGGGCGTGCTCTGACATCTCACGCCTCCGCGACGGCCGCGGCGATCAAGCCGCTCCAGGCCGCGAGTTCCGTCTCGATCACGGTCTCGCCCGCACTCACCGTCACCTCCGGTCCCGGCGCCGCCTCGAAGGCGATGCCCGCCGCGAGGCCGCCGAGCCGGGCCGACACCGCCGCGATCAGATCCTCGGGCCCGCAGACCCGCACCGCCGGGCGCTGCGGCTCGGCCAGGATTTTTCTGAGGGCGGCGGCGAGGGCGTCGAGGGCCTGCCGCTGCAGCGACTCGGACAGGACCGGCGCGATCAGCCGCGCGACCCGGCTCGACAGGGTCGCGTCGAGCGCGCCGATCGCGGCGGCGAACTCCGTCGCCAGGGCTGCGCCATGCGCTTCGGTCCAGTCCCGGCGCGCCTGGGCGAGGCGGTCCTCAAAGGCGGCCGATTGCTCCTCGCGCTCCCGCTCGGCGCGAGCCTGCGCCTCGGCCAGCGCCTCCGCCCGGCCCTGCTCGTATCCGCGCGCCTCGGCCGCCGCGATCAGCGCCTCGCGATCCTCCTCCGGCCGTGTCGCCGCGACGGCGGAGCGGGGCAGCAACGGCGCGATGGCGATCTCGGGCTCGCTCTCGGTTTCGGCGGGCCGCGCCGGCTCCGGGGCGGCCACGGCCGGCCGGAACCAGGGCGTGGTGAAGTCCGGCTCGCCGGTCACCGCAGGTGGGGGCGGCGGGGCCGTGAAGTCCGGCAGATAACGGGCGATCACCGCGTTCATCACGCCGGCTCCTCACGCATGAGCCAGCGCTTGAGAACGGCCGCGACCTGCTCCTCGTTGATGTCGATGAGCTGCTCCAGACGCTTCTGCGGCGAGCGGGCCATCTTGTCCTCCAACTCCTCCAGCAGGCCGGCGACGCCGGGGGCGGGCAGCTTCGGCGCCTCGCCGGGCAGAGCGGCCCCGGCCGCGACGGCGCCCGGCGCGGCGAGTGCGGCCGCGTCCGCCGAGAGGGCACCGGCGGCCAGGGCAGGCGCACCCTCGGGGGCGGCGAGCGCGACCGCCTCGGTCTGCGCGGCCTCGGGCACCGTGAGGATGGCGCGGAGCGCCGGGCGTAGGCCGAACCAGATCAGCAGGCCGGCCACGACCAGGATCGTCGCCGCGTTGATGAGGGTGCCGGACTGTTTCATCATCACGTCGGTGAGCGAGAGCGGCGGCACCGGCTCCAGCGGCTGCCCGTCATTGATGAAGCCGACCGCCGCGACCTTGATGATGTCGCCGCGTTCCTTGCTGAAGCCGGCGGCCGAGCCGACCAATTCCTCGATCTCGGCGATCTGCTTGTCGATGCCGGCCTTGTCGTCGGGCCCGGCCATGGCGGTCAGCCGCGAGCGGTTGACCAGCACCGCGACCGAGAGGCGGCGGATGGCGTAGCCGTCGCTCACCGTCTGAATCGTCTTCTGGGAGATCTCGTAATTGGTGAGATCTTCCTTCTTCGAGCTCTCGTTGCTCGACTGGTCGTTGCCGTCCGAGCGGGTGCGCTGGTCGGGCAGGTTCTCCTGGGCGCTGGTCGGGCGCTGGCTGTTACGGTTCTGCGCGTTCTCGTTCTCGCGCACGGACCGCACCGAGCGCTCGACCCGCTGGTCCGGGTTGTAAATCGTCTCGTTGGTCGAGGTCTTGTCGGTGTTGAGCTGGGTCGCGACGCTGACCTCGAAATTCCCGACGCCGAGATAGGGCGCGAGGGTGCGGCGGATGTTGTCCTGCATCTCGCGGCTGACCGACTTCTCCAGCGTCGCCATCTTGCCGGTCGGCGCGGTGCCCGCGTCGTCACCCGCGAGCAGCACCGTGCCCTCGGAGCCGATCACGGTGACGCGGTCGGGCTTCATGCCGGGGATCGCCGAGGCGACGAGCTGGCGGATCGCCTGCGCGCCGGAAACGTCGTCGGCGGGTTCGGTGCGCACGACAACGGAGGCGGAGGCGGGCTGCTGCTCGCGGCGGAACGAGCCACGGTCGGGCAGCACGAGGTGGACGCGGGCGGCGCGCACGCCCTTCATGCCCTGGATGGTGCGGGCGATCTCGCCCTCCAGCGCCCGCACCCGGGTCACCTCCTGCATGAACGAGGTCATGCCGAGCGAACCGAGATCGTTGAACAGCTCGTAGCCGGATTTGGAGCTCTGCGGCAGGCCCTTCTCGGCGAGCAGCATCCGCGCCTGGGCGGTGTGGCCGAAGGAGACGAGCACCGCCGTGCCGTCGGAGGAGACGTCGAAGGGGATGCCGTTGTCCTTCAGGACGCCGCCGATGCGCGAGACGTCTTCGCGGGAGAGGCCGGTATAGAGCGTCTCCTGCGCCGGCCGGCTCAGGTAATAGGCGCCGACACCGACGCCGAGGAACACGAGAAGGCCGACCAGCCCGAGGGCGATCAACCGCCTCGCGCCGAGATCGACGATGTTGCTCCACAATCTCTCGGCTTGCTCGCGCCCGAACATCCTGAGGCCAATCCTGAACCGGACCCGATTCTGGTCCCGGGGGCCATGTTGCCGCTCAGCCTTGCGCGGGGCTTTTTTCGCGACGGAAACCGAACGGTCTCCCCGGCGGGCCGAGCCGGCACCGTGCCCGGATCTCCGTTCAAGCGGAGGCGGAAGGGGCAGGTCCGGTCGTCTCCGGGGACGCTTCGCGCCCGAGGGCCAGCGCCCGGGCCAGGGCCGGCTCCAGGCTGCGCAACTCCTCCAGATGCGCCGCCGTCAGCCGGTGCAGCAGCGCCTCGGCCTCCGGTGTCAGGGCAAGTTCCATCCGGCGCCGGTCCTGCGTGCCGCGGGTCTTGGTCAGGAGACCGGCCTCGACCATGCGGGTGACCAGCTCGGCGGCGCTGTGCGGAGCGATCAGCAGGCGCTCGGCAATGAGCCCGACCGTCGGAAGCTCCGGGCCGGAATGGCCGGCCACGGTGAGCAGGGCCTGATGCTGCTGTGGCGGCAGACCCGCCGCCGTCGCCGCCGCCTCGCTGAAGGCGAGGAAGCGCCGCAACTCGTAGCGGAAGGCCGCGAGCGCCGCGTAATGCGACCGCGACAGCGCGCCGGGTGCCTCGTCCGTCATGGCCATCCTCTCGTCGCCGGGTCTGGAATATATCGCATTACGATATATAACCGGTACAGTCGACCAGAGGAGACATGCGTGAACAAGGAGATGCCGGTTCGTCGTGAAGGGCCGGGCCAGATCGTGCGGCGGCCACTCGGCGATTTCACCGCCGATCCCCGCATCCTGATCCTGCTCGGCATGGCGCTCGTCATCGGCGCGGCAGCGACGATCGCCGCTGCCGGGCTGCTGCGGCTGATCGCGCTGGTGACGAACCTGGCCTGGTTCGGGGCCCTCGAGACCGTGCCCCGTTCGCTGGCCGGCGTCACACCCTCACCCTGGACGGTGCTGATCCCGGTGATCGGCGGCCTCGTGATCGGGCTGATAGCCCGCTACGGTTCGGAGAAGATCCGTGGCCACGGCATTCCCGAGGCGATCGAAGCGATCCTGATCGGCCGGAGCCGGATGTCGGCGAAAGTCGCCGTGCTGAAGCCGATTTCCTCCGCGATCTCCATCGGCACCGGCGGCCCCTTCGGCGCCGAAGGGCCGATCATCATGACGGGCGGCGCCATCGGCTCGCTCTTCGCCCAGCTGTTTCATCTCAGCGATGCCGAGCGGAAGGCCCTGCTGGTGGCGGGTGCCGCCGCCGGCATGACCGCGATCTTCGGCACGCCGGTCGCGGCGGTGCTGCTCGCCGTCGAATTGCTGCTGTTCGAATGGCGGCCGCGCAGCTTCGTGCCGGTGACGGCGGCGGTGCTCACCGCCGCCGCCCTGCGCCCGCTCCTGTTCGAGACGGGGCCGCTATTTCCCTTCACCAGCGATCCGGCGCTGCCGGGATGGGGGCTGATCGCCTGCGCCGGCATCGGCCTGCTGGCGGGGCTGCTGTCGGGCGTCCTGACCACGCTGCTCTACCGGCTGGAGGACACGTTCGAACGCTTGCCGCTGCACTGGATGTGGTGGCCGGCCATCGGCGGCCTGTTCGTGGGCCTCGGCGGCCTGATCGAGCCAAGGGCGCTCGGCGTGGGCTACGACGTGATCGGCGATCTCCTCAACGGCGATCTCGCCCTGCGGGCGGTGCTGCTGATCCTGGCGGTCAAGGCGGCGATCTGGCTGGTGGCTTTGGCCTCCGGCACCTCCGGCGGCGTGCTCGCGCCCCTGCTGATCCTCGGCGGGGCGATGGGCTGGCTCGCCGGCCTGCTGCTGCCGGGCGCTCACGGCTTCTGGGCGCTGCTCGGCATGGCGGCGATGCTCGGCGGCACCATGCGCGCTCCCCTCACCGGTGCCCTGTTCGCGGTGGAACTGACCGGCGACGTGCGCATCCTCGGCGCCCTGCTCGCGGCGACGGTGACGGCCTACGCGGTCACGGTGCTGCTGCTGAAGCGGTCGATCCTCACGGAGAAGCTCGCCCGCCGGGGCCAGCACATCACCCGCGAATACGCGGTCGATCCCTATGCCCTGACCCGCGTGCGCGACGTGATGGTCCGCGAGGTGGATGTGCTCGATGCGGCGACCGGCGTCGTCGAGGCCGTCGCCGCGATGGAGGCCGGGCGCCATCAGGCCTATCCGGTGGTGGATGACGCCCGCCATCCGGTCGGCCTCGCCAGCCGGGGGCAGGCGCTGCACTGGACGCTGGAAGGCGGCCACGGCGCGGACCGGCTCGGGGCGCTGGTGGCGGGTCTGCCGCTCGCCACGGTCCATCCCGACGACGTGGTCGCCCACGCCCTCGACGTGATGACGGCGACGGGCCAGGGCCGCCTCGTCGTCACCGATCCAGGGAGCGGCGTGCTCGTCGGGCTGCTGACGCGCCGTGACCTGCTTCAGGTGCGCGCCACGACCGTGCGGGCCGAGACGGAACGCCGGGCCTTTCGCGCCGGGCTGCGGATCAGAAGAACGACCGTACCAAGCCGCTGACCAGCAGGTTCCAGCCGTCGATCAGGATGAAGAACAGCACCTTGAACGGCAGCGAGATCACGGTCGGCGGCAGCATCATCATGCCCATCGACATCACGATGGTGGAGACGATGATGTCGATGACGAGGAACGGCAGCACGATCAGGAAGCCGATCTCGAAGCCCCGGCGCAGCTCCGAGATCATGAAGGCCGGGATCAGGATGCGCAGGTCGATCTTCTCGCCGGCTTCCGCTTTCGGGAAGTTGCGGCTCGCCAGATCCGAAAAGGTCTGAAGATCCTTCGGGCGCACGTGCTGGGTCATGAAGTCCCGGAACGGATCGACGATCTTGGTGAAGGCTTCCTCCTCGCCGATGCGGTTCTCCTGCAAGGGCTTCACGCCCTCGTTCCAGGCTTTGTCGAAGGTCGGCGCCATGACGTAGAAGGTCATGAACAGAGACAGCGAGACGAGGAAGAGATTGGCCGGCGTGCTCTGCAGGCCGAGCCCGGAGCGCAGGAAGGAGAAGGCCACGGCGAAGCGGGTGAAGCTCGTGACCATGACGAGCAGCCCCGGCGCCAAGGACAGCACGGTGAGCAGAGCGACGAGCTGGATGATGCGCCCGCTCGCCGCGCCGTTGCCGGGGGGAAGCAGGGCATCGAGACCCGGCACGCCGGTCACGCCGCCGGGGGACGGCGCACCCTGGGCCAGGGCGGCGCTGGCGCCGAAGACGATTCCGGCCAGGGCGAGGAGCCCGACGATCCGCCCGTTCATTGCACCACCAGCGTTTCGACGATCAGTTCGCGCACGGCGCCCTTGGTGCGCAGCGCCACCCGCTCGTTCAGGTCCTCGCGCAGGTGCTGGAGGCCGCTCGCGCCCTCGATCTGCGCCAGCGACAGCGTGCGCAGATAGGCCAGGGCGTCGGCCCGGATCTCGGCCAGGGTGACGTCGGGGTTTTGCAGCGATCCGGTCTTGAAGACGACCGAGGATTCGATCCGCACCCAGGTATCGGCCGGCTCGGTGAGGTTCGTCACCACCGAGCCGACGCTGCGCAGGCTGAGGTCGCCGGTGTAGTTGAGTACCTTGACCGCCTTGTCGGCCTCCTCGCGCTTCTTCAGGTCCACCGATTTCTCGACGTTTCCCAGAAGGTACACGCCGAGGCCGCCCCCGGTGCCGACGGCGACCAGCGTGACCAGGGCGAGCATGGCGATCCAGCCCTTGCCGCCCGCCTTCGCGCCATCCTTGTTCTCGGCCATGCTCGGTCTTCCGTCAGAACGGCGCCAGGGTCTCGAAGACCTGCTGGCCCAGCGTCGGCCCCTGCACGTCGGTGAGGCGCCCGCGCCCGCCATAGGAGATGCGGGCCTCGGCGATCTTGTCGTAGTCGATGGTATTCTTGCGCGAGATGTCCCGCGGCCGGACGATGCCGGCGACCTCGAGCACGCGCACCTCGTTGTTGACCCGCACCTCCTGCGAGCCGGAAATCACCACGTTGCCGTTGGGCAGCACCTCGGTGACGACCGCCGCGACGGAGAGGCTCAAGGATTCCTTGCGGTCGATCGACCCCTGGCCCTTAGTCTCGGTGCCGGAACGGATGCCGGTATCGGCGGTGGCCGTGTCCTTCAGCCCGGAGACGCCGTAGCCGAAATCGAAGCCGAGGCTGCTTTTCTGGCTGCGCTGCCGGTCGCTGGCATTGTCGAACTGCGCCTTGTCGTTGATCGAGATGCTGACGGTGATGACGTCGCCGACATCGTGGGCGCGGGGATCTTGGTAGAGCGCGGCGCTCGCGGGCGACCAGGTCGAGTGGTAGCTGTGGCGGGGGCCGAGGGCGCCGAAGCTCGTCGGCAACGGCTCGCGCGGGGCGTTGAGTCCGGTGCCGATCGGGGTCAGGGTCGGGGGACGGCCGAAGCGGTCGAGATCGCTCTGGCAGGCACCGAGCCCGAGGGCGAGCATCGCGGCGAGAACGGGGGGGCGGGCGCGCATCACGACCTCTGGTTCTTCTTCTGGGCCGATGCCGGGGCGGAGGCGTCCTTGCGGCCGGATTCCGTCATGGCGCGGGCGAGGTTGGCGGCCCGGGCCGCCTCCATTTCCGAGAGGATGGCGCTGGCCGTGCGGGCGTTGAGCTTGGTCAGGAGCGCGGCCGCCGCCTCGTCGGGCATGTTGGTGATCTGCAGGGCCGCCGCGTCGGGACGCATCTTGGCGTAGACCGCGACCACACTCTCATCGGCCTTGGCCAGGAACTCGTTGCGGCGCTTGAGCCAGACCTCGTACTCGGCCCGCTTCTCCTCCAGGAGGCGGATGCGCTCCTCGACCTGCTTCTCCATCGCCGCCAGCTGCTCCTTCTGCCACGCGAAGCGGGCATCGGCGGCGGCGTCGGCGATGTTGGCGCAATAGCCGGTCTTGGCCGGCTCCTTGGCGACAAAATCCTGGGCCGACACCTCCTTCGGCGCGTCGCGGGCGGCGATGGCCCGCAGGGCGGCTTCCTTGGCCGGGTCGGCATGATCGCCCCCGGCGGCGAGGGCCGCCCCCGAGAGGGCGAGCCACAGGACGAGGCTGCGCGGCAGACGGCTCATTGCACCACCAGCTCCGCCTGGAGGGCGCCGGCGGTCTTCACCGCCTGCAGGATCGCGATGATGTCGGTCGGCTTCAGCCCGACCTGATTGAGGCCGCGCACCAGCGTCTGGAGATCGGAGCCGCGCAGGATCGCGAGCTTGCCGCGCCCTTCCTCCGCCGCCACCTCGGTCCGGGGCACCACCACGGTCTCGCCGTTGGAGAACGGCGCCGGCTGCGACACTTCCGGCGTCTCGGTCACGCGGACCGTGAGATTGCCGTGGGTGACCGCGACGGTGGAGATGGTCACGTTGCGCCCGATCACCACCGTGCCGGTGCGCTGATCGACCACGACGCGAGCGGGCATGTCGGGCTCGATCGTCAGGTCGCCGATCTGCGCCACCAGCCGGGTCTGGGCCATCTGGCGCCCGCGCATCACCACCACCGCGCGCTGGTCGCGGGCGCTGGCGATGCGCCGGCCGAAGGCGCGCAGCGACCATGCGTTGATCGCGTCGGCGATCTGGATCGCGGTCTTGAAATCGGGGTTCTTCAGCTCGAAGACGAGTTCGGGCAGGTCGCGGAAGGTGCCGGGCACCTCGCGCTCGATCAGGGCGCCATTGGGGATGCGGCCCGCCGTCGGCACGCCCTGCGTCAGCTGCTCGGCCTGCCCCTGGACCGAGAAGCCGGACACCGCGAGGGGGCCTTGCGCCGCTGCGTAGACGAGGCCGTCGCCGCCGGTCAGCGGCGTCATCAGCAGGGTGCCGCCGCGCAGCGAGGTGGCGTCGCCCATCGAGGTGACGGTCACGTCGATGCGTGAGCCGGTGCCGGTATAGGGCGGCAGATCGGCGGTCACCATCACGGCGGCGATGTTGCGGGTGCGCAGGCGGGCGTCGCGGACGTTGATGCCGAGCCGGTCGAGCAGCGATTGCAGCGACTGCTCGGTGAATTGCGCGTTGCGCAGGGTGTCGCCCGTGCCCTGCAGGCCGGTGACGAGGCCGTAGCCGAAGATCTGGTTGTCGCGCACGCCCTTCAGCGTGGCGATGTCCTTGATGCGGGTGCCCGATGCGAAGACAGGGCCGGCCATCAGGGCGAAGCCGAGGCCGGTGAGAAGGCCGAGCACGAGCGCGAGGACCAGGCGGTGGGACCGCGGTGCCCGCGTCGTCCGCCCGCGCAGGGGCGCGGCGGCCATGGTCCGCCGGATGCAGCGCATCTCGCCGCCGGCCGGAGAGGAAGCGTTCGGAAAGAGGGAGGGGCCGGTCATTGCGCGCCGATCCGGATGCGGCCATCGGCCATCACCGTGCCGAGCACGATGCGGTTGGTGTCGGTGTTGCGCACGCGGATCGTCTCGCCGAGGCCGCCATTCTGCAGCGGGGCGCCGATGGCGGTGATGACGAGGCCGTTCTCCTCGAAGATCATCTGCGTCGGCGTGCCCCGGCTGACGAGGCGGGGATCGTCCACGGCGTTGACCGGCACCGGCTCGCCGGGCAGCAGCATGCGGCGCGCGGTGCGGCCGGCGATGGCGGCCGAGGCGTCGATGACGGCCGTCCGCGCCCGGTAAGTCGCGGGATAGGCCTGCATCCGCAGCATCGTCTCCTTGATCGTGTCGCCGGGATAGATCGTGACGGTCGGCACCGGCAGCATGAGCTCGCCGCCGGCCATTCCCTCGACGGCATGTGCCGGGCCGGCGGCGAGGCAGGCGATGAGAAGGCCGCGGAAGAGGGGCGTGCGGGACATGGAGGATCGCGCCGGAGAAGGAGGGCGGAAGCGGGGGCGAGGAGGGCTCAGCGGATGCCCTTCGAGACCGTCCCGGCCATCTCGTCGGCGGCCTGGATCACCTTCGAGTTCATCTCGAAGGCGCGCTGGGCCGTGATCAGGTTGGTGATCTCCTTCACCGGATCGACGTTCGAGCCTTCGAGGTAGCCCTGCTGCAGCTTGCCGTAGCTCGCATCGCCGGGATTGCCGATCACGGGAGCGCCGGAGGCGGGCGTCTCGCGGTAGAGGCCGTTGCCCAGGGGTTCCAGGCCGGATTCGTTGGCGAAGTTCGCGAGCGTCAGCTGGCCGATATTCTGCAGCGCGACCTGCCCGTCGATCTTGGCGAAGACCTGTCCCGACTCGTTGATCGTTACCTGGGTGGTGTTCTGCGGGATCAGGATCGCAGGATCGACCGCGTACCCTTCCATGGTTACGAGCTGGCCGGCATTGTTCTTGTTGAACGAGCCGGCGCGGGTGTAGTTGACCTCGCCCGCCGGGCTGGTGATCTGGAAATAGCCGCGCCCGTTCACCGCGAGATCGAGCTGATTGCCGGTATTGGCCAGCGACCCCTGCCGGTGCAGGTTGCGGATCGCGGCGGCGCGCACGCCGAGGCCGAGCATCGCGCCCTCCGGCACCGCCTCCTGGCCGGCTTGGTTCGGCACGCCCTGCTGCCGCTCGGCTTGGTAGAGCAGGTCGGTGAACTCCGCCCGCGCGCCCTTGAACCCGGTGGTGTTCAGGTTGGCTATGTTGTTGGCGATGACTTCGAGATTGAGCTGCTGGGCGGACATGCCCGTGGCGGCGATGGCGAGCGCGCGCATGGCGTCGGATTCCCTCGGATGGCCGGTCGGATCGGCGTTCAGATCGGCATGCGGCTGAGTTCGAGATAGGCGGCGACCACCTTGTCGCGGATCGCCACCACGGTCTGGAGGCTCTGCTCGGCGGACATCACCGCCTCGACCACCTGCTGCGCCGTGGCCCGTCCCTGGATGCCGGCGATGGCCGTGGCCTCGCCGCCGCGCAGGGCGTCGCGGGCGCTCGCCGCGACCTGGGCCATCACGTCGCCGAAATCCGTCGGCGCCGCGGCGGGGCCGGCGATGCCCGCCACGGCGGCGGGCGAGAACACGGCCTTCTGGGCGGGCGCCGTCTCGGCGAAGGAGGTGCCGGCGACCTTGTCGAAGGCCGCGAGCGAGGTGAGAGCCTCGATCATCGGTGCGATGCCTTTAGGACTTCAGGAGATCGATGACGCTGGCGACCATGGCCCGGGCCTGCTTGATGACCTGGAGGTTCGCCTCGTAGGAGCGGTTGGCCTCGCGCATGTCCGCCATCTCGACGAGCATGTTCACGTTGGGCAGCTTGACGTTGCCGTTCTCGTCCGCCGCCGGGTTGGCCGGATCGTGCTCGGTGCGGAACGGCGTCTTGTCGGTGCCGATCTCGCGCAGGCGCACGGAGGCGATCCCCGCCGCCCGGTCGAGGGCGGCCTGGAAGGTCACCGTCTTGCGCGAATAGGGGTCGGCGCCCGGCGTCGCGCCGGTGGATTGGGCGTTGGCGAGGTTCTCGGAGACGACCCGCATGCGCACCGATTGCGCTTCGAGGCCGGCGCTGGCGAGCCGGGAGGCGGAGAGCAGGGGATCGATCATGACCCGCTCTTCGTCGCCGCCATCAGCATGCGGTGGAACGACTTCACCACGGCCGTGTCGAGGTTGTGCTGCCGGGAGACGTCGCTGGCCTTGAGCATCTCCTGCTCGAGGCTGACCGAGCTGGAGGATTCGAGGACGTCCCAGCCCTCGCGGGGCTGCGTCTCGCGCACGGGAATGCGGCTGCCCTGAGCTTCCAAATGGGTGCCGGCGGTCGAGGCCATGTCGAGCCCGGTCCTGGCCAGCACCTGGGCGAAGGGCAGCACGTCCCGCGCCTTGTAATCGGCCGTGTTGGCGTTGGCGACGTTGCCGGCGATGGTCGCCTGCCGCACGGCGAGGTAGCGCGCGTGCTGCGAAGCGAGGTCGAACAGGTAGACGCCCGTCGTCATGGCAACGTCCCCATTCCGAGATTCCTGTGAAAGCCGCTGAATTCGGGCAGGCGGCCGAATGGCGAAGCCTGCGTCATGGATGCGGGTTTAGGCCGGCAATCTTGCACGAGGCTGGCTCTTTGCTTGACAGGGACGGCCCGGACGGTAGCGCCTGCAGCCGATGGACGAGATCGACGAGAGAGCCGGCGCCGCCTCTGCTCCCGAAGCAGGCCGTGCGGGAGCCGTGATGCCGGCCGCCGTCCGCTATGGCGGCGGCGCCGGGCCGGACGGGCGCGAGGGGCGGCACCGGATCGCGGCCAATGCCCGGTTCGCGCGGGCGAGCCTGAGCTTCTCCGGCCTGCCCTCCGGTGCCTGGGCCTGCCTGCACTGCAGCCTCGCCTTCGACGGCGACGAGGAGGCGGCGCTCGCCGTCGATTGCGCGGCCATCGGCTTCGACTTCCTGGCGGCGGACGGGTCGAGCCTCGATCTCGACCATGTGCCGGGTCTCGTCCGCAGCCTGCTCGATCCGCAGGTGGCCTGGATCCCAGGTCCGGCGCTTCTCGGCGGCGAAGGGGCTGGCTGCTTCCGCACCGCCTTCCGCGTGCCGGAACAGGCCGTCGGCCTCGTCGTCACCTTCCGCTCCTGGCGCAACACCCGCGCCTTCACCGTGGCCGACCCGCTTCTTCTCCTCGGCGAGGCCGACCCGCTCTCGGCGCCGTGCCGGCGGCGGCTCGATGGGTCCGGCATCCGGCTCGCCTACGCCCTGCCGCAGGACATCGCCCTGGCCCTGCGCGGACAGATCTACGCCGCGCGGGCCGACGAGCACGCCGCCCGCGTCCGCCTCGTCTACCGGGACGCGCAAGGCGCGGAGATCGCTCCCCCCTATGCCAACGCGGTCTCCGTGCCGGGGCTCGGGGCGGTCATCAACCTCTCGGCCCAGCCTCAGGCCCGCCGCTTCACCCTGGCCCTGCATCCGCCGGACGGGGCCGCTGCCGTCGAGCTGGATTTCGGCCCCTGGGAGGATGCCGAGACGCCGCCGGAGGTCGAACTGATCGGCGTGCCGGAACTCGCCCTTGAGGATGCGTTCCGCCTGGAGAGCCTGTGCGGCGACGATCTCCTCGATGCGCCCGCCTTCCTCGCTCGCCTCGCCGACCGGCTCGGTCTGTCCGAGGACGCGCCCGCTACCTGGCTGGACGGATCGGGCACGGGCGAACCGATCCTCGCCGAGGCGCGAGCCTTGCGCAGCGGTCCCGACCGCAGCGCCTGCCTCGACGGGGACGGCGTCGTCCTGAGCCTCGCCGGCCTGCCGGACTGGACCCTGCCCGAGGCGCCCGACTGGCGCGAGGATCCGTTCCGGTCGGTGGCATGGCGCCTCGCCTACCAATCGCTGTCCTGGCTGCTGCCGCTGGCCGCGCTTCCGGAGGGCCTCAGCCGTGCCCGCACCTTGGCCGCGGCGTGGTCGCGGGCCAATCCCTGGGGGCAGCCGGCGGACCCGTTGAGCCTGCACCCCGCCGCCCTCGCGCCCCGCGGCGATGTCCTGGCGAGCCTTCTGTCGGAGGTGGGCGACGATTCCACATGCGCTGCCATCGCCGCGGAAGCCGCGCGGCACGGTTTCGCCCTGGCCGAGATCGTTGGGCAGAATGCCCTGGCGCGAGCCCTGCACGGCATCCAGGCGGCGACCGCCTTGTTCGCCTTGGCGCGGATGCTCCCGCGCTTTCCCTTCGCCGCGCATTGGGATTCCCTCGCCCGCGAGAGCCTCGCGCACGGTTTCGACGCGCTGCTGCCCGAGGACGGAGCCTTCGCGGAGGCCTCGCCCGTGCGCCGCCTGGAACTGCTGAGCCTGGGGCAGGCCGTCTCGTCGGCGCTCGGCGAGGCAGAGCCGGGGCCGGCGATCCGCTTCCGGGTCGAGGCGGCCCTACCGGGGCTGGCCGGTCTGCTCGATCCCGGCGGCCGGCTCCCAGCTTTCGGCGATTGCCCCGCCGGCCTCGACCATGCCGGCTGGCTCGCCCGGCTCGCCTTCGCTCAAGGTCGCGATCTCGTGGCGGAGCGCGAGGTCTTGCCGCTCCCGGAGGGGCGGAGTGCGGAGATGATCGCCCTGCGCCATGACGGGACGGAGGCGGGCTGGGGCCATTTCGCCCTCACCCATGCCACCCAATCGCCGCACGGGCACCGGGACTGCACCTCCTTCACCTTCGCCAGCGGATCGCGGCGCTGGATCGTCGAGGGCGGCGGCGCGGACGGAGTCGAGGTCGGCCCGGCGCGGCACTATCTGCTGTCTCCCCGTGCCCACAATGTCGCGTTTCCCGACGGGCGCGAGCCGGCGGCCGGCTCCGCACGGCTCACCGCCCGCCACGCCCTCGACGGCGCGCAGGTCTTCGCCCTGACCACTACGGTGCATGGTCCGGACTATGCCCATGCCCGCATCTTCGTCGTGCTCGACGACGTGAGCGGCATGGCGGTGATCGACCGTTTTGCGCGGGCCGGGCACGCCCTGTCCTTCGAGGGGCTGCTGCATCTCTCGCCCGATGCCCTGGTCGCCCTGTCCGGACCGCGCCGGGCGCTCGCCCAGCAGGAGGGCCGGCGTCTCGAAGTCTTCGGCTTCGCGGTGAAGGGCCGTGCGGCGGGGATGGAGATCGCGGTCGGCCGCGATGACCGCGCCCATGCGATGCAGGGCTTCGTCGCTTCGGGAGCGGGTGGACTGATGCCGGCGCCGATGCTGCGCTACGCCTTCAGCGGTCGCAATGTGGTCTGCGGCGGGCTTGTGATCGCTGCGGAGGCGGAGGCCGAGCGCCGCCTCACCCGCCTGCTCGCCGATGGCGAGGTGAGACGCTTGGTGGGGGCGGAGTAGGATCTTCTCGTAACGTCCCATTCAGGGCCGTCCCCGAGACCGGCTGCACTTGTTTCGCCGAGCAAGCCAGACCATTTCAGAAATATCATAAAGTGATATTCTGCCGGGTGTCGGGAGAGATGCGATGGCGTCAAGCTACACGTTGGGAGATCACTTCGAGCAGTTCGTGACGAGGTTGGTCGAGAGCGGTCGTTACGCCTCGGCCAGTGAGGTAGTGCGTGACGGGCTGCGTCTGATGGAGGAGCGCGAGCAGCTTCGCTCCGCCAAGCTGGAAGCCCTACGCCGCGACATTCAGGAAGGTCTCGAAAGCGGACCGGCGGAACCGCTCGATATCGCTGCCATCAAGGCCGAGGCACGGGCTCTAAGAGTTGCGGGACGAAAAGAAGCCTCGCGTGGGTAACGTCTCACGCAGCCCCCGCGCGCTTCAAGACCTTCTCGATCTCTGGAACTACGTCGCCGATCACAACGAAGCCGCCGCCGACAGGCTCCTCGATCGGATCGAGAGCGTGATGGTGATGCTGTCCGACAATCCGCATGCCGGCCGCTCTCGGCCGGAACTGGCGCGTAGTCTCCGCAGCTTTCCAGTCGGCAACTTCGTATTGTTTTATTGTCCGGTTCAGGACGGGATCACCTTGATCCGCGTCCTGAACGGCTATCGCGACATCGGGCGCGACGATATCGAGGTTCGATGACCTCGACGCGGGGGTCAGAACCCGGCGCTGATGACGGCGACCGCCCGGTCGATCGAGAGGTAGAACACGCCGAAGGCCACCATCGCCGCGGCGGCGAATTCCAGGGTCTGGTTCGGCAGGGTTTGGAGGCGGCGCATGGTTTCGCGGCCGAAATAGGCGGAGGCCCAGGCCAGCGTCAGCACCGCCGGCATCACGAAGAGATAGGAGAGCGTGCTCTCGATCCGCACCGGTCCGGTCGGGTCGATCAGGGCGCGGATGTTGCGCACCCATGGAGCCGACACCGCCGCGTAGGCGGTGGTCAGCCAGGACAGGCCGACCGCCACGCCCAGGTGAAACGTGAACAGGCGATGCAGGCGCGAGAAGTCGTCGCGCGCGTCGTCGAGCGTCATCCGGCAAGCCCCCAACTGTCCCGGCCGCTGATTCTTGTCCGATCCGGCCATGAGCCGGGTGATGGGGGGGAAGCTGGGGTTTTTTATGACGGGGAGACGGCGGCCCCCGGGCCGCCGTCGGGTACGATTACGACCGCACGGTCTCCGGCCGGTTCTCGCGCATCAGCTTCACGAAGCGCTCGAACAGGTAATGGCTGTCGCGCGGGCCCGGCGAGGCCTCCGGGTGGTGCTGCACCGAGAAGGCCGGACGGTCGGTGAGCGACAGGCCGCAATTCGAGCCGTCGAACAGCGAGACGTGGGTTTCGACCGCCGTCTCGGGCAGGCTCTGCGGATCGACGGCGAAGCCGTGATTCATCGAGACGATCTCGACCTTGCCGGTGGTGTGGTCCTTCACCGGATGGTTCGCGCCGTGATGGCCCTGGCCCATCTTCACCGTGCGCCCGCCGAGGGCGAGGCCCATGAGCTGGTGGCCGAGGCAGATGCCGAAGGTCGGCACCTTCTCGTCCAGGAGCCTGCGGATCACCGGCACGGCATATTCGCCGGTCGCCGCCGGATCGCCGGGACCGTTGGAGAGGAACACGCCGTCCGGCTTCATCGCCAGGATGTCCTCGGCCTTGGTGGTGGCGGGCACCACGGTGACGTCGCAGCCGGCCTCGGCCAGGAGGCGCAGGATGTTGCGCTTCACGCCGTAATCGATGGCGACCACCTTGAGGCCCTGGCCCGGCGCCCGGGAGCCGTAGCCGCCCTTCACCGCCCAGACGGTCTCGGTCCAGGCGGTGGTTTCGCGGGAGGTCACCGGGGGCACGAGGTCGAGGCCCTCCATCGGCGCGAGCGCCGCCGCGCGCTTCTTGAGCGCCTCGCGGTCGAATTGGCCCTGCGGGTCGTTGGCGATCACCGCGTTCGGCATGCCGTTGTCGCGAATCAGCGCCGTCAGCGCCCGCGTGTCGATGCCGGTGATGCCGACGATGCCGCGGGCCTTCAGCCAGCCGTCGAGATGCGAGGAGGAGCGCCAGTTCGAGGGCTTGGTCACCGCCGAGGCGATCACCGCCCCGCGCACGCCGGAGGCCGGGGCCGCCTCGAGGCTCTCGAGATCCTCGTCGTTGGTGCCGACATTGCCGATATGCGGGAAGGTGAAGGTGACGATCTGCCCGGCATAGGACGGATCGGTCAGGATCTCCTGATAGCCCGTCATCGCCGTGTTGAAACAAACCTCGCCGTCGGCGAGGCCGGTCTGGCCGATGCCGTAGCCTTCGAGCACGGTGCCGTCGGCGAGCACGAGAAGAGCCGTGACGAGCGGTTCGCTCCAGGGTTCCGGGTTGGTACGCGCAGGATCGGCGCGCAGGGTCGCGGGTTCGTCTTGCAGCATGGCTCCGATCCGGCTTATGTCCGCCGCTTCCCGCGGCCGCTCATTCGGGCCGCCGGGTCATGCGGGATCTTGCGGGGGCTCATAGCGAGCCGGCCGCGTCCGGGTCAATCTGGGCGCGGGATCTCCCCTGCGCAACGCCCTGGACAAGCAGGGCACCTGCGCCAAAACATCCGACTGGAGTCATGTCATCATGCTGCGCGAGCGCATCACCGCCGCAATGAAGGAAGCCATGAAGGCTGGCGAGAAGCAGAAGCTCTCGACCGTGCGCATGATTCAGGCGGCGCTCAAGGATCGGGACATTGCTGCCCGCGGCGAGGGCAAGGAGCAGACGAGCGAGGACGAGATCCTCGCCCTGCTCCAGAAGATGATCAAGCAGCGCCAGGAAGCCGCCGGCGTCTACGAGCAGGGCGGCCGCCCCGAACTCGCCGAGAGCGAGCGCGCCGAGGCCGAGATCATCCAGACCTTCCTGCCGCAGCAGCTGGACGAGGCCGAGACGCGCACTGCCATCGCCGACGCCATCGCCGAGACCGGCGCGGCGGGTCCGAAGGACATGGGCAAGGTGATCGCCGCGCTGAAGGGCAAGTATACCGGCCGTATGGATTTCGGCCGCGCCAGCGCCCTGGTGAAGGACGCTCTGGCCGGGAAGTAGTTTCCCCGCGGGATGCCGGCACCGGCATCCCGTTTGACGGCGGGGGAGCGCGCGGCGGGCGGTCAGCCTTCTTAAGACTCCGGCAGGCGCGCTGCGCTAGACTCCGGGCCGAGGCCGGTCCTCGTCGTCCACGCGATCGGCTTGCCCTGGAACCCCGTGCGCTATCCGCCCCACATCCTCGAAGAAATCCGCGCCAGGCTGCCGGCTTCCGACGTGGTCGGCCGCCGTGTGCGGCTCAAAAAGGCCGGCCGCGAATGGCGCGGCCTCTCGCCGTTCAACGCGGAGAAGACGCCCTCCTTCTACGTGAACGACCAGAAGCAGTTCTATCACTGCTTCTCGTCCGGCAAGCACGGCGACATCTTTAAATTCCTCATGGAAACGGAAGGGCTCAGCTTTCCCGAAGCGGTGGAGCGGCTGGCGAGCGAAGCCGGCGTCACCCTGCCGAAGGTGACCGCCGAGAGCGAGCAGGCCGAGGAGCGCCGCAAGGGCGGCCTCGAGGTGATGGAACTGGCGGCCGTCTTCTTCGAGGAGCAGCTGCGCGGCCCTGCGGGCGGCGAGGCGCGGGCCTATCTCGACCGGCGGGGCCTCAGCGAGGCCACCCGCAAGCGCTTCCGCCTCGGCTATGCGAAATCGGAGCGCTACGGCCTGCGCGACTTCCTCGCCGGCAAGGGCGTCGACCGCGACCTGATGCTGGAACTCGGGCTGCTCGCCACCGCCGAGGGTGTGAATGTCCCCTACGACAAGTTCCGCGACCGGGTGATGTTTCCGATCCTCGACATCCGTGGCCGGGTCGTCGCCTTCGGCGGCCGGGCGATGCGGGCGGATGCCAAGGCGAAGTACATGAACTCGCCGGAGACGCCGCTCTTCCACAAGGGGCGGATGCTCTACAACCTGCACGCCGCCCGCAAGGCCGCGCACGAGAAGAGCCGCATCGTGGCGGTGGAGGGTTATGTCGATGTCATCGCCATGACCCTGGCGGGATATCCCGAGACGGTCGCGCCCCTCGGCACCGCCTTGACCGAGGAGCAGCTCGCCCTGCTCTGGCGCCATGCCGACGAGCCGATCCTCTGTTTCGACGGCGACGGCGCGGGCCAGCGCGCCGCCTTCAAGGCGCTCGACGTCGCCTTGCCCTCGCTGGAGCCCGGCAAGTCCCTGCGGGTGGCGATGCTGCCGCAGGGCCAGGACCCGGACGACCTGATGCGCTCCGGCGGCCCCTCGGCGATCGAGGCGGTGCTGGCGGGCGCGCGGCCCCTGGTCGACATGCTGTGGGCCCGCGAGGCCGAAGCCGGTCCCCTCGATACGCCCGAGCGCCGCGCCGGTCTTGCCCGGACCCTGCGGGAGGCGGGTGCC
>NZ_NKUI01000083.1 GCF_014845115.1 Methylorubrum zatmanii | reverse complement strand
GTACTCACCGGCGGGCGAGGCCGCGCGGATGTTGCCGGCGGGCGAGATGTGGTCGGTGGTGATCGAATCGAGAAACAGGCCGAGGATGCGCGCGCCCTCGATATCGGTCACCGGGTCCGGCGTCTTCGTCATTCCCTCGAAATAGGGCGGGTTCTGCACGTAGGTGGAGCCGGCGTCCCAGGCGAAGGTCTCGGCCTCGGTCACCTCGACGCCCTTCCAGTTCGCGTCGCCGCCGAACACGTCGGCATAGCGGCTCTTGAACAGGGCCGAGGTGATGTTCTCCTCGATGAAGCGGTTCACCTCCTCCGAGGACGGCCAGATGTCGGCGAGATAGACCGGCTGACCGTCCGAACCCTGGCCCAGCGGCTCCTTGGTGATGTCGATCTGGAGCGAGCCGGCGAGGGCGTAGGCGACGACCAGGGGCGGCGAGGCGAGGTAATTCGCCCGCACGTCCGGGTTCACGCGGCCCTCGAAGTTGCGGTTGCCCGAGAGCACGGCGGCGGCGACCACGTCGTTGTCGTTGATCGCCTTGGAGATCGCCGCCGGCAGCGGACCGGAATTGCCGATGCAGGTGGTGCAGCCGAAGCCGACGAGGTTGAAGCCGAGGGCGTCGAGGCTCTCCTGCAGGCCGGACTTGTCGAGATACTCGCCGACGACCTGACTGCCGGGAGCGAGCGAGGTCTTCACCCAGGGCTTCGAGCGCAGGCCCTTGGCGACCGCATTGCGGGCGAGCAGGCCGGCCCCGATCATCACGCTCGGGTTCGAGGTGTTGGTGCAGGAGGTGATCGCCGCGATCACCACATCACCGTGACCGATGTCGAAGTTGGTGCCCTCGACCGCGTAACGGCTGGCGATGTCGGACGCCTTCTTGAATTCCTTCTCCATGGCATCGGCGAAGCCGGCCTTGGCGGCGTCGAGCAGCACCCGGTCCTGCGGGCGCTTCGGGCCGGCGAGCGACGGGCGCACGGTGCCCATGTCGAGTTCGAGGGTGTCGGTGAAGACCGGGTCGGGCGTCTGCGCGTCGCGCCACATCCCCTGCGCCTTGGCATAGGCCTCGACCAGGGCGATGCGGTCGTCGGCGCGGCCGGTGACCTTCAGGAAGTCGATGGTCTTCCGGTCGATGGGGAAGAAGCCGCAGGTGGCGCCGTATTCCGGGGCCATGTTGGAGATCGTGGCGCGGTCGGCCACCGCCATGTCGTCGAGGCCGGGGCCGTAGAACTCCACGAACTTGCCGACCACACCCTTCTTGCGCAGCATCTGCGTGACGGTGAGCACGAGGTCGGTGGCGGTGGTGCCCTCCGGCAGCTTGCCGGACAGCTTGAAGCCGATCACCTCGGGGATCAGCATCGAGAGCGGCTGGCCGAGCATCGCGGCCTCGGCCTCGATGCCGCCGACGCCCCAGCCGAGCACGGCCAGACCGTTGACCATGGTGGTGTGCGAGTCGGTGCCGACCAGCGAATCCGGGTAGGCGATCTCGGCGCCATCCTCGGTCTTGGTCCAGACCGTCTGCGACAGGTACTCGAGATTGACCTGATGGCAGATGCCGGTGCCCGGCGGCACCACCGAGAAGTTGCGGAAGGCCGACTGGCCCCATTTGAGGAAGGTGTAGCGCTCGCCGTTGCGGGCGTATTCCAGTGCCACGTTCTCGTCGAGCGCCTTCGGGCTGCCGAACTCGTCGACGATCACCGAGTGGTCGATGACGAGATCCACCGGCACCAGCGGGTTGATCTTCTGCGGATCACCGCCCAGCGCCGCCATGGCGTCGCGCATCGCCGCGAGATCGACGACGGCGGGGACGCCGGTGAAGTCCTGCATCAGCACGCGGGAGGGGCGGAAGGCGATCTCGGTCTCGGCCGTGCCCTTGTTGCCGAGCCAGGCCACCGCCGCCTCGATATCGGCCTTCTTGACCGAACGGTCGTCCTCGAAGCGCAACAGGTTCTCGAGGATCACCTTCATCGAGAACGGAAGAGCGGCGGCATCGGCCAGGCCGTTCTTCTGCGCCTCGGGGATCGAATAATACGTGTAGGTCCTGCCCGCTGCCTCGAGCGTCCGGCGGGCCTTGAAACTGTCGAGCGATGCCACGGCGAGTCGAATCCTGAGCTGGCGTTGTCGAACACGGAGCAGGCATAACCTGCGCCACGAGAGGTGTTCGGCCGGATGCGCTCCAAGAGCGCGCGCCGCCCCGGGGGCGCCCGGGAAGCGAGTGCCCTCGACGAAGTCCCGGCGCCGGGATGGTCGCGAAAAGCACTCAGGATGGTGCGCGAGGGGCGGTTTGGACGCCCTTGAATGATCGCGCGGCGCAGCCTGAGCGGGTCTATAGAACGTTTCGAAATTGGCCGCTACTGGCTCGATGACAGAGCCGCACGGCTGATATCGCAGCCTGGGCCTGGCCGGAGGAGCGGCGGCATCAGGTTTTCGCCGTGCGGGCGTAGCAGCGGCGCACCGCCTCGCGGAAAGAGGCCCGCTGACCCGGCGTCAGGCGCGAGAGCCGGACTTCCAGCTCCGCGCGCCCTGCAACCGCCGCGGGATCGCGGGCCGCCTCCTGTTCGGTCGGCCGGGAAACTCCTCGGGGCGTCGGCTCGGCATCCATGGTTGCGCCTTTCCACCTGCGTCCCCCATCCACTCCGCGAATCAATCCACAGCCGGCCCCTCTGGTTCGCGCGCGCCACATCGATCGGCTATAGGCCGCTCAAGGCCGAGCCTCCCGCCTCGGCACTCCGGCGCCGCGGCGCCCCACGAGGCGACGAGACCGGCGGCCGTCTCTCAACCCGAAGGTCGATCCGTGCGGCTGATCGTCGAGAACCTCGCCTGCCGCCGCTCCGGGCGCCGCATCTTCTCGCGCCTGAGCTTCAGCCTCGGCCCAGGCGAGGCGATGATGATCACCGGGCGCAACGGCGCCGGGAAATCGAGCCTGCTCACCCTGCTCTCCGGCCGCCTCAAACCCGATGCGGGCACGATTCGGGCCGAGGGCATCGGCGAGGCGACCCTGCCGGAGCGGCTTCACGTGGTCGGACATCGGGACGGGCTGAAATCGGCCCTGACGGCGTCCGAGAATCTCGAATTCGCCCGCGATCTGCTCGGCCATCCGGCCGCCTCACCGAAGGCGGCTCTCGAAGCCCTGGGCCTGCCCCACGTCGCCCGTCTGCCCGTCGGTTACTTGTCGGCGGGACAGCGGCGCCGGGTGGCGCTGGCGCGGCTGCTCGTCTGCCGCCGTCCGCTCTGGCTCCTCGACGAGCCGACCGCCGCCCTCGACCTCGCCTCGCAGGGAGTTCTCGCGGCGATGATGGGCCGGCACCGGGCGGAAGGCGGCCTCGTGGTCGCCGCGACCCATCAGGCACTCGGCCTGGAGGATGCGAGCGAGCTGCGCATCGAGCCTCCCCCGCCGGAAGAAGCGGTGACTGCGGAGGAGTGGGCATGATGCGCGCCTTCTCCGCCCTGCTCGCCCGAGACCTGAAACTCGCCGCCCGGGTCGGCGGCTCGGGGGCGCTCTCCCTCGTCTTCTTCCTGATGATCGTGGTGCTGGTGCCCTTCGCCCTCGGGCCGGACCTGAACCTGCTGTCGCGCATCGGCCCGGCGATCCTGTGGCTTTCGGCCGTGCTCGCCACGCTGATCGGCCTCGACCGGCTGTTTCAGTCCGACGAGGAGGACGGTTCCCTCGACCTGATGACGGGGGCCGCCGTGCCCCTGGAGGTCGTGGTGCTCGCCAAGGTGCTGGCGTCCTGGCTGACGACCGGCCTGCCCCTTGCCCTCGCCTCCCCGCTGTTCGGCCTGCTGGTGGCGCTCTCGCCGAAGGCCATGGCGGCCACCGCTCTGACGCTCGCCCTCGGCACGCCGGCCCTCTCCTTCATCGGCGCGGTCGGGGCGGCGCTCACGGCCACCATCCGCCGGGGCGGCCTGATCCTGGCGATCATCGTGCTGCCGCTGATGATCCCGACCCTGATCTTCGGGGTCTCGGCCGCAGAGGCAGCGCTTGGCGGAACCGTGCCGTTCACGACTCCGCTCACCGTGCTCGCCGCCCTCAGCCTGATCGCGGCGGTGGTCGGCACCCTGGCCGCCGCCGCCGCCCTGCGCTGGTCCGAGTAAGCTCTGCGGACCTACTTGTCGCAGCCGATGCAGATGCCGGTATCGATCTTGTCGTCCTTCCGCTCCATCCGCGTCTCGCGATCCATGTTCGTCGAATCGCGGCGCTCGCCCCCGGCCCCCGCCGGCGGCATGGTGCGGCCCACGGAGGAGGTGTTGGGCGCGTAGATGGTCGAGGTCGGGCCGCCTCCGGTCCCGGTCTGGTAGGGGGCCTCGGCGGCAGCCGGCAGTATGAAGGCGGCCGACAGAGCCATAGCGGAGAGGGTGCGTGTGATCATGGTCGGACTCCCTTTGAGTTCCAACGCACTAGGCCTGGGCGGGTTCATCGCAGGCCTCTGCTTGCACAGGTAAGGACGCGGCACCCGAGCCGGCTAATCCGGCCAGCAGATCGTCGCCTCGCGCAGCCCCATCACCCACGCCTCGCCGAGCCCGAACGAACGGGACGCATCGAACACCTCGCCGGAGACGCTGACCTCGCAGGCCTCGCCGAGATCGCCCCCGTCACACAGAGCGAGCGCGCGGTTGCGGCTGCGCATCTCCGCCGCCGCCACCCGGATCAGGAGCTTCCCCACCGCACGGACATCACCGGTCGCCGCATTCGATGCGAGACCGACGCAGGTCATCTCCTCGGGCGTCGCGAAGACGAGATGGCAATGATCGAGGGTGACGCGCTCGCCGACATGTCGGCGGGCCACCTCGGCGAAGGCGGCGACGTCCACATGCGGCTCCGCAGCTCGCGCGGCGTGGGGCAGCGGCATCGCGAGCAGGGCCAGCATGAAGGGAAGCCGCATCAGCCGGGAACCTTCCAACAATGGGTTCCCTGTCGAAGGCAAGTTGCGGGCCGAAAAAGCCTCGGCCGACCCTCGCGCCGACCGCGTCTCAACGGGTCTGACCGGCCTCCTGGGCATGTGTGTCCTGATGATCGGTCGGGCCGGTTCGGGTGAAGGCGAACACGATCACGGCCGCGAGCAGCAGCAGAACAACGGGAAACGCGAACATCCAGCGTGGCATCGTGACGATCCGCCCATGAGTGATCCGGACGATCGAAACTCGCGAAATCTCAAACGGCTCCTCGCAAAGCGGTTTAGCGCCGAATCGTCCTGCCGCGCTCACTGTCATATGCGAAAAATGCATGACACGGCTGATGACGGCCCGATTGCATTGTGCAACGCAACATGACACATACCAAGCATACGAGGTCGCGATGGCGTCGCGGCCCCGTAGCCCTTCTTGGGCGTTTCCTCCCTAGACTTCGGGCCGTCCTTCGGGGCGGCCTTTTTTCTTTCAAAGGCCCTCCGCGATTTGTTGCCGAGCGGACACAAACTCACAGGGTCTTGCTGACGCGCATTGACCGCGGCGGATCGCTCCCCCTAGCGTGGCCGTCGACGGTTCCCGAAAGGGATCAAAAGGGAACGCGGTGAAGGGCCTTTGCCCGATCCCGCGGCTGCCCCCGCAACTGTGAGCGGAGAGCCCTCCATCACCACGTCACTGGGCGAGCCTTCGCCTGGGAAGACGATGGAGGACAACGACCCGCGAGCCAGGAGACCTGCCGTCAGCCGTGGTCACACGCGAGCCATGCCGGGCGGGGTGCCCCAGCAGGTGTCGAAACGCCGGGAGCCTGCGGGCCGATGGCGGCTCGGCCTCGGTCGCGGTGACGTGCCACCGTTGCCGTCCGAAGGCTCTGCCAGTCCCATGCCCTCGCCTCACCGCCCTCGCGGCCACTCTCTCCTGCCTGCCCTCGCGCTTCTTCCCCTCGCTCTGTCCGATTCGGTGCGCGCCCAGGACGCCGTCACCACCCGCCTCGACGAGATCGCCGTGCGGGGCGGTTCAAGCCCCGGCCTGCCGCCGAACGCCCCCGCCGATGCCGTGGGCGCCGAGGCGGCGGCGGCCCTGCGGACGCCGAGCCTGACCCAATCCTCACCCGTTGGCCTCAACCTGCGCACGCCGTCACGCTCGGCGAGCCGCCTCGGGCTCACGCCCCTGGAGACGCCGGCGAGCCTCGACATCATCTCAGGGGAGACCGTGCGCCTGCGCGGCCAGACCTCGGTGCTGGACGCCGTTTCGCAGAACGGGACCGGCATCACGGCGTACGGCTCGCCGGGCTCCGGACTCGGCGCCTTCACCAGCCGGGGATTTGCCGGGCAGAACTCGATCCAGACGCTCTTCGACGGCACCCGGCTCTATGTCGGCGCCAACACGATGACCTTCCCCTTCGACACTTGGAACGTCGAGCGGATCGAGGTGCTGCGCGGTCCGGCCTCGGTGCTCTATGGGGATGGGGCCATCGGCGGCATCGTCAACGTCGTCTCGAAGAAGCCGCTCTTCACCCCGCTCAACGTCGCCCGGTTCGGCCTCGGCGAGG
>NZ_NKUI01000082.1 GCF_014845115.1 Methylorubrum zatmanii | reverse complement strand
GAGGCCAAGCGCGTCGCCGCCGAGATCGGCTATCCCGTGCTGGTGAAGGCGGCCTCCGGCGGCGGCGGGCGCGGCATGAAGGTCGCCCGCTCCGAAGAGGAGCTGGAGCAGGCGCTGGACATGGCCCGCACCGAGGCCAAGGCCGCCTTCGGCGACGACGCCGTCTACCTCGAAAAGTACCTGACCAAGCCGCGCCACATCGAGGTGCAGATCCTCGGCGACGGGCGCGGCGGGGCCGTCCACTTGGCCGAACGCGACTGCTCGCTCCAGCGCCGTCACCAGAAGGTCTGGGAGGAAGGCGGCTCGCCCGCGCTGAACGCCGAGATGCGCGCCGAGATCGGCGGCATCTGCGCCAACGCCATGCGCGAACTCGGCTATCTCGGCGCCGGCACCATCGAGTTCCTCTACGAGGACGGGCGGTTCTACTTCATCGAGATGAACACGCGCATCCAGGTCGAGCATCCTGTCACGGAGATGATCACCGGGATCGACCTCGTGAACGAGCAGATCCGGGTCGCGGCCGGGGGCGGTCTGTCGGTGGCCCAGGAGGACATCAAGGTCGAGGGCCATGCCATCGAGTGCCGGATCAACGCCGAGCACCCCGCCACCTTCCGACCGTCGCCGGGGCTGATCACCTATTTCCATCCGCCGGGCGGTCTGGGTGTTCGGGTCGATTCGGCCGCCTTCCAGGGCTACCGCATCCCGCCGCATTACGATTCGCTGATCGGCAAGCTGATCGTGCACGGGCGCACCCGCAACGAGTGCCTGATGCGCCTGCGCCGGGCGCTCGACGAGTTCGTGGTCGACGGGATCGACACTACCTTGCCGCTGTTCCGCACCCTGGTGCGCAACGCCGACGTCCAGAACGGGCTCTACGACATCCACTGGCTCGAGAGCTTCCTCGCCCGCGAGGAATTGGCGGGCGCCGAGACCCGGCGCTGACGGGGCGGAGGGGGCGCTCCCCCCTCCTCTCTCACCCTCGTCCTTCTTCGGGCTGGCGTCCGGGCGCGGAGCGAGCGACAAAGCTCGGATGCACGACAGGACTTCCGTGGACATCACGCCCGACATCCTGCTCAAGGCTTACGCCGCCGGGATCTTCCCGATGGCGGAGGATGCGGACGATCCGACGATCTACTGGGTCGAACCCCGCGCCCGCGGGGTGCTGCCTCTCGACCGCTTCCACGTTCCCCGGCGGCTGGCCCGCACCGTTCGCTCCGACCTGTTCGAGGTCGTCACCGACCGGGATTTCGATGCGGTGATCGACGGCTGCGCCGCGCCGCGCCGGGACACGGCGCGCACCTGGATCAACGGCCGCATCCGCGACCTCTACGGCGCGCTGTTCGATCTCGGCCATTGCCACACGGTCGAGGTCTACCACCAGGGACGCCTCGCCGGCGGGCTCTACGGCGTCTCCCTGGGCGCCGCCTTCTTCGGCGAGAGCATGTTCCACGAGGTGCGCGACGCCTCGAAGGTCGCGCTTGTCCATCTCGTCGCTCGCCTGCGCCGTGGCGGCTACCGGCTCGCCGACACCCAGTTCATCACCGAGCATCTGAGCCAGTTCGGCGTCGAGGAAGTGCCGCGCCACGTCTACAAGCGCCAGCTCTCGGTGGCCATCGCCGAGCGGGCCGAATGGGGACCGCCGGATCGCGCCCTCAGCGGCACGGAGGCCCTGGCGGCGCTCGGGATCGGGAACGGAACGGAATAAGACTCTACCCGGGAACGGGATCGAGCCGCAGCAATCGCCCGGCCAGCGCCGCCGCGACTTGGGGATCGGCCCGTGCCTCCTCACCGAGCAGGCCGTCGACGGCGAGCGCCGCCATGCCGTGGACCAGAGCCCAGGATCGCAGGGTTTCGTCCGCCGCGCGCGCCGCCGGCACCAGGGCCGCGACGCGCGCGGCGAGAACCGCGTAAGCCGCGCCGGAGGCGGCGACCAGAGAATCGGGACGCGGTTCGCACGATCTCGCGCCGAACATCAGGCGGAACAGGCCGGGCTGGGCGCAGGCGAAGGCGACATAGGCCTCGCCCTGGGCATACAGGGCCTCCCGCCCCTCCCCCGCGCGATCCGCAACCTCCAGCGCCGCGTGCAAGCGCTCGAACCCGACCGTCGCGATGGCCGCGAGCAATGCCTCCTTGTCCGGAAAATGCCGGTAGGGCGCCATCGCCGATACCCCGGCGCGCCGCGCGGCCTCCCGCAGGCCCAGCGTCGCCGGATCGCCGCCCTCTTCGAGGATCGACAGCCCGGCGGCGATCAGAGTCTCACGCAGCTCACCATGGTGATAGCCGCCCTTGAGCTGCCTCCGCTCGGCCTTTGATGTTGACACTGTAAGCGCCCAACTTATGATTACGGTGTAAACATGGAGTCGATGCCATGACCGCATGGGACAGGCAAGCGGCGAACGGAAGCCGCCCACGGCGCGAATCGGTCGATCTCTCGGATCATCCCGACCTCGTCGTGGTCTATCTCGGCTTCCGAGTCGGACACTGGCAGGGCTTGAAGGCGCTGTTGGGAATCGGGCGCGGGCTCGCGCAGATGCGGCGGGAGAGGCCGGATGGGCTCCTCGCACACGAGAACCTCGTTTACGGCCTCACCCATATCGGCATGCGGCAATATTGGCGGGATCTCGAAAGCCTGGAGGCCTTCACCCGCTCGGATCCGCACAAGACGTGGTGGCGGGATTTCGGTCGCGATCCGGCGGGGAACGGCTTCTGGCACGAGGCCTACCGCCTCTCCGGCGGCATGGAGGCGATCTATGTCGGCATGCCGCGCCGGATCGGGCTCGCCTCCTTCGCCGCCGCCCGCGATCCGCAAGGTCCCTTCATGACCTCGCGGCAGCGGCTGGCCGCGTAACGGAATTGTCGAGAGCCTCATCCCGGATATCGGATCCGGGATGAGGCTCTCGATCCTTGTTTTCGCATCGTCTCCTTCTGAAAAGCGGAGACCACCTTTCGGGACGATGCTTTAGCGGAAGATCGCGTCGAAGATCGATTGCGGCTCACGGGGAGCCGGCGGGGCCGCCGCCGGGCCCTCGTTGTTCGGGAAGAACTTCCGGGACGGCTTCTGCTTGGGCTGCACCGGCACGCCGCGCGGCCCCTCGACATCGACCTGACCGTTCTGGTTGACTTGGCTCGCGGTCTTGGTCGGGTCCGTGCCCTTCTTCCGGCCGGGCTTCTCCTGGCGGGAGGCGAGCGCGGGCACGTCCTCCTGCTCCTTCGCCTCGGCGATCACGTCGGTGCCGCCCTTACAATCGGTCAGCCACACATCGTAGATTGGGTGCTCGATGGCGTGCAGCCCCGGGCTCGCGGCGAACATCCAGCCGGTGAAGATGCGCCGGTACTTGCTGTCCAGCGTCACCTCGTCGACCTCGAGGAAGGCCGTGGTCTTCGGCGTCTCGGTCGGCGGGCGAGAGTAGCAGACCCGCGGCGTGAGCTGCAGCGCGCCGAACTGCACGGTCTCGTCGATGGCGACCTCGAACGACACGATCCGGCCGGTGATCTTGTCGAGGCCGGAGAACACCGCGGTCGGGTTCTTGATCTTGTCGGCGGAGGCCGGCAGCGCGGACAGCGCCAGGGCAAGCGTGCCGAGCGCGGTCCGGCGCAGGAGATGTGCGGGGATGCGGCTCAAGGCGCCCTCTTGAGTCTGGCTCCGGCCGTTGCGGCCGGGAAACGATCCGGCCGTTCCAACACCCGAAGGGTGGTGGAAAAAGGGCGGCCGGCCGCCGTCCCCTCAATTCCGCACCGGCTTGGCCCCGATCGACATGCGGAAGATGGTGGTCGGGAAGGCGATCTCGGACGTGCCGCCGTTCATCGCCTTGCTTCGGTTCATCTGCGCGGCGGGAATCCACAGCCCGCCTTCCTCGTCGATCCACATCGCATCAACCCAGACCAGCCGCGGATCCTGCACCAGCGTGCTCATGGACCCGTCCGGCGCGAATTTCAGAATGCGCAGGTTGTCGGTGTCGGAGGCGTAGACGTTGCCCGCCGCATCGATCGCGGTGCCGCCGGTCGAAACGGTGGCGGCGAACAGCTCCACATGCTTGGCCCGCTCCGCCTCGCTCGCCCCCGCATCGTCGAGCCACTTCGTCTCGATGCGGTAGAGCGGGCCGGTGCAGGCTTGATAGGTGAACCACTTCCCGTCGGGCGAGACTTCGAGCTGGTCCGCGTGGATCGCGATCGGCTTGCCCTTGGCATCGCGCAGCACCTTGTTCTCGCCCGTGAGGGGACGCTGCGCCACGGTGGACGGATGCCCGTCCAGCACGCGCCGGAGCGAGCCATCGTCGAGGTCCAGCACGATCAGGCCTGGCTGACCGGCATCGGTCAGGTAGACCTTGCGGCCGTTGAAGCGGAAATCGTCGATGAAGCTCTTGTCCGTGGTCGCCTTCTCCAGGGGGAAGACCCGCCGGACCTTGTTCGCCGAGAGATCGATCTGCACGAGCTTCGGGCCACCCGGCAGGGGCGCGCCGCCGAGTTCGGCCGCGCCCTTGTCCACCACCCACAGGTCGCCCTCCGGGCCGATGCGGATGGCGTTGAGGCCGACGAAGGCCTTTGCCGCATCCTCCCCCGTCTTCCAGCCGTTCCAGGCGGCGTCGGGATAGGGCTGAGGTTTACCGTCGACCCACTCGCCGAGCTCGATCCCCTTGTCCTTCTGCTGGCGCTGAAAGGGGGAGAACAGCCGCCCGTCCTTCGACCGGGTGATGCCGTTGAAGACGAGGTTCTCGGATTTCAGGACCGGCGTCAGCTCTGAGGGCGCCTGGGCGTCCGCTTCCTGTGCCTGTGCCGCCGTCGCGCCAAGGCACAGCAGCAGGGCCAACATCGTCGCTCGCATGGGTCTCACCCCTCCATCCTCGATGAAGGGACAAGGCCCGAAGCGCCGATCCGTTCAGCCTAAAGACCGGAGCGGGCGGTCACGGAATCGTCTATTCGCCCGGCACCCACGGCACGTAATCGCCGGTGGCGGCGGGTCTAGCGCCCCAGGAGAGCTGCGAGCCCTTCGGCCGGTAGGCGGCGGCGGTGCCGGTGAGGTTCTCCTCATGCGGCTTCTGCCACTCGCGGGGATGGTAATCCTCCTCGCTCGGAGGGACATCGCCGTTGTGACAGAGCCAAGCCCGCCAGCCCGGAGGCACCCGGGAGGCGTCGGCATAGCCATTATACACCACCCAGCGCCGCTCGGAGCCGACCGAGCGGTCGATCAGCGGCCCTTGCGCCTTGTAGTATGTGTTGCCCAGCTCGTCCGTTCCGACGAACTGGCCGCTGCGCGAGGTGTAGAGCGCGAGCGACATGGTCTGCCCGTTCCACCAGGTGAAGATGCGCAGCAGCGTGTCCTTGAGGGCCATGATTCCTCCGGCGGGCGACGGGTCCGCGGCACCGTCGACGCGCCGTTATGGGGAGTGCACGCGCGCGAGTCCAGCACAACGGTGCCGCTGTCGCATTTACGGCACGCCTCCCCTGTCTCGTGCGTCCGTTAACCCTGCCCGGCCCGGACCGGAGGTCTTCCGACCCCGACGATCCCTGTGGATCGAAAAAATTTCGCGCGTGATTCAACGAGACGTGAAGGCTACTTAGCGCCCCCGCCTCGATATCCACAGGTTTATGGCGCAGAACACAACATCTAGCGCGGAACACGGGTAGCCGGCACTAGTTATTGACGCAGAGGCCAGCCCGGACATAAGGTTCAGGCATCGCTTCGGACGGTTCGGCGGGGTTTCGACAGCCCCGTTTCCGCATGGCGGACAGGCCCCCACCTTCGGCGAAGGAGGGGCCGGACCGGCCGGGGCCAGTTCCGGCTTTTCAACCACTCATCGCGGCCCGCGCCGCGTCACGGGGTCGCTTGGCTCCGAGGGAGAAGGGATTCATGCGGTTCGAGCGGCGCTACACCACGGCAGGCCAGTCTCCCTACGCCTCCATCGCCTTCCGCAAGGCGGTGAGCGAAATCCGCAACCCGGACGGCTCCGTCGTCTTCCGGCTCGAGGGCATCTCCGTTCCCGAGAGCTGGAGCCAGGTCGCGGCCGACGTGCTGGCCCAGAAATATTTCCGGAAAGCCGGCGTCCCGGCCCGCCTGAAGAAGGTCGAGGAGAACAGCGTCCCCTCCTTCCTCTGGCGCGCCGTGCCGGATGAGGCGGCGCTCGCCGACCTGCCCGAGGAGGAGCGCTTCGTCTCCGAGATCTCGGCGACGCAGGTGTTCGACCGGCTGGCCGGCTGCTGGACCTATTGGGGCTGGAAGGGCGGCTACTTCTCCTCGGAGGAGGACGCCTCGGCCTTCATGGACGAGCTGCGCTTCATGCTCGCCCGCCAGATGGTGGCCCCGAACTCGCCGCAATGGTTCAACACCGGCCTGCACTGGGCCTACGGCATCGACGGCCCGAGCCAGGGCCATTTCTACTGCGACCCGAAGACCGGCGAACTGACGAAGTCGGCGACCGCCTACGAACACCCGCAGCCGCATGCCTGCTTCATCCAGTCGGTGCAGGACGACCTCGTCAACGAGGGCGGTATCATGGACCTGTGGGTGCGTGAGGCCCGCCTGTTCAAGTACGGCTCCGGCACCGGCTCGAACTTCTCGATGCTGCGGGCCGAGAACGAGAAGCTCGGCGGCGGCGGCAAGTCGTCGGGCCTGATGTCGTTCCTGAAGATCGGCGACCGCGCGGCCGGCGCGATCAAGTCCGGCGGCACCACCCGGCGCGCCGCCAAGATGGTGATCGTCGATATCGACCACCCCGATATCGAGGCCTTCATCGACTGGAAGGTGAAGGAGGAGCAGAAGGTCGCCGCCCTGGTGACCGGCTCCAAGGTCGTGTCGAAGCACCTGAGCGCGGTGATGAAGGCCTGCATCCAGTGCGAGGCCGAGGGCGACGCCTGCTTCGACCCGGAGCGCAACCCGGCGCTCAAGCGCGAGATCAAGGCCGCCCGCAAGGCGATGGTGCCCGACGCCTATATCAAGCGCGTCGTGCAGTTCGCCCGCCAGGGTTTCACCAAGATCGAGTTCCCCGTCTACGATACGGACTGGGATTCGGAGGCCTACCTCACGGTTTCGGGCCAGAACTCCAACAACTCGGTCTCGCTGACCGACCAGTTCCTGCGCTCGGTCGAGGCCGACGAAGACTGGAGCCTGACCTCGCGCACCACCGGCAAGGTCTCGAAGACCCTGAAGGCACGCGACCTCTGGGAAAAGATCGGCGAGGCCGCCTGGGCCTCCGCCGATCCGGGCCTGCACTTCAACACCACGATGAACGACTGGCACACCTGCCCGACGGGCGGGCGGATCCGGGCCTCGAACCCGTGCTCCGAATACATGTTCCTCGACGACACGGCCTGTAACCTCGCCAGCGCCAACCTGCTGACGATGTACGACCGCCAGACCAAGCAGTTCGATGTCGAGGCCTTCGAGCATCTCAACCGGCTCTGGACGGTGGTGCTCGAGATCTCGGTGATGATGGCGCAGTTCCCGTCCAAGGAGATCGCCGAACTCTCGTACAAGTACCGCACCCTCGGCCTCGGCTACGCCAATATCGGCGGCCTGCTGATGACCATGGGCCTGCCCTACGACTCGGCCGAGGGCCGGGCGCTGGCCGGCGCGCTGACCGCGATCATGACCGGCGTGGCCTATGCCACCTCCGCCGAGATGGCGGCCGAACTCGGCACCTTCGAAGCCTATCCCGAGAACGCCGAGCACATGCTGCGGGTGATCCGCAACCACCGCCGCGCCGCCCATGGCGAGGTGGCCGGCTACGAGGGCCTGAACATCGCGCCGGTGCCCCTCGACCACGCCAACATCCCGCAGGCCGACATCGGCGTCCATGCCCGGGCCGCCTGGGACCGGGCGCTCAGCCTCGGCGAGCGGCATGGCTACCGCAACGCGCAGGCCACGGTGATCGCGCCGACCGGGACGATCGGCCTGGTGATGGATTGCGACACCACCGGCATCGAGCCCGACTTCGCCCTGGTGAAGTTCAAGAAGCTCGCCGGCGGCGGCTACTTCAAGATCATCAACCGCGCCGTGCCGGACGCCCTGCGGGCGCTCGGCTATCGCGAGAGCGAGATCGCCGAGATCGAGGCCTACGCCGTCGGCCACGGTTCGATGGGGCAGGCCCCGGCGGTCAATCCCGGCAGCCTGCGGGCCAAGGGCTTCACGGACGACAAGATCGCGGCGGTGGAAGCGGGCCTGAAATCGGCCTTCGACATCAAGTTCGTGTTCAACCGCTGGACGCTCGGCGACGACTTCCTCAAGGACACCCTGAAGGTGCCGGCGGAGAAGCTTTCCGATCCGAGCTTCGAGCTGCTGCCGTTCCTCGGCTTCTCGAAGAAGGAGATCGAGGCCGCCAACACCCATGTCTGCGGAGCGATGACGCTGGAGGGCGCGCCCTTCCTCAAGCGCGAGCACTACGCGGTGTTCGATTGCGCCAATCCCTGCGGGCGCACCGGCAAGCGTTACCTCTCGGTCGAGAGCCACATCCGCATGATGGCGGCGGCGCAGCCCTTCATTTCGGGGGCGATCTCCAAGACCATCAATATGCCCAACGACGCGACCGTCGAGGATTGCAAGGCGGCCTACCTGCTGTCCTGGCGCCTCGCGCTCAAGGCGAACGCCCTCTACCGGGACGGCTCGAAGCTGTCGCAGCCGCTCAACGCCGCCCTGATTGCGGATGACGAGGAGGAGGCCGACGAGGCACTCGAGGCGATCATCCAGGCTCCGGCCGCGGCCAAGGCGGCGGCGGCGGCGGAAAAGATCGTCGAGCGGGTGATCGAGCGGGTCGAACGCATCCGCTCGCGGGAGAAGATGCCGGATCGCCGCAAGGGCTACACCCAGAAGGCGGTCGTCGGCGGGCACAAGGTCTATCTGCGCACCGGCGAGTACGAGGATGGGCGCCTCGGCGAGATCTTCATCGACATGCACAAGGAAGGCGCGACCTTCCGCTCGTTGATGAACAACTTCGCCATCGCGATCTCCCTCGGCCTGCAATACGGCGTGCCGCTGGAGGAATACGTCGAGGCCTTCACCTTCACCCGCTTCGAGCCGGCGGGCTTCGTGCAGGGCAACGACGCGATCAAGAACGCGACCTCGCTGCTCGACTACGTGTTCCGCGAGTTGGCGGTCTCGTATCTCGGCCGGACCGATCTCGCCCACGTCAACCCGTCCGAGATCGGCGGCACGGTGCTCGGCGGCGGCGAGGGCGACACCACCCGCGAATCCGGCAAGCCGGCCCCGGCGGCCTCGGCGATCGTCTCCCGCGGCCTGCTGCGCGGCTCGGCCGACCGGCTCACCCTGATCCAGGGCGGCCCGGCCGGCGCGACACCGGGAGTGGCCGCGCCGGCCACAGGCCAGACCGCACCGGCCGGCGGCACGGTCCATGCCGTCCACGGCGCCACGGCGCTGAAGGCGGAGCCGCAGAACCTCGGCAGCGTCGAGGCCCTGCCCTTCGCCAAACCGGAGCCCAAGGCGGAGCGCAGCGTCGCCGACCGCCGGGCCGAGGCGAAGATGAAGGGCTATGTCGGCGAGGCCTGCCCGGAATGCGCGAACTTCACGCTCGTCCGCAACGGCACCTGCCTGAAATGCGACACCTGCGGCTCGACCACCGGCTGTTCGTAAGTGTGGCGTGAGTGTTGTAGCCATGACGAGCACCGAAACATTGCGTTTTTAGCGGTGTTTCTGACTATTAAAGCGGCATAAAGTTGCGTTTGAGAGGAAGGCGTGCGGAGTGATCCGCGCGCCTTTTTCTTTGTTTGCAATGCTTTACGGGGCGTCGCTAAGGTGGCGAACACTGCCGCTTGCCTGCACTGCGGCAGATCCCGTCTAAACCGGGGCTGTCGCGTCCCACCGACGAAGCCTTGCACAGGATGTCCGACCCGGTCATCGGCTGCTGCGTGCTCACGCAGTTGCTCTTCTGATCGTCGACCCGTGGCGAAGCTTGGGGCGGGCGATACGGCCAGAGCGGCTTCGATTGCCACACCGTGGAACCAGGCTCTACAAGCTATGCTGCATCAGCCAGCGTTGAGAAGGCACGTATGGCACAGACCAGCAGCATCGAGTGGACGGATGCCACATGGAACCCGGTGACGGGATGCACCAAGATCACGCCCGGCTGCGACAACTGCTACGCAGCCCGGTTCGCGGAGCGCTGGCGTGGGATCCCCGGGCACGCCTTTGAGCACGGTTTCGATCTCGCCCTACGTCCGGAACGGTTAGCCCAGCCTCTGGAATGGCGGCGTCCTAGGATGATCTTCGTCAATTCCATGAGCGACCTCTTCCACAAGGACGTTCCGAGATCGTTCGTTGACCAAGTGTTCGACACGATGGAAGCGGCCGACTGGCATACCTTCCAGGTTCTCACCAAGCGCAGCTCCTTGATGCGGGACTACCTAAAATCCCGGTACGCGACCCGGTCCCCGGATCACATCTGGCTCGGTGTCTCGGTCGAGGACGCCAAGGCCAAAGCACGCGTCCGGCACCTTCGAGAAGCCCCAGCCGGCGTACGATTTCTGTCGATCGAGCCGCTGATCGGACCGGTCGGACCGATGGAACTCGATGGGATCCACTGGGTCATCGCCGGCGGCGAGAGCGGACCACGGGCAAGGCCGATGCAGATCGAATGGGCCCGCGATGTACGCGACCAGTGCCAGGCGCAGGAGGTGCCATTCTTCTTCAAGCAGTGGGGAGGCTTCCGGCCCAAGAGCGGGGGGCGCGATCTCGACGGACGGGAGTGGAGCGAATGGCCCGCCCAGGCCCGCGAGAGCATCCTTGCCGGGCGAGCCGCCTGAGGCTCGCCGCCGACGATGGAGCGATCCAGGGGCGTTGCCGCGAGCCCGGTCCCGAAATAGTCTCGCCCTGATCCGCGCAGGCACCATCGATGGCCAAGAAGCAGAAGTACGAGTGGCAGGTCGGCAGTACGCCGCCGCCCCTCGAGGAGCACAGCGCGGCCAAGCACGCTGTCTTCCGTAGCTACCTGCAGCGCTACATCGAGATCCTGACCTCCGATCCCCGGCACGACGGGCTTGCCCTCACGTTGGTCGACGGCTTCGCCGGCGGCGGCGCGTACAGCTACCAAGGTCAGATACGACCTGGATCACCGATGATCCTGCTGGACGAAATTGCCAGCGCCCAGGCCGTCTTCGCCGCCAAGCGGACGAAACCGTTCCACTTCCGGCCTGAGTTCATCTTCATTGAGCAGCAGCAGGGAACCCTGGAGCATCTGCGCGACATCATCGCGCGATCGCCCCACGCGCCGAACCTCGGCACCAACATCCACCTGCTCAACGACGCCTTCGAGGACGCGTTGCCCACCGTGATCGACAGCGTCCAGCGTCACCGCGGCGGCCACCGGGCGCTTTTCTTCCTCGATCAGTACGGCTACGGCGACGTATCGTTGCAGGCCATCCGGACCATCCTCGACAGTCTCAAGAACCCCGAAATCATTCTGACATTCAACGTCGATTTCATCATTGCGTTCTTGAGCGAAGATGACAGCTTTCTTCGCGCTGTGATGCCAGCAGAACTCGGCGTGGATCACATCCGCGCCATGTTGGCATTGCGCGACAATGGCGGACGGGAAGCACGCTGGCTCATCCAGAACTTCCTCTACCGCCATCTACAGGAGCGTACTGGCGCGCCGTATTATACCTGCTTCTTTATTAAGTCGCCCAAGAGCCACCGGTCATACTGGCTGGTGCACATCTCGAAGCACCCGCGGGCGCGAGATGAGATGGCCAACCGCCACTGGGAACTGACGAACCACTTCATCCACCACGGCCGCGCCGGCACTCAGATGCTGGGGTTCGACCCCGGCAAGCCCATCGGGCAGATCCCGCTTGATTTCCTATTCGACGATGACGCGAATGCACGGTCAAAGTCCGCGCTGATGGCGGAACTGCCGCATCGCATCTTCGACGCCCGCCGGGTTGCCGCCGGCGGTGTCACGGTCGGAACCCTCTTCACCGAAATTTGCAACACGACGCCGGCCACGATCACGCGCGTATCCGATGCCATCGTCGGGCTGCGCGCAGAGGGGGAGGTACAAATCTACACCGCTGACGGGAAGGAGCGGCCCCGCACACAGAACTGCGCTTGGGGCGACGTCATTCTCCCGGCTGTGCAACGGTCAATGTTCAGCCCGTTCACGTGAGAAAAGCCTAGCGAGCTGCCGCTGCTGAGCCTTCTTCGACCTACCAGGAGACCTCATGCCGCCGGGCTCGCGATCGTCACGGGCCGACCGATCGAAGCCAGTCTCATACGTGTTGCTGAGACCTCAACCGTACGCCTACGGTGAAGGCCGCGATTGCCGTTGAGGCGGAGGGTCAGGCGGCGATCTGCTGAGAGCCCGTCCGATAAGGGTGTTTTGTGGGGTTGAGTGGCCGGGATGGCAGTGTTTCCAGAAGGGTGCTGAAGCCTGATCTGGAAGTGCCATGTGGACCCCGACCACCCGGCGGCAGCATAGCCGCTCGGAGCTGCGCTACGAAACCGACCTGACGGAGAGCTATGCAGGATTTTGGGTGACGGCGGTGGTCAGGCGGCGCGGTGATCTGGGCGCGCGATGACCTCGGTCCCGTCGCGGAAGATGACGCCGGCGACGACCTTGGGCAACTGGTTTTCGCCCTTCAGCCGTCGCCAGGTTTTCGCGGCGGCA
>NZ_NKUI01000081.1 GCF_014845115.1 Methylorubrum zatmanii | reverse complement strand
CCCCCGCCCTCGCCGCGACGGTCCTCGACATTGTCCGAGGCGCGAAAATCGTCCCAGCGCATCGCTGTCCCCTGCTCCCCCGTCCCCAACGGGCCTTTGGAAATGAAAACGCGGAGGCTACGGTTCCGCTTCATTTCCGGCCGCCCTGTTATGGGACGTCAGGGGCCCGCGTCGAGGGCCGCCTTCAACATGCGGAAGTCGCGCCAGGCGAGGCGCTTCTGCACCGGCTGGCGCAGCAGGTAGGCGGGGTGGAGGGTGGCGAGCGCCCGGATCTCGCGACCGTCGCCGAGGCGGTAGGGATAGAACCGCCCGCGGGCCTTGAGGATACCGTCCTTGGTGCCGGTCAGGGTCTGCGTCGCGGGGGCGCCGAGGCAGACCAGGATGTCGGGATTCGCGAGTTCGATCTGGCGCTCGATGAAGGGCCGGCAGATCGAGACCTCCTGCGGGGTCGGGTTGCGGTTGCCCGGAGGCCGCCAGGGCACGATGTTGGAGACGTAGGAGGTGGTGCGGTCGAGGCCGATCGCCGCCATCATCCGGTCGAGGAGCTGGCCGGACCGGCCCATGAACGGCTTGCCGATCCGGTCCTCGTCGGCCCCCGGCGCCTCGCCGACGAACATCACCCGCGCCTCCGGGTTACCATCGGCGAAGACGAGGTTTTTCGCCGTGAAGCGCAGGCCGCAGCCCTCGAAGCCCCTGAGCAGCGCCTCCAGCTCGTCGAGGGTCTTCATCTCCGCCGCGCGGGCGCGGGCATCGTCCGCCGCCTCGCCGGGCTTGGCGTTGGCCGCGTTGCCGTAGGTGCGGGCCGGCTCGGGCGGCGCGTCGCGGCTCGGCAATTCACGCCGGAACGCCAGGGGAGCCTCGTTAGGGGTCTCGTCGGGGCCCGCGCCGGGCCGCTCGTCCGCCCTCTCCCGGGGCGGCGGAGCCTCACGGCGGAGGGACGGCGCGGGGCCCGGAAGGGCCGGCGCCGGCGCGACCGCCTCGGCCTCGGCGAAGCGGTCATGGGGCTGCTCGTCCAGGGCCGCATCGACCCCCGCCCCGACATGGAAGTCGAGGTAGGAGATCAGGTCGGCCCTGGCATCGTGATCCGCGTTCTGCGCCGTCATCGGTCCCATGTGGCGTGCGATCGCGCTGTGGACAACGCCCGCGACGCCTCGGAAACGTCGCATGGGCGCGCCCTGCGCCGGCCTGCCGCTACCTTTACGGCCTTGCCTTCCTACCTTGGAATCGCTTGAGAGACATCTTGACAATGAGAGGGGCCGGATCGAACGGCCCAGGAGGAACGAGGATGGCGCTGCCCGAACGCGAAGGCATGGATTTCGACGTGGTGATCGTGGGCGCGGGGCCCGCGGGCCTCGCCGCCGCGATCCGCCTCAAGCAGCTTTCCGCGGAGAAGGGCGAGGAGATCTCCGTCGTCGTCGTCGAGAAGGGCGGCGAGGTCGGCGCGCATATCCTGTCGGGCGCGGTGGTGGACCCGCTCGGCCTCGACACCCTCCTGCCCGAATGGCGCGACGACCCCGAGCGGCCGCTCAAGACCGCGGTGGAGCGCGACGAGTTCCTGTTCCTGACCAAGAACAGCGGCGTCACCCTGCCGAACGTGTTCTTCCCCAAGCTGCTGTCGAACCACGGCAACTTCGTCGGCTCGCTCTCCAACACGGTGAAGTGGCTGGGGGCGAAGGCGGAAGGGCTCGGCGTCGAGATCTATCCCGGCTTCCCGGCCTCGGAGGTGCTCTACGACGCGCGCGGCACGGTCACCGGCATCGCCACCGGCGATCTCGGCATCTCCCGCACCGGCGAGCCTCGGGACGATTTTACCCGCGGCATGGAGCTGCGCGCGAAATACACGGTGTTCGGGGAGGGCGCCCGCGGGTCGCTGACCAAGACGCTGATCGAGCGGTTCCAGCTCAACCGGAACAGCGATCACCAGAAATACGGCCTCGGCGTGAAGGAACTCTGGCAGCTCAGCCCCGAAAAATTCCAGCCGGGGCTGGTGCAGCACACCATGGGCTGGCCGCTGCCGAACAAGGCCGGCGGCGGCTCCTGGCTCTACCATTTCGACGACCACCTGCTCTCGGTCGGCTTCGTCACGCATCTGAACTACGAGAACCCGACCCTGTCGCCGTTCGAGGAGTTCCAGCGCTTCAAGACCCACCCGATGATCCGCGAGACCTTCGAGGGGGCCAAGCGCATCGGCTACGGCGCGCGGGCGATCATGGAGGGCGGCTGGCAATCGGTGCCGAAGCTGGTCTTCCCCGGCGGCTGCCTGGTGGGCGATTCCGCCGGCTTCGTGAACGTGCCGCGCATCAAGGGCTCGCACAACGCGATCCTGTCCGGCATCCAGGCGGCGGAGGCCATCTTCTCGGCCATCGCCGCCGGCCGCCAGGGCGACGAGCTGACCGCCTACGAGGAGGGCTGGCGCGACAGCCCGATCGGGCGCGACCTCAAGCCGGTGCGCAACGTCAAGCCGCTCTGGTCGAAATACGGCACGCTGGTCGGCATCGGCCTGGGCGGGCTCGACATGTGGATGAACACCATCGCCAACGCCTCGCTGTTCGGCACCCTCGGCCACGGCAAGCCGGACCATGCCTGCCTGAAGCCGCTCGCGGAGGTGACGCCGATCGTCTATCCGAAGCCCGACGGCAAGCTCACCTTCGACCGGCTCTCCTCGGTCTACCTGTCCAACACCAACCACGAGGAGGATCAGCCGCCTCACCTCAAGGTGAAGGATATGGGGCTGCAGAAGACCTCCGAGCACGATGTCTATGGCGGCCCGTCGAGCCGCTATTGCCCGGCCGGCGTCTATGAATGGGTGCAAGATGCCGCCGCCAGCGACGGGGTCCGCTTCCAGATCAACGCGCAGAACTGCGTCCACTGCAAGACGTGCGACATCAAGGATCCGAACCAGAACATCAACTGGGTCACGCCCGAGGGACCGGGCGGGCCGAACTACACGAACCTGTAAGACCCTGTTCGCGCGAGGTGTTCTGGCAGGCACCCGCTCCTCTTGCTGAGACGGGAACCGCTTCGATCAAGCGGATCCCGTGTCAGTCCCCTTTTCCGTCATCGCTCCGGCCTCGCCCCGCGATCACGAGGGGGCTCAGTCCCGCCCGTGCAGCTCCCGCCAGGCCGGCAGGTCGAGGCAGGGCAGCCGGGTGGCGGAATGGACGCCGAGGGCCACCGCCCGCGCCAGCGTCTCGGCCGCCGCCGCCCCGAGGCGGGCGAGATCGGTGATGGGGTCGGCCAGCGGCACCGCGCCGGTGGCGACCGCGAACACCACGTCGCCGTCGAGCGGCGTGTGCGCCGGGTGGATCGCCCGGGCGAGCCCGTCCTGGGCCACCACGGCCAGCCGCTTGGCCTGCGCCTTGGTCAGGGCCGCGTCGGTGGCGACGACGGCGAGCGTCGTGTTCGCTCCGGGTAGGGCGTGGCTCGGCCAGGATACGACATCCTCCGGCACGGTGGGCGGCAGGCCGAGACCGCCGAACTCGCCGTCGCGCTCGAACGGGGCGGCCCAGAAATGCGGCCCCTCCCCCATGGTCACACGGCCGAAGGCGTTGACGGCGACCAGCGCGCCGACCTGGGCCGCGAGGCCCGGCACCGCGCCGGAGGCCGAGCCGAGGCCGCCCTTGAGATTGGCGGTGCGGGCGCCGAACCCGGCCCCGACCGAGCCGAGGGCGAAGGCCTCGCCGGCCGCGCCTATCGCCGCCGCGTAGCCGAGGTCGCGATAGGGCGGGAAGCGGCCCCAGGCCTTGTCGCCGCCGTTGAGCAGGTCGAACAGGATCGCGCCGGGCACGATCGGCACCCGCGCCTCCCCCACGGCGAAGCCGCGCCCGGCCTCGCGCAGGGCGGCGACCACGCCCGCCCCGGCATCGAGCCCGAAGGCCGAGCCGCCCGACAGGAAGAGGGCATCGACCGCCTGCACCGTGGAGGCCGGATCGGGCAGGT
>NZ_NKUI01000080.1 GCF_014845115.1 Methylorubrum zatmanii | reverse complement strand
CCGCCCGACTTTTCCCGCCCCCCTCTCCCTACCGCGCGGGGAGCCCGATGAGCACCGGCCTGTGGGGCAAGATCGGCGGCGCCGGGATCGGTGTGCTGATCGGGGGGCCGATCGGGGCTCTCGTCGGAGGAGTGGCGGGCCATTTCCTCGTCGACCGTGCGGGCGCGCCGTTCGGGCCGACGCCCCGGGATGTGGTGTTCACCACCGGCCTCGTGGCGCTCGCGGCCAAGATGGCGAAGTCGGACGGGGTGGTCACCGATTCCGAAGTGCAGGCCTTCGGGCGGGTGGTGCAGGTGGCGCCGGAGGCCCGCGCGGGCGTGGAGCGGCTGTTCGACCTCGCCAAGGCGACGACCGACGGCTTCGAGGCCTATGCGGCGCAGCTCGCGGCCACTTTCGGCGAGGAGCCGGCCCTGCTCGAAGATGTCCTCGACGGGCTGTTCCACATCGCCACCGCCGATGGGGCGATCCATGAGAAGGAGGAGCGCTACCTGCGGGCGGTGGCGGCCATCTTCGGCCTCGACGAGACGGCCTTCCGCCGGGTCGCGGCCCGGCATGTGCGGTTGGCCGACGACCCCTATCTCGTGCTCGGCCTGGATCCGTCCGCCGATCCGGCGGCGCTCAAGGCGCAGTACCGGCGCTTGGTGGCCGAGAACCATCCCGACCGGGCCCTCGCCCGCGGCCTGCCGCAGGAGGCGGTGGCGATCGCCACCGCACGCCTCGCCGCCATCAATGCCGCCTGGGACCGGATCGCCGCCGAGCGGGGGCTGACATGAGCTTTGCCGCCGACAGCCCGCTCGCGGACGGCGTCATCGCCTCGCCCAATCGGGGCGCACGGGTCGGCGGCGCGCTCGACCTGCTGATCCTGCACTATACCGGCATGCCGACGGCGCAGGCGGCCCTGGAACGCCTGTGCGATCCGGCGGCCGAAGTCTCGGCCCATTACTTCGTGTTCGAGGACGGGCGCATCGTGCAGATGGTGCCCGAGAGCGACCGGGCCTGGCACGCGGGCGCATCGGCCTGGGCCGGGGCCCGCGACATCAATTCCCGCTCCATCGGCATCGAGATCGCCCATCCGGGCCATGCCGGCGGGTTACCTCCTTACCCGGAGCCGCAGATGGCGGCGGTCACGGCGCTGACCCGCGACATCGTCACCCGGCGCGCGATTCCCGGGCCCCGCGTGCTGGCCCATTCCGACGTGGCGCCGGCCCGCAAGGAGGATCCGGGCGAACTCTTTCCCTGGGAGCGTCTGGCGCGAGCCGGCGTCGGACACTGGGTTCCGCCGGCGCCGATGCGGGACGGGCGCTTCTTCGCCCTGGGCGATACCGGCCAGCCGGTGGAGGCGCTTCAGGCGATGCTCGCCCTCTACGGCTACGACCAGCCGGTGACCGGCCGGTTCGACGCGGCGATGGCGGCGGTGGTCACGGCTTTCCAGCGGCACTTCCGGCCCGCCCGCATCGACGGGGTGGCGGATTCCTCCACCATCACCACCCTGCGCGACCTGATCGCCGCCCAGCCGGCCTGATCGCGTTTGCGGTTGCTCAGGCCGGTCTTGGGATCCGCGAGCGGGGAGGGGGCCTGGACGATGGCATCCGCCGCCCCGGCACAATCGGGCGGATGCCGATAAGGCGCCGCGTGCCCGAAAATTCGGAAAGATATCGGGCAGCCCGGCGTTGAGCCGCCGCCATCTCCGGCCCGGGCTCGCGCGTGGTTTCCCGCCATCCCTTCCATGTTCGTGTTTCATTGGATCGTCGGCGTCCTGATCGGGGCGGTTCTGCTTGCCGCCCTGGCCCGGCGCTTGCGCGCGCCCTATCCCGCCTTCCTGGCACTCGGGGGTGTGGGCCTCGCCTTCGTGCCCGGCATGCCAAGCCTCGGGCTCGATCCGGAACTGGCGCTTGCCCTGTTCCTCGCCCCGGTCCTGATGGATGCGGGCTACAGCACCTCGCTGCGCGACCTCATGCGCAACTGGCGCCCCATCGCCGGTTTGGCGGTCGGCGCGGTGGCGGCAACCACGGCGGCGGTCGCGGCCATTGCCCTGTGGCTCGTGCCGGACATGCCGCTCTCCGCCGCCATCGTGCTCGGCGCGGTGGTGGCGCCGCCGGATGCGGTGGCTGCCCTCTCCGTGCTCGCCCATGTCTCCCTGCCGCACCGCCTCGCCACGATCCTGCGCGGCGAGAGCCTCCTGAACGATGCCGCCTCGCTCCTGATCTACCGGCTCGGCGTGGCGGCGGCGGTCACCGGCCATTTCTCCGCCGCGGAGGTGGCCCCGGCTTTCCTGATCGGTGTCGTCGGCAGCCTCGTGGCCGGGCCGCTCGCCGCGCTCGTCTACCTGCGGATCTTGCGCCGGGTGGAAGAGCCGATGAGCACCATCGTGCTGCAATTCTCCGCCGCCTTCGGCCTCTGGATCGTCGCCGAGGCGGTGGAGCTTTCGGGGGTGCTGACCGTGGTGAGTTTCGCGATCACCGTGGCCCGCCGCGCCCCCGGCCAGACCGCGCCGCGGCTGCGGGTGGTCTCGAAGGCGGTCTGGGAGACGGCGATCTTCGTGCTCAACGTGCTCGCCTTCGTGCTGATCGGCGAGCAGATCGGGCCGATCCTGGCCCGGATGTCGCCGGAGCAGGAGACCGCCTACATCTCCGTCGCCGGGGCCGTGGTCGCCACCGTGATCCTGATCCGCATCGCCTGGGTGCTGCCGGCCAGCGCCCTCCGCCGCCTCGGCTTCGAGGGCGGGGAAGCGGCGGGTGACCCGCGACAAGCCCGCGACCTCGGCCTCGGAGCCGGCTTCGCCCTCGCGTGGTCGGGCATGCGCGGCCTCGTCACCATCGCCGCCGCGCTGGCCCTGCCCGAGGGCGGGCCCGGTGGAGGCGCGTTTCCCTATCGCGACCTCATCGTGCTCACGGCCTTCTGCGTCGTGATCGGCACCCTGGTGGTTCAGGGGCTGACCCTGCGGCCGATCCTCGGCCGGCTCGGATTGCGGGACAGCGATCCGGTCGGCTTCGAAGTGGGCCGGGCGCGGGCCGAGGCATATGGGGCTGCGGTCGAGGCCTTGAGGGACGACCACTCGGAGGCGGCCGACGCCCTGCGCCGGGAATTCCATGCCGCCCTGGCCGAGGCCGAAGCCCATGAGGAGGGGCTCGCCCCGGAGGGATTGCCGACCGACGAACCCCGGCGCCGCGCCGTCCGTGCCGCCCGCGACCGGCTTCTCGCCCTGCGCCGGAGCGGCAGCATCGGCGACGATGCGTATTTCGTGCTGGAGGAGGAACTCGACTGGGCAGAGCTCAACGCAACGCCGAGGGCCGAAGCATGAGGAATTGCGGCCGGGGCGCCTGTTCGATCGGTGCGGGCGGTAGCGGAGAGACCTCTCCTGCCCCTCGCCCTCGATCTGCGATGCGACCGAAGGAAGCGTCGAAGGAGGGCTCCCGTGGTTTCGGAGAGTGTCGAAGCCCTGTTTCCAGATCCTTGCGTGGCATCTCAGGAGATGGGCGCGCGTACGAAAGACGACGTTGGACAGGCTCAGCACAATGGCGCAGGCTTGCGGCATTCATCGGACGTTCAAAGACATTTTTGCAGAGTTTATTTATATTTATTCTCTATGAAAGCGTGAGAAATATGTGGAATATGCAAAAATATGAAATCATGACGGGTTTTTATCCGATAAGAATTTAAAATATAAATCTTTTTGCATGCACATTTCGATGGCAGGTTGTAGATATTGCAGATGAAACCTCAATATGGTTTGGCGGAAATCGGGACGACCCACAGCGAGATTTGTGTGAGATTTGTGTATGCCCGCTCATTCAGGTAGAAATGACTGTGAATGATGGGGCGCTGCAAGTGAAGGGGCTCGGGCGCGGCAACCCCTTCGTGCCGCCGCCCTGGAAGGGCGCGCCGCACCGCTTCCGTGCTCTCATCCCCGCCCGGCTCGGCCTTGCGCCGAGGATGGCTCCAGTACCGAGTTCGATGTTCGTCCCGATGGTCCTCGATCCGTTCCCTGCAATTGCCGCCGCTTCTCCGAGAGGCCCGCGCGGCTCCGGTCCCGGGGCGCGAGGCGCCTGTCATTCCGTTGTCGGTCCGTGCTTCCGATCGTGAGCGTCGTTTCTCTCTTGGCGGGAACGATCCTGGCGGCCCAGGCCCATCGCTTCGGCGCGCGCACCGCCCTGGCCGAAACCGTGGCGGGCGCTTTGCTGATTCTCGGCCTCGTGCTGATCGGTTCGGGTCTTCCGCTGTACCGCTAGAGTCAAAGCCCGATCCGCTTGACCGTGCGAAGGGTCGTCGAGAGCGGGGGGGCGGATCGATGGCCCGGCCTTCTCGAATAGCCGCTCACCTCCCTACGATTGCCTTTGGAGGAGGACGTTGAACCGGCCCTCACGACGTCCCGAGCGTTGTACTCCCTACGCATGGAGGTCGCGGCTGCCTGTCCTCCTATTCAGATTTCACTGAGCCGGCTGCACGACCCGTTCGGATGATTGCCCGGCATCGGGGAGTGACCGGCAGAGTTAACTCATGTCATGATGCATGAAACGTCAGACTTGATGGAGAGTCTTGATGCGGATCTCATGTGTCGGTGCGGGGCCTGCCGGACTGTATTTCGCGATCGTGATGAAGCGGCGCAACCCGAACCATGAGATCGTCGTCCATGAGCGAAACCCGGCGGGAACAACGCATGGCTGGGGCGTCGTCTTCTGGGACGATCTTCTTGCCACTCTGCGAACCAACGATCCGGACAGCGCGCAGGCCATCGCGGATCAGGCGGTTCCCTGGTCCGGGCAGGTGGTCGATGTCGAGGGGCAACCGCCGCTTCACTACGTGGATGGAGGCTACGGCATCTGCCGTCGTCGCCTCCTGCAAATCCTCATCGAGCGGGCGCTCGCGCTGGGCGTCGACGTGCGGTTCGAGAGCGAAATCAGCGCGCTGAGTCAGGTCGCCGACGCGGACCTCGTCGTGGCGGCAGACGGTGTCGCGAGTCGGTTGCGGCGGCACCGTGCGGATCAATTCCGGCCGCAGATCGAAGCCGGCCGCAACAAATACATCTGGCTCGCAACGACGCAGCCCTTCCCTTCCTTTACTTTCGGATTCGTTCCGACCCGCGCCGGATGGATCTGGTTTCACGCCTACTCCTTCAAGGAGGGAGTGAGCACCTTCATCGTGGAATGCGCACCGGAGACGTGGGACGGGCTCGGTCTCGGCGCGATGCGGGCGGATGCCGCGTTGAAGGCCTTGGAAAGCATCTTCGCCAAGCATCTCGACGGCCACGGACTGATGAGCCGCGATGGCCATGGCAATACGCTGCCATGGTTGAGCTTCCGCACGTTGGTCAATCGAACCTGGCACGCGGACAACGTGGTGCTGATCGGCGACGCCGCGCATACGACCCATTTCACCATCGGTTCGGGGACGCGTCTCGCCATCGACGACGCGGTCGCGCTCGCCTCGGCCTTGAGCGAGCACGACAGCCTTCCCCGCGCCCTCGACGCGTTCGGCCGCCGCCGCCAGCGCGCCCTCGCTCGCGTGCAACGGGATGCGCGCCTGAGCGCGGAATGGTTCGAGAACCTTCCACGCTACATCCGCTACAACGCACCCACCTTCTTCACACTTCTGCTTGCGCGGCGCTCTCGCCTCCTGAAGCGGATGCCTGCGAGAACATACCTGTATTTACGTCGTAAATATACCAAACTGACGGGTAGCGCGTCCTCACCGCTCGCGCGGATCGGCGGACCAGCGCACCGGTTCGGATCGAAAGCCAGACGCGGCCTCTCCGGCGCCGAATCGGGAACGCCCTGCCCTTGACGCTGTCAGCGCCGGAGCGGGCAGAGCCCATCCCACCGGTGCGGATCGTCCCGACGGCTGCGTGGTGAATGAAACCGCCTCCGGTCCTGCTCCAGCCTTCGAGGCCTCACAACCCGTTCGGCAACGTCTCACCGCGGAGAGCCGCCGGACTCTCGCTCCGGCTCCCGTCTGCTTCTTCGCCTTGAGCTGGCCAAGGTGGAAAGGGCATCCAGTCCGTGAAAGCGTCCGACGCGTAGCCGTGATCGCACGAAGCGACCCGCCAGGGCTCGCTGTCCCCGAAACCGGCCGGATCCCAGCGAATGACGGCTCGGCGGTCCGGCTCGCCCCGGTTGATGGCGATGATCCAGCGGCCGTCACGGGGCGCCCGATCCATGATCCGCCAGCTCCACATCGATCAATCCTCGGATCTTCAGATCTGGGGACTCTTAACGCTGGATCAGGTCGGACCGTTCGGTCCGCTCACCCCAAATCCTCCGTCGCTCGTCGGCCCGGCTTAGCCTTTCGGGAGAATCGCCAGGGGCAGCGGTCGGCGAAGGGCCGGCCCGCCGGGACCGGTCCGGGGCAATCGACCGCGAGCGCCTTCAGAGAACCGGAGCGCCGCCGCGGCGGGCCGAGAGACGCGCCTCGATCGCGTCCCAGACCGACACCGCCAGATCGGGGCCGCCGAGGCGCTTGATCGCGCGGATGCCGGTCGGCGAGGTCACGTTGATTTCGGTGAGATGCCCGTCGATCACGTCGATGCCGACGAGGACCAAGCCGCGGCGCCTCAGCTCCGGGCCGATGGTGGCGCAGATCTCGCGCTCGCGCTCCGTCAACTCCGAGGCGCCGGCCGCGCCGCCGCGCACCATGTTGGAGCGGATATCGCCCTTGGCCGGCACCCGGTTGATCGCCCCCATCGGCTCGCCGTCCACGAGGATGATCCGCTTGTCCCCCTCGGTGACCCGTTCGAGGAAGCGCTGCACCACCCATTGCTCGCGGAAGGTCGCGGAGAACAGGTCGAACATTGATCCGAAGTTCGGATCCTCCCGCGAAACCCGGAACACCGCCGCGCCGCCATGGCCGTGCAGCGGCTTCATGGCGATGGTGCCGTGCTCGGCCCGGAACGCGTCGATCTCCGCCCGATCACGGGAGATCAGGGTTGGCGGCATCAGTTCGGGGAAGTCGAGGACGAACAGCTTCTCGGGCGCGTTCCGGACCTCGGCCGGATCGTTGACCACCAGCGTGCGCGCCGCGACCTTCTCCAGCATGTGGGTGGCCGTGACATAGGCCATGTCGAAGGGCGGATCCTGGCGCATCAGCACCACGTCGACCTCCGACAGATCGATGCGCTGCGGCGGCTGCAGGGCCGCGTGCGCGCCCTCCACATCCTGCACCGTCACCGGCGCGGCATAGGCCGTTACCGAGCGGCCCTGCAGCGAGAGCCGGTCCGGCGTGTAGGTGTAGAGGCGATGGCCCCGGGCCTGCGCCTCCAGCATGAGGGCGAAGGTGGTGTCGCCCGCGATGCGGATCGACTGGATCGGATCCATCTGGACCGCGACGGTCAACGCCATTGTCGTCCCCGGATTGGTCGGTGTTTCCCGCCGGAACCGGCGGAGCGGACCCGTGATGGCCCGCTCCGCTGCATCAGTCTGCCCTGTCGGTGACGGGAATGGAGGATCAGCGCTGACCGCGGGGCTGCGAGGCACCGCCGGTGCGCCGGTCGTAATCGCCGATCGCGGCCTTGCACTCGGGCGAGAGCCGCGCACGGTTGCGGTTCATGCAGGTCTCGGCATCCGGGCTGTTCGGATCGACGCCGGCGCAGAGCCGGAAGTAATCGTTGGCGCAGCCGAGCTGCAGCCCTTGATCCTCCCGCTGGGCCTGAGCGGGGCTCGCCGCCAACAGGGCGAGCAGGGCAAAGGGCGCCAGTTTCAGGGCCGCGGACATGCCGCGTGCCGGGCTGCCAAATCGTGAGAAGTCCGGACGCATCCTGCCTTGTCCTTCGCTCGATCGAAGATGGGTTGGCACCGCATATCGGGCATCCCCCCGTGTTAGCAAGCGCAGCACGATCTCGTGACGCCCGCGCTTCCGAGCCCGGCCCGTTGGCCGGGGGAGCCGAAAAAAAGGCCCCGCAGCGGTCGTCGCGCGGGGCCGAAGTCAAGGGAGGAAACGCCCGCCATGGGCATCGGACCTGCCAGCAAGGACCGTGCCGGATGATGGTCGGTGATCGGCGGCGCTCCTGGGAAAACCCTGCTTGGGCGGTCGCCTCTACGCTGCGCTGCGGCGCTCTGTAGCGGTTCCGGTCGCGAACTTGGCTGCGGATCGAGCCGAGGGCCCGCATCGAAACAATCCGTTAACCACGTCGTGCTGAGCTTGGCCGAGACCGCTCGGCCGGATGGGCCCGTCCCATCCCCGAGGAAAGGCCGTTCGTTCCCGCGCAGCGCCGCTGCGGCGAGAGGGGACCGGCCGCCACCGACACGACGGGACAGGCCCATGACTCCTTCGAAGACCCCTTCGACACCGCCGCCCCTGCACCGGACCGCCCTCTCTCAGCGGGAGCGGAACCCGACTGGCTGCGTCATTCCCTTCGTCGCGGGGACGGGTCGCCGCTTTCGGCGCGAGGCGGACGACGCGCCACGGGGGCAGATCCTGCTATTCACGGGCGTCCGCTACGAGAGGCTGCCGGAGGCTGCCCCGGTCCCGCAGCGCCGGCGCTCGTGACGCGGCCCAAAATCCTTTCCTCCGGCCTGCCTCGTCGCGGGCGCTTCGTTCTTCTGCTGGCGCCGCTCTGGCTGGCCGCCTGCGCGCAGGAGGGCGATTTCGGACGGCCGGCCCGAAGTGCTTGGAACGGTCTCGTGGACACCACCGGGACGCTGGCCGCCCGCGAGCGCGGTACGCCGTCCTCGGCCTTCCCGCTGACCGATGACGAGATTACCCTGCGCGACCGTGCTTGGCGCTTCCTGATGCCGGCCGATGGCCGGGCCGCCTTCGAGGATGCGCTCGCCAATCTGACCCGTGCCCGCGTCCTGCCGCCGAACTGGCGCCGCGACGACCTGCCCAGCTATCACGAAGGTTTGATCTCGGAATCCTTCCGCTCACCCTTCTCGCGCTACCGCAGGTTGTCTGACGACGCGATTGCCGACGGACGATTGATCCCGCCTTTCGCGGCGCTGGCCCAACGCGTGTTCGAGGCGGACACTCTGCGCCTGCGCGCCTTGCCGCTCTCTGGCAGTGTCGATGGCTGGGACGTGCGGCAGGCGGCGATGCGGGTGGCCGAGAATCGCTGCCTCGTCGCCTGGGTGCGGTTGGAAACGACCCTGCGCATCGCCCGTTACCGCTACGCGCTTGAGCATTTTCTGATCGAGATGCCCGGTCGCGAGGCGGTGCCCGCCGAACAGGCGCTCGCCTTCCTCGAAGGGCGCCGGGCCCTTCTCGACCCCCTGCTTCCGCCGGACGCCGCCGCGCGCTGCGGCTTCGGCGAGCCCGCGTCCCAGGCGGTGCTGGCGCCACCGCTGGTCGCCAAATATTAGTGACCGGCGATTAGGCACGGCCCCCTTTCCGACGCGCCGAGCACAGGGCGGTTGAACAGTGATGCGAACCATCGTCTACGCGGATGGCGGCTGCGACCCCAATCCCGGCCCCGGCGGCTGGGGTGTCGTGATCCAGGATCCCACCGGCTGGATCGAGCTGCATGGCGGTGAACGTGCCACCACCAACAACCGCATGGAATTGACCGCCGCGATCCGCGCCCTCGAACATTTCCCGGAAGGGGCTGCCATCGAGATGCGCTGCGACAGTCAGTACGTGGTCAAGTCCGTCACCGAATGGATGCGTGGCTGGAAGGCCCGGGGCTGGCGCACGGCGACGGGGCCGGTGAAGAACATCGACCTGATGCAGCGCCTCGACGCCCTGGCCGCCGCCCGCGACGTGCGCTGGACCTGGGTGCGGGGCCATGCCGGCGAGGACGGCAACGAGCGCGCCGACCGCCTCGCCACCCTCGGCCGGCGCGAGGCCCTCGGCCAGCCGGTTCTGCCCCCGGCCCATCCCGCGCCTGCCGAGCGGATGCCTGCGCCGAGCCCGAGGCCCGGGACGACGCAGGTCGCCCTGAATGCCGAGCTGGCCGAGCAGGTCGCGCGGGCGGCGGGCCAGGCCGGGATCAGTCCTCAGGCCTATCTGGAAGAGGCCGCGCGGCTGGCGCTGGAACTCACGCCGGCCGGCATCGCCAGCGTCCGGGCCGAGTTGCAGCGGAAGGCCTCCTGACGGGCGCTCCATGGATCCCGCCTTCTTCGACAGGCCGGCGGCGGCGGTCGCCGCCGAGCTGATCGGCCGCCGGCTCTGCGTCGACGGCGTCGGCGGCCTCATCGTCGAGACCGAGGCCTATGACCGGACGGACCCGGCCTCCCACAGCTTCGGTGGGCCGACCCGGCGCAATGCCAGCATGTTCGGGCCGCCGGGGCGGGCCTATGTCTACCGCTCCTATGGCCTGCACTGGTGCCTGAATCTGGTCTGCGAGACCGGCAGCGCCGTGCTCCTGCGCGCCCTGGCGCCGACGATGGGCCTGGAGACGATGCGGGCCCGCCGCGGCCTCGATGCGCCGCGCCTGCTCTGCGCCGGGCCGGGCCGGCTCGCCCAGGCCCTCGGCATCGACCTGTCGCATGACGGTTTGCCCCTCGACCGAGCCCCTTTCGCCTGGGGCGAACCGGAGGGATCGATGCCCGTCGCGGCCACGACCCGCATCGGCATCAGCCGCGGCGCCGACACGCCCTGGCGCTTCCTCGTGCCGGGATCGCCCTATCTCAGCCGGCCATTGCCGCGGAAGATGTCCGGCGCCGGTCCGGCGGCAGGGTAGGGGGCTCAGGTCTCGGCCAGCCCTGCGCTCGACTCGGAGGGGCCGCGCCCGTGCGGCATGCCGAGATACTCCTCCGAGCGCATTTCGATCAGCCGGGAGGCGGTGCGCTCGAACTCGAAGGCCTCGCGGCCTTCCGTCGCCTTGTAGAGGCCGGTCGGTTCCGCCGCGGCCGAGGCGACGAGCTTCACATGCGCGTCGTAGAGGGTATCGATCAGCGTGATGAAGCGCTTGGCCTCGTTGCGTTCGGCCTCGCCCATCACCGGGATCCGCGAGACGATCAGCGTGTGATAGGCATCGGCCAGGGCCATGTAGTCAGCCGCCCCCAGGGGCTTGCGGCAGAGGTCGTCGAAGCCGAAGCGGGCGACGCCGCCGGCCTCCTCCGGCACCGGCACCGCGCGGCCCTTCACCGTGACCTGGCCGGGGCTGCCCTTGCTGCGGCCGGTCAGCGCCTTGAAGGCCGCATCGAGTGCCGCCTCCGCCGCCGCGTCCGCCGGAACATGGTAGACGGAGCTGCCGCCGAGCTTTTCCAGGCGGAAATCGGTCCGGGAATCGAGGCGCAGCACCTCCACCCGCTGCTTCAGCTCCGCCACGAAGGGCAGGAACAGGGCCCGGTTGAGGCCGCCCTCGTAGAGCCGGTCGGGCTCGACGTTCGAAGTCGCCACCACCGTCACGCCGCGCTTGAACAGGGCCCCGAACAGGCGCCCGAGGATCATCGCGTCGGCGATGTCGGTCACCGTGAACTCGTCGAAGCAGAGCAGGGTCGCCTCCGCCGCCAGCGCGTCGGCGACGGGGGGGATCGGATCGTCGCCCTTCACCTCGCCGCGCTTCAGCGCCTGCCGGTGGGCGTGGATGCGCTCATGCGCGTCGGCGAGGAAGCCGTGGAAATGGACCCGGCGCTTCGGGCCGGGCGCGACCTCGTGGAACAGGTCCATCAGCATGGTCTTGCCGCGACCGACCGATCCCCAGACGTAGAGCCCCTTGGGTGGCCCGGCATCGTCGTCCTTGCGGCCGAACAGCCAGCCGAGGGCGCTGCCCTTCTTCGCCCGGCGACGGCGTTCCAGGTTCTGCACCAGCCGGTCGAGGGCCTGGACGAGGCGGATCTGGGCCGGATCGCGCTCGATGCTGCCCGTCGCAATCAGGGCATCGTAGCGCTCGCGGACCGGGCCTGGGGACAGCGCGCCGGCGCGGGCATGGTCGGAGGGGGCATGACTGTCGGAGGGCATCCGGCCGATCGTTCGCGTGGTGGGACCGCTCTTCCGGTGAGCGAAGGCGCGGAGGAGACTGAGACGTGTGGCTCGCTTCCGCTGTGCCGCGCCGCGGCACGGCGATCAAGCCGGCGCGGATCAACGGCGCAAACATCCGGACCGATCCGAAGCGGGCCGCGTCACGGCGGCGCCGATGCCGTGACGGGATCTCCGGGCAGCGGTCGCGGTCGCCCTATCGGGTGATGCGGGGGACCTTCAGGGCCTGATCGAACATCGCGCCGAGCGAGGCGGTGATGTCGGCCGCCGTGTTGGCGGTGTAGAAGAAACCCGGCGATGCGCATTTCCGAAGAGGTTCGGCGAGTGTCGGACTGAATCCGTTGACCCGATCGTTCTCCCAGACGATGTAGCTGGTATTGGTGTAGTTTTTGACGAGCTTGTACGGAATGTAGAGGACTGAGATGGTGGCGCCGGCGTTCTTCAGATCGGTGCATTTGTTCGGGTCGATCTGGGCGGGCTGGGAGCCGTCCCATTCGGCGTAGCGGTAGCCCCTGAATTGCGAGGGATTGCCGGTATAGGTCTTTCCATCCTTCCACGCCGAATAGGACTGGCTGTTCTGCATGCCGTCCGTGATCAGGAACACGAACGGTTTCGAATTGGCCGCCGTGGCGCCGTCGCCATAGGTCTGGATGGTCGCCTTCATTTGCGGGAAGGCCGTCTCGAAATGGGTGCCGCCGCTGCCGGTGCCGGTGGTCGGATTGTCGTTGGTGAAGAGCTGCGTGCTGCCGGTATCGAGGAGATTGGTGAAGGCCAGGGGCCAGGCCTTGTCGCACTGGGCCGCCGCTCTCAGGGTGGACAGGGACGTGGTGGTATCGCTGAGCGTGACAAGGGTCGCCAGCCGGTTGATGAACGGGTAGATGCCGATCCGATACTGATTATCCACGACCGGCGTCGAAGCCCGCTTGAGCAATTCGCAGACGGCATTGTTCACCGCATCGGAGCGCAGCTGGATCTTGCCCGCCGCCAGACCCCAGCCGACCTTGCCGGGGAAGTGGCAGGCGAATTGGCAATTGCCTTCGCTTTCCTTGCTCTTGCCGGCGAGCAGCGCCGCATCGGCGTCGGTGGTCGGCAGGCCCATGGAGCCCGACACGTCGACCATCAGGTAGAAGTCGAGATAGCTCGCGATGTCGGCCGAGGCGGTGACGGTGTTGGTGAAGGTCGTCGCCTGAGATCCGAAGATCCGTCCGAACAGCGTCTGGATCGTGGCCGTGTAGGTGATCGAGGACGAGAGTGTCTGTCTGTTCCGTGTCACCTGCGGTGTCGCGAGGCTGACGGTTCCGTAGAGCAGCTTGCCGGCATTGATGTTGAAGGCCTTGACGGCTTGGTTCTGGCCTTCGGTGAGGGCGAGCGTCGTGACGTTGCTCTGCTTGGCATTGGCGACGATATAGGCCTTGGCGCTCACGACGGCGGCGAGGGCCGCAGCATCCGCCGCATTGTCGAGCCGTGTCTTGCCGGCGGTCGCCATGCCGTAATCGACGCCGAGGCCGATGAAGCCGACGATCGGGATCAGGGTCAGGCCGATCACCACGTTGAGGGCGCCGCCGCTGTCGCGATGCAGGGCCTTCGCCCGGCCTCGGAGCCGGCCGATGCGGGTCAGAAGCCGGGACATCTCGTGGCAATCCCATCGGAGTTGGTGAGGTCGTAGTCCACGAACGAGGCGTAGCGTGGCATGACGTAGGCCGAGCGCGCGATCCGGACGCTGGGAAGAATCCCCGAGGCGAAGGTCGGCTTGAAGGTGAAGACCACGTCGATCACCACCAGCGACGCGGCTCCGTAGGCCGAGCGGGGCAGGGTGGTCCGGCTCGGCGCGGCCTTGTCGTCCACCGCCGTCAGGGCTGTGCCGCAGGGCCGGTAGTTGGCGCCCTCCGAAGGCTGGCTCGCGCCCGTGCTGGTCCAGACGACGTTGGCGGTGTAGCAGGCGCTCATGTCAGCGCTGCTAGGGCAGGTCGAGGATTTCTGCTTGAACTGGATGCCGGCGTAGTTGACCGAGATGTCCCGATACCAAGCGATACCTTGTCGCCGGGCATCCCGCATCACGTAGGGAAACAGCACGAGGGTGGAATCGTAGCTGAAATGCAGGTCGCCCGCATCGACCTTCGCCACGGTCTGGCCGGTCGGCGGTGCGGCGCGCGAGATCATCTGGCTGATCGATTGCGCCACCAGATCGACCTTCCGGGTGGCGTCGACATAGGTGATCACTTGCGCCCCAGCGAGCAGGAGCAGGAGCAGCGTCGGCAGAATCAGCGCGAATTCGACCGCGACGATCCCCTGATCGGCCGGGCGGAAGCGCCGCGCATGGAGCGCCAGACCGGCACGGCAGGATCGAAGCCGGCCCGTGACGCGGGTTCCGCTGCCGCCGACCGGCGCCGGATCCGGCTCGGAGGAGGGGCGGGCTGGCATCAGTATTGTTCGTTGCGGAAAGCCGCAGCCGAGACCGCGAGATAGGCCGGCTTGCCGTTATAGGTGGCGCCACCGCTCAGCCAGGACGACACGATTCTGGGCAGGAACGTGATCGGATAGATCACCTGCAGATACTGGTAAGCTCCGCGCACGCCGAGATTGAACTGCCCGGATCCCGTATTCACGTCGGGCAAGGCCAGGCCGCTCAAGTCAGCCTTGACGTAGGTGTAGTATCCGCTCGGCTGCGCGGCTTCCGGCACGATGTAGAGATTCACGATCACATCGTTGCAGGACATCGTGGCCGGCAGATAGGCGCAGAGGCTCTGCTTGAAGCTGGCCAGCGTCGGCGGCGTGGATTGCGACTGGAGGCTGCCGGTGAGGATCTGGCGGGCCGCGCGAGTGGTCGCGGTATCGAGCACTTGGTTGATGTACAGGACCAGTGCCGTCGCCATGGCGAACATCATCGTCAACAGAAACGTCGCGCCGATCAAGGCGAACTCGACGGTTGTCGCGCCCCTTTCGTCTTTGACGTAGCCGGATATCTGCCGCATGCGGGCATGACTAGCGTTCAAAATTTAAGCGATTGATAATTAGATAGCTGAAAGTGTTAGGTGAACTTGGCTTGGTTGAGCGAGAATAAGGTCTGATTACAACCTTTCAACGCTATGGATGGCCAGGGCTGCAAGTCAGCCGTGTGGATGTGGACGTCCCCTCTACCCCGTTTCGGGCCGATGATGTCGGATCGGACCTGCTGCGCCACGGTGGGTGAAGCGGTCGGGGCCGTCGCCCCGCTCGGATCGCGCAGGCGTGGTGCCTGACCCGTCTGCGCCGGCTTGCCGCGCCGGACGCAACGCGCCCCTCAGGCGGCCTCGCTCGGCCAGCGGACGATGCGCTCGATCAGCTCGTCCTCCGAGAACTCTTCCTCGTTGCCGGCGACGCGCCCGCGTACCGAGATCCCCGCCTCGTGCACGCTCGCCTTGCGGCCGGTGAGCAGGGGGTGCCAGGACGGCAGGTCGCGGCCCTCGCGCACCAGGCGATAGGCGCAAGTCGGCGGCAGCCAGGGAATCGTGCGCACCGCCTCCGGGGTCAGGCGCACGCAATCCGGCACGCGCTTGGCGCGGTTGCGGTAGTCGCGGCAGCGGCAGGCATCGGTGTCGAGCAGGGTGCAGCCGACATCGGTGCTGTAGATTTCCCCGGTATCGTCGTCCTCGAGCTTGAGCAGGCAGCAGCGCCCGCAGCCGTCGCACAGGCTCTCCCACTCCGCCGGGCTCATCGCCTCGAGGCTCTTCACGCGCCAGAACGGCTCTTCGCTGCGCTCCGTCATGCCCGGCGCCTCGCTCTCTCAAAACCCGGTGCAGATCCGGTGGATGGTCCGACGATGTCGCCGATCACGACGGTGCCCGCTCGGCGAGGGGCCAGTGAGGGACATGGCCGAGCGTGCCGTTTCGGGACGGATCGCCTCCTCCTGCCGCATGGCGGCGCCGGGGGCAAGGGCGGCCGGCGGATCCGCCATGCGCCGGTCACGATCGGCCGCCACCCTGCTTTAACGTTAACGGAGGGTTGGCGAGGGCGCCGGGGAGACGGTGGCTCGGGGCCTGCGTTCCTTAACGGACGCGAAAGCTCGCGGCCCGTCGCATGTCCTGATACAGAACGTGTCATGACATCGTTTCCTGGGCCGCTGCCTCGCGCCGCCCCGGGCAATGGTTAAGAGAAACCGGAACACACCGTGCGCCTGCCCAGCCTCAAGACGCTGACGACACGGATCAGCCGCGCGGCTCTGGCCTTCGATGCCTGGGTCAACGCGAGTCTCTACGAAGGCGGCCATTCCACCACGGAAGCCTATGAGCGCTTCCAGGCGCGGATGCAGATCTTCTCCTTCCGGGGCTGGAAGCGGTTCGTCCTCGATCTCACCAGCGAAGGCGTCACCCTCGGCACCGCGGGGGCGATGGTGCTGCTGTTCCTGGCGCAGCCCGCCTTCAACCTCACCAGCGACAACTGGCTGAAAGCCCAGGATCTCGCCGTCACCTTCCTCGACCGCTACGGCACCGAGGTCGGGCGGCGGGGCATCAAGCACGACGACTCGCTGAAGTTCGACGACTTCCCCGAGCTGATGATCAAGGCGCTGCTCTCGACCGAGGACCGGCGCTTCTACGAGCATTGGGGCATCGACCCGATCGGCACCGCCCGCGCACTGGTCTCGAACTCGTCGGGCAAGGGCAACGTGCAGGGCGGCTCGACCCTGACGCAGCAGCTCGCCAAGAACCTGTTCCTCACCAACGAGCGCTCCCTGGAGCGCAAGGTCAACGAGGCGTTCCTGGCCTTCTGGCTCGAAGCGCACCTGACCAAGAACCAGATCCTCAAGCTCTATCTCGACCGCGCCTATATGGGCGGCGGCACCTTCGGCGCGGTGGCGGCGGCGGATTACTATTTCGGCAAGCGGCTGCAGGACGTCACCCTGGCGGAGGCCGCCAT
>NZ_NKUI01000008.1 GCF_014845115.1 Methylorubrum zatmanii | reverse complement strand
CCAAACACCCTGTGTCGTGGTCCATGGCCGGCTTCATCTTCCGCGACGGGACCGAGGTCACCGCGAGCCCAGATCACCGCGCCGCCTGACCGCCTCCGTCACCTAAAATCCTGCATAGCTCTGGGCGCGGCCCGAAGTAGCGGAACCGCAGACTACCGAACCAGCCCTGTCCCTCGCCGAAGGTGACGCCTGCCGAGGCGATGGTGGCCGGCGCTTCCAGTACGCGACTGCCGAGTGGGTCACGATCGGCGAAGCGCGCGTTGGTGATCGTCAGATCGCCTTCCAGGGCGAGCCAGGGAACGACGGCGTAGTGGTTGCTCCACTCGATGCCGAAGCGGCGGGTCGGACGGCTCGGCTCAGTGGTGCCGGTATCGCCCTGGAACAGGTTCTCGGAGGCAAAATCCAGCCGGAACAGCACCAGGGACGTTTCCAACCCAACGATCGACGGGTTGCGGATACCAACCTCGTAGCCCGTCGAGGGGACGAGGAAAGGCGAGCGGGAGACGTTGAACAGCGGGCTCACGGGGTCGACGGTGGCGGTAACTCCGCGCGCGTCGTTCGAGTGGAAGCCACCGCCGTAGTTCACGTACAGCTCGGTATCGAGCCACGGCCCGAACACCGCACCGGGTTTCGGGTTGACGATGCCGTCGCGGGCCTTGCCCGAATTGGCCGGCATGTCGGAGCAAACATCGGCATAGTAGCCATCGGCACGGAACCCGACGCCGGTGCGGAGCCAGTCGGTCCAGCGCACGCGGTTTTCGTAATAGAATGCTGCACTGGCCTCCAGTACCCGGTCGTCTAGGACGGTCGAGCGGTGGCGGCGCGCCGTCGTGTCGAACAGGCCGACGCGGATGTCGTCGGGACACGTCTGCATGCCGATCTCGTTTTCCATGGGCAGGCCGAACAGGTCACCCTGGAACGCGCGGGAGACCTCCCCTCCACCGAGGGCGCGGCTGTCGCGCTGGTGGAACTGGTCGCCATTGACCGGATCGTTGAGGAAGTATGTGAAGTTGTTGAACAGGTTCATCCGGTAGCGAATCACATAGGCCGAGGCCCGTGTGATCCCGCCGGCATCCGCCCGGCTCCGGCGGCCGGACAGCGAGAACCGGACCGTGTCGCCGGCATCGCTTGGATCGATGGTGCCGAAACGTCCGATGATCCCCTCAGCGACAGCCCGTCCGGGAATGTGGTTGGTGGTGTGCCATTTCGCCCAGTAGGCCATGCCGGTCACGGCAAACCCGTCGAGCGGCGTGCCTTGACTGTAGCGTCCGACCCCGCTGAACTTGCGCAGTGCATCTGGCACCACCCACGGCCCATCATAGAACTGTGCTTCACCGGCCACGAGCAGGTTGCCCTCGCCCAGCGGAGCCGAGGCCGCCGTGAGGGCGCGCTTGAACCCGAAGTTGCCGAGTTGGGCCAGGACAATGTTGCGGTTGAGCTTGTCCAGATAGTCGATCCGCACCGAGCCGGCCGAGGCGCAATGGCCGTCGCGCACGAAGTATGGCCCTTTATGGAACTCGACCGCGCCGACCAGCTCAGGGATCAGAAAGTTGAGATCGGCGTAGCCCTGCCCATGGGCATGGGTGCGCATGTTGACCGGCATCCCGTCCACACTGATGGGGATGTCGGTGCCGTGGTCAAGGTTGAACCCGCGCAGGAAGAACTGGTTCGCTTTGCCTTCGCCGGAATGCTGCGTGATGATGCCGGGCACTTCTTCCAGCATCTCGCCGGGCCGGGTGACGGGGCGGCTGTTGATCTGCGCCCCTGTAATGATGCCGGCGCTCGCAACCTCGACCGGCCGGAGTGTGCAACCGACGCCGGTGATCCCGCCGGCATAGGCCGCGCTGGCGTTCGGTGTGGCTACAGGTGCCTCGGCCACGACCGAAATTTTTCGAAAGCGCGATGGTTTCGGCGGTTTGCGTGGTCGCAGGCGCGGCTCAAGCATGGCCGGACGCGGCTAGTAGGACGCTAACGGTGCTGAGGAGCGCGCCGCATCGCGCAACGATAGCAGGTGGCACGGCTGGGAAGGGCAAAGACATTCCGAGGTTGGCAGGGGCATACCCCTCGCACGCCCCACGTATGAGGATCTTAGGCAAAACTCATACCGCAGCCGTGACCGGTAATCCTCAGTGACTGCCGTTGCCGCTGTGCCCATGGTGCGGGTCGCATGTTCCGCCTCGATACGCCCACCAATGTGGCACTGGCGTTCAGCGCGGCCATGGGTTGGCCGCTCGCCTGGGTGTTCAGCGGCCCGACCCTCGGCCTGCCTACCGCCGCCCTGGTGTCGTGCAGGTCTGCCGGTTCATCGGCGAGCGCGGCGGCCGGCCGGTCTTGGCGCTCTCGGCTCTTCTTTTCGCCGCCGGTCTCGTCGTGCTAGGTCTCACACCGTCCCTGAGGATCGTTTCTGGCCGGCCGGCTGCTTGATGGGTGTCGCATGGGCTGCGGCCTGTACGATCCGGCCTTTGCCACCCTAGGCCGCCTCTATGGCGCGGAGGCACGACCGGCGATCACCACCCTGGTTCTGTGGCGCAGGTTCGCCGGCAGCGGTCAGCTGACCGCTGCCGGCGTTCCTTGTCGACCATGGCGGATGGCGCTTGGCCTGTTTTGTCTATGCCGGCTTACAGCTTATGGTGTCGCTGCCGCTGATCTCGGGGCTGATCCCGCCGGCACCGGCCGTTCCAGCTGATGGCCGGCGTGCTGACCCTCGGCGGCGCAGTAATGAGCCTGCTGTGGACGCACGTGCTCACCCTCTGGCAGGCGCAGGACGTACCGCTCGCCTCGGCCGTCATCTTCGGGGTGCTGATCGGGCCGACCCAGGTCGCGTCCTTTTTCGTCGAGATCTCCCTCAAGGTCCGGCACCACCCGCTCCGGACCCTGACGGCAGCAATGGGCTTGGTTGCCGTCGGATCGCGATGCTGACCCTCTGGCTGCCGCTGGTTGTCCCGGCGCCGATCCTATACGGCGCCAGCAACGGGACCTAGTCGATCGCGTGGCGGCAGTTCCCTTGGGGTTGTTGGGTCCGGAACCCTACGCACGACTGATCGGTGGGTTGGCGCAGCCGGGCTTGGTCGCCCGAGCCCTCGCCCCGCCGCTCGGGGGCTACGATCCTACCCACACGGTGGGGCAGCGGCGACGTTTTCCCAGCTCGCCGCTATGGCCCTGTTCAACATCGCCGCGGTCTGGACGCTGTGGCGGGCACGGCAATCCCGCGACACCCTCCGAGCCTCTTGAGTTTTGCACCCTGGAGCCGAGCGTTCGAACGGCTTGGCACGCCAACACCGCCATGCGTGAGCTTGGACGGCTACTCTGGCGTTTACCAAGGTTGATCGCTTGGCGCGGTTGGCCTTTCGCCCTCGTTCAGCGTCGCCACCATCTCCTGCATCGCTTTAGTGGGCATCATCACGGCGATCGACTGATCGTCCGCACTGCGTATCCAGAGGATGACAATATCACCACTGTCGATGAACTCGTGGCGCTCGAAACTACGCGTTGGGAGGAGCCATGCTCCATCTGGACCCTGGACGATCACGTTTGGTCCTCTCGAACGAGTACAAGAAGGCACACAGAAAACAGGATGCCTTGCGGCCCCCGTCCTTGTAGAATGAGCTATGCGTGCGACCGAAAGCATCTGGAAGAGTGAACCACGGCAGCGCCGGAAGGTGCGACCGCACATCCAGGCGGCAGCGCGTAGGACGATGCTGTGGGCGTTGCTCGGGGTGCTGCTGCTCGGCACCGCTGCCGGCATCTGTCTCACCATGCTCGGGGATCGGGCTGCCCTGACCCCCTATTCGATACGCTGACTGCTCTTGCCCACGGACCACACCATGGCCATGGCCGAGCGGTCGGGAAGGTCGATCGGCCGCTTAGAGCGGCGTGCCACCCCGGTAGCGGGCGAACGGCCGGTGCAGATCCGGACCGAACAGCACTACCTCATAGGTGTCCGGCGGCATGCCGTAGATCTCCATGCCCGGTGAGCCCACCGGCATGCCGGGCACCGCCAGGCCTGTCGCCTGAGGCTTTTCGGCGAGCAGGCGGGTGATCGCTCCTGCGGGCACGTGCCCTTCGATCACGTACCCGCCAACCTGTGCGGTATGGCAGGAGGCCAAACTGCGCGGGACGCCGAGACGTGCTTTCAGGGGATTGACCGGGGCCTCGGTCACCTGGACCGGAAAGCCGGCGGCACGGATGTGATCGACCCAGGCCGCACAGCAGCCGCAGCTGGGGTCCTTGGTCACCTGGATCTCCAGGAGCGATTCGGCAGCGCGCAGCGGCGCGGCCAGCAGCAGGCCGCCCAGGCCGACCAGCACGCCGCGGCGGCTCGGCAGCAGTTCCGGAAGCATGACACGTTCTCCTCAGGGCAGCGCGCGGGTGTTCGGAGCACTGGACCGGCTGCTGGCCAGCCGGGGCGGCAAGGCTCAGGGGCGGGGGCTCATGCGACCTCCCATCTTGTCGCAGCAGCCGCCGCCCTTTTTGCCCTTCATGCCGGCCTTGCCGTTCCCGCCGCCGCAGCTCATCGCCATCGCCGGCACGGGGCTGAGCGGCATCACGGCGCTGGCTGCAAGAGTGAGACGCTCCATCGTTTCCTCCACGTACTGCCGGGGCCTGAGGCCTCGGCAGTGATCCAGCCAAACCGGCCGAATGACTGAGCGGTCAGAGACGCACCGCCCGCAGGCGCAGGGCGTTGGCGATGACGCTGACCGAGGACAGGGCCATCGCCGCCGCGGCGATGACCGGCGAGAGCAGGATGCCCAGGAACGGGAAGAGTACTCCGGCCGCCACGGGCACGCCGGCGGCGTTGTAGATGAACGCAAAAAACAGGTTCTGGCGGATGTTGCTCATCGTGGCGCGCGACAGATGCCGTGCCCGCACGATGCCCATCAGGTCGCCCTTGAGCAGAGTCACGCCGGCGCTTTCGATCGCCACGTCGGTGCCGGTGCCCATCGCAATCCCGACGTCCGCCGCGGCGAGGGCGGGGGCGTCGTTGACCCCGTCGCCAGCCATCGCGACCACCTCGCCCTGCTGCTGGTAGATCTTGACGATGGTGCTTTTCCGGTCGGGCAGCACCTCGGCTTCGACCGCGTCAATGCCGAGCCTCTTTGCGACCGCCCGGGCCGTGGTTTGGTTGTCGCCGGTCAGCATGACCACGCGAATGCCCTCGGCGCGCAGGGCTTTCAGGGCGTCGGGTGTGGTGGCCTTGATCGGATCGGCAATGGCGAGGGCGCCAGCCACCTGGTTGTCCACACTCATGAAGATCGCCGTCGCGCCATCCTGGCGCAGCGCCTCCGCCGCCTGATCGAGCGGCGCGGTGCTGATCCCGGCCTCGGCCAGGAACTTCCCGTTGCCAAGCCGGATCTGGCGGCCCTCGACCGTTCCCAGAGCGCCCCGTCCGGTGGGGCTGTCGAAGTCGCTGACCGGGGCGAGGGCAAGCCCCTGCTGTTGGGCCGCCGCAACGATGGCGACCGCCAGGGGATGCTCGCTGGCACGCTCGACACTGGCCGCCAGCCGCAGGATCTCCTGCTCAGCAACCCCCTCGGCTGGGACCACTCGGGTCACCGCCGGCTTGCCCTCGGTGAGGGTGCCGGTTTTGTCGACCACCAGTGTTGTGACCTTTTCCAAGCGCTCCAGGGCCTCGGCGTTCTTGATCAGCACGCCGGCCTGGGCGCCGCGGCCGACGCCCACCATGATTGACATGGGCGTGGCCAGCCCAAGCGCACAGGGGCAGGCGATGATCAGCACCGCCACCGCGGCGAGGAGGGCATAGGTCAGCCGGGGCTCAGGCCCGAAAGCAAACCACGCGATGAACGCCAGCACGGCCACGGCGATGACGGCCGGCACAAACCAGCCCGCCACCTGGTCAGCCAGGCGCTGGATCGGGGCGCGGCTTCGCTGCGCCTCGGCAACCAGCTGGACGATCCGCGCCAGCATGGTGTCACGGCCGATCTTCTGAGCCTCGATCACCAGGGCACCGCTCTGGTTGAGGCTGCCGCCGATCACCGCAGCGCCAGCCGCCTTGCTGACCGGCATGGCTTCGCCGGTCACCAGTGCCTCGTCCACCGACGAGCGGCCCTCGATTACGGTGCCGTCGACCGGCACCTTTTCGCCGGGGCGCACGCGCAGCCGATCGCCCACCTGCACGGTGTCGAGCTGGATCTCTTCGTCGGTACCGTCGTCGTGGAGGCGGCGGGCGGTTTTCGGCGCCAGATCCAGAAGGGCCCGCAGGGCGCCGCTGGTGCTTTCGCGGGCGCGCAGCTCCAGCACCTGGCCCAGTAGCACTAGCACGGTGATCACCGCTGCGGCCTCGAAGTAGGCCGGCACGGCGCCGTCATGGCCGCGCAACGCTGCCGGAAACGCCGCTGGCGCCAGGGTGGCAATGATGCTGTAGATCCAGGCGGCGCCGGTTCCCAGAGCGATCAGGGTGAACATATTGAGGTTGCGGCTGCGCACCGAAGCCCAGGCGCGCTCGAAGAATGGCCAGCCGGCCCAGAGCACCACTGGGGTCGCCAGCACAAGCTGCAGCCAGTTGCTGTTCTGCTGACCAAGTCGTTCGGTCAGGCCGGTCAGATGGCCGCCCATTTCCAGCACGAACACCGGCACGGTCAGGACCAAGCCGATCCAGAACCGCCGAGTCATGTCGACCAACTCGTCGCTGGGGCCGGTGTCGGCGCCGATCATCGCCGGCTCCAGCGCCATGCCGCAGATCGGGCATACCCCGGGGCCAACCTGGCGCACCTCCGGGTGCATCGGACAGGTGTAGATCGTTCCTTGCGGCACAGGCTCGGCCTTGGCCGCGTCGCTGGCCGGATCGAGGTAGCGGGTCGGATCGGCCTCGAACTTCGTCCGGCAGCCGTTCGAGCAGAAATAATACGGGTGCCCGTTGTGCTGGGCGCGGTGCTTGGCGGTGTGCGGGTCGACCGTCATCCCGCAAACCGGGTCCTTGACCGCCCCGGCGTCGTCGGCGGCAGCCGGACCGTGACCGCCGCAACAGCTGTGCCCCTTATGGCCATGCACGGCATGATCCTGGCCGGTCGGTGTTGCCGGGCCGTGGCTATGCTGTGAGGGGGTATGGTCATTCGCGGTCATCGTGGGAGCACCCTGCACCTTCCCACCATGGGAAGGTCAATGAGCCACGACGGAGACTATTCAAGCGCCGGCATGGTCGGATCGGAGGAGGGCGTGCTAGGGGCACGCCCGTGGGGCAGGGCGGCACAGGAATGTGCCCGCCGCCCTGTCCCTGGCGCGGAAGCCTCAGTGCTTGCTGCCGTCACCGTGGCCGTGCGGCTTGGACGTGTGGGCCGGAGTGGTGTCGGCCGGGGCGTTCTTCGGATGATCGGCGCCGTGGCTCGGACCGCCGGCGGTGTTGCCCCGGCTGGGGGTCGGCTGGGTCTGCTGCTCGGCGTTGGCGTTGCCTTGGTCGTCGGCCAGGGCCGGCAAGGCCGTCGCGGTCAGCAGCGCGGCAGCGATCAGGGTCTTGAGGTTCATGGGTGTGATCCTTGGTTGGGGGCTCAGGCCGCCATCGTGCGGCAGGTTTCGGCACAGCGCCGGCACTGCGTGACACAGTCCTGCATGTCGCCCACGGCTTCGCAGCTCGCGGCGCAGGCCTCACACACCTCCGCGCAGGCGCGGCAGGTGTGTTTGTGTTCGGGCAGTCCGAGCAGCATGAGATGCGCGGACGTCCGGCAGATCTCGGCGCAGGCCAGCATCAACCGGAAATGCTCCGGCTGAACGTGTGAACCGCCAGCCGGCAGGCAACGGTTGGACGCCATGCCCAGGCAGGCCTGATAGCAGCGCAGGCACTCATCGATGCAGCCCTGCATTGCCGGGGACATCTGATGCATTGTTCTGCTCCTTTTATCGTTCGGGTACGACATATCACATACTTCGCTGAAGAAACAGCTGCAGCGAATCAAGCTTTGCCATAATCGAGGAATCCTATCCTTGGCCAGCGGTTCATAACTTCGGTCTAAACTTAATTTTTTGGCAGAGATGCCTGTAACACAGACCCGCCATCCGCTTAGATGACCCGGTCTTACTTACCGTTCTGTTTCAGCCAAGCCTGTATTTCGGCGATTTCCTTTTCCTGATCATCGATGATCTTCTGCGCCATCTGCTTGGTCGCCGGGTCCTTGGCGTGCTTGAGCGCGACCTTGGCCATGGCCACCGCGCCCTTGTGGTGCGGGATCATGTGCGTGCGGAAATCCACGTCCGGGTTGCCGGTGTAGGCCACGTGCATGTCGTGCATCATCGCCATGTCGGCCTGCTTGAAGTCCTTGGTGGAGGCCGGATCGCTGGGCGATGGCATCATGTCGGCGATCATCTTCTGCATCTCGGCCTGATGGGCGTCGCTGGCCTCGCTCGCGCTCGGCTGGTGCCCCTTGTGATGCATGTCGTCCGCGGCGATCGCCGCGCCGGCGAGGCCGGTGGCGAGGCCGGTGGCGAGGAGGGCTGCGGTCAGCAGGGATTGAGCACGCTTCATCGGGTTTTCCTCTCTTGTCGGGCTAGTTGAACTTCCCGCTGGCGGTGGCGCCGTCGGGAGCTGTCAGCTGCACGGCGCCTTTGGGCGCGGCGTTCAGCGGAACCTGGGCCTGACCGGTCAGGCGGTTGGCGTCGGCCGGGGTCAGGGCGACCCGCGCCGGCTTGCCATCGACAATCAGAATGGCACTGGCCTTGAACCCGGCGGCCGGGACAGGCTTTTCGCTGCTGTCGAGCAGGTAGACGTCGACGGTCTTGTCCTTGGCGACGAGTTCGACGTGGTAGCTGCCGGCGTCGGTGACCCGACCGCCGTGCTTGCCGGCCATCTCGTGGGCACACACAGGCAGGGCAAGCAGGAGGCTGCCGGCGAACGCTAATCTCCACGGCACCATGGGGTTCTCCTTTGTTCGGTTGTGGGATGGGGCTCAGAACGCCTCACGCGGTGGCGCGTGGGTGCCGGTGACCTGCGTATCGGCGTGGTCCTGGGCGGCCTGCAGCCGCGCCAGGGGGGTCCGTCCGAACCGCAGGAACAGGATCGGCGTCAGGAACGTGTCGAGCAGCGTGGCGCTGATCAGGCCGCCGAAGATCGTCACCGCGACCGGGTGCAGGATCTCCTTGCCCGGTGAGGCGGCGTCGTAGAGCAGCGGCACCAGGGCGACGCCGGCCGACAGGGCCGTCATCAGCACCGGGGTCAGCCGCTCCAGGCTGCCGCGGATCACCAGGTCCCGCCCGAACGGCACGCCCTCGTGCAGCGCCAGATTGAGGTAGTGGCTGATCTTCAGAATGCCGTTACGCGCGGCGATGCCGGTCAGCGTGATGAACCCGATCATCGAGGCCACGCTGAGCGGCTGGCCGACCAGCCACAGCGCGGCGACCGAGCCGATCAGCGCCAGGGGCACGTTGCCCATGATGATCAGCGCCAGGGCGGCCGAGCGGTAGCGGCTGTAGAGCAGCGCAAAGACCAGTGCCAACGACAGCGCCGACAGGGCGGCGATCGTCCGCGTGGCGTCCTCCTGGGCCTGGAACGTACCTTCCAGGCTGGTGAAGAACCCCGGCGGCAGCGTTTCCTGGGCGATCGCCTGGCGCATGGCCGCCACGATGGTGGTCATGTCGCTTTTGCCGTTGGTGTTGGCCTGCACCACGATCCGGCGGCGGGTGTTTTCGCGCAGGATCTGGTTGGGGCCGTCGGTCTCCCGGATGTCGGCGACCTGGCGGGCCGGCACCCAACCGGAGGGGGTCTCTAGCAGCAAGTCGCCCAGGCCGGTGGTGGTGCGCTGATCCTCGGGCAGGCGGATCACCACGTCGAACCGGCGCACACCGTCGACCACGGTCGAGACCACCCGGCCGTTGGACAGGCGGCTGATCTGCTCGACCACCGCGGCCGGCTGCACCCCGTAAAGCGCCGCGCGGGTGTAATCGACGCGGATCTCCAGCTGGGGGATGCGCACCTGCTTTTCCACCTGCAGGTCGGTCAGCCCCGGAATGCTCGCGAACCGCTCGCGCAGGCCGTTGGCGATGCGCCGCAGCGCATCCAGGTCCTCGCCGTAGATCTTGAGGGCGATCTCGGCGCGCACGCCGGACAGCATGTGATCAAGCCGGTGCGAGATCGGCTGGCCGACGTTGACCGACACCGGCAGCACCGCGAGACGCCGGCGGATGTCGGCCACTAGGGCGTCCTTGGCGCGCGGGTCGTCGCCGCCCTTGAGTTCGACCTCGATCTCTGAGGAGTGCACCCCTTCGGCGTGCTCATCCAGCTCCGCCCGCCCGGTGCGGCGGCCCACCGCCGCCACGCCGGGCACCTCCAGCAGCAGCTTTTCCGCGATCAACCCGATCCGGTTGCTCTCGGCCAGCGAGATCCCCGGGTTGAAGGTCATGTTGACCGTGAACGAGCCCTCGTTGAACGGCGGCAGGAACGCCCGGGGCAGCTGCCAGGCGGCCACGCCGGCGCCGAGCACCGCCACGGCGACCATCCCGACCAGCAGGCGCTGGTGACGGAACGCGCCCCGGAGCAAGGCGGCATTGCCGCGCTTGAGCAGCTTGAGGAACCGGCTGTCGTGCTCTTCGAGGTTCTTGAGACCCGGTAGGAGCCAGGAGGCCAGCACCGGGGTCAGCGTGATCGAGGTGACCAGGCTGGCCAGGATCGAGATGATGTAGGCCTGCCCGAGCGGGGCAAACAGCCGCCCCTCGATGCCCGATAGGGCGAACAGCGGCACGAACACCAGGATGATGATCATCGTCGCGTAGACGATGCCGGAGCGCACCTCGTTGGAGGCCTCCACCACCACCTGGAACACGCTCTTGGGGTTGCCGGCCTTCCGGTTCTCGCCGAGGCGCCGGAAGATGTTTTCGACGTCGACCACGGCGTCATCGACCAGCTCGCCGATCGCGATGGCCAGGCCGCCCAGGGTCATCGTGTTGATCGACAGGCCAAACAGGTGGAACACCACCGCGGTGGTCAGGATCGACACCGGGATCGCCAGCAGGGAGATCGCGGTGGTGCGAACGTTCAGAAGGAACAGGAACAGAACCGCGGCGACCACCACGATGGCCTCCAGCAGCACCCGCTCGACGTTGCTGATCGAGGTCTCGATGAAGTTGGCCTGCCGGAACAGGATCTGATCGGCCTTGATGCCGTCGGGTAGGGTCTGGGTGATCTCGCCCAGGGCCTGCTGGATCTGGCCGGTGAGTTTGACGGTGTCGACGTCGGGCTGTTTCTCGACCGAGACGATCACGGCCGGCTTGCCCTGGTAGCCGGCATCGCCGCGCTTGACCCGGGCCCCGAACGACACCTCGGCGATTTGGCGCAGATAGACCGGCGTGTTGTTGACCGTGGTGACCACCACGTTGCGCAGGTCGTCCAGATCCAGGGTCCGCGCGATGTTGCGGATCAGGTATTCGCGAGCGTTCTGGTCGGTGAACCCGCCGCCGGCATTGGTGCCGAACTGCTGCAGGGATGCCTCCAGCTGGGCGTTGGTCACGCCCAGGGTGCGCATCGCTGCGGGGTTCGGGGCGACGCGGAACTGGCGCACCTCGCCGCCAATCGGAATGACCTGCGCCACCCCGGGGATGGTCAGCAGGCGCGGGCGGATCACGAAGTCGGCCGCCTCGCGCACCTGCATCGGCGTGGCGGTCTCACTGGTCACGGCGACCAGCAGGATCTGCCCCATGATCGAGGAGATCGGCCCCATCACGGGGGCGACCCCGCGCGGCAGCTGATCCTGCACCAGGCTCAGGCGCTCGGCGATCTGCTGGCGGTTGCGGTAGATGTCGGTGCCCCAGTCGAACTCGACGTAGACAATCGACAGGCCGACACCGGAGACGGAGCGCACCCGGCTCACGCCGGGCAGGCCGTTCATGCGGGTTTCGATCGGATAGGTCACCAGCTGCTCGACCTCAGGCGGCGCGTAGCCTTCGGCTTCGGTCATAATCGTGACCGTGGGCCGGTTGAGGTCCGGAAAGACGTCCACGGGCAGCTTGGTGACCGTGAACGCCCCGAAGAGCACCAGCACACTGGCGATGGCCAGCACCAGCAGGCGATTTTTCAGCGACTGGCTGACGAGGAAGGTAAACATGCCGGCTTCTCCTCAGCGCACCTGATCCAGGAGCTCGGCGCCCTGGGTCACCACGCGTTTGCCGGCACCGATGCCAACGGCCAACAGCACCCGGCTGCCGTCGAGCGGCGTGGTCCGGACCTGGCGGGCCTCGTACCGTTCGGCGGTGGTGTGCTCGTAGACGACGTCCTGGCCGTTGCCGGTGCGCACGACCGCCGATCGCGGCAGGGCCAGGCCCTGCAGCTCCGTGGTGGTGGCCGCCTGGACGGTGACGAACTGGCCAACGCGCAGGCCGCTGGTGTCGCTGGTAATCGCGAACTGCACCGGGATGGCCTGGTTGCGGTCGGCCAGGCCGGCGCCGCGATAGGTCAGCTGCATGGTGCGGCCGTCGGCCAGGCGTGCCGTGGCGCTTTCCGCGCCGCCCAGGGCGTCGAAGCTCAAGGCCTCGACCCAGAGGTTTTTCGGGTCAATGATCTGGAAGATCATCTGGCCCGCCGCGGCCATCTGGCCGGACACGGCCAGGGCTTCGGCGACCACCCCGTCGACCGGTGCGATCAGCGGCTCGGGCTCCTGGCGGAACTTGTCGAGCGCGGCGCGGCGGTCCTTCAGGCCCTTCAGCTCGTCCTGCGCCTCATCGAGCTGAACCTGGGACACGGCGCCGGAGGTTGCCAGCTTGGAGAACCGTTCGACCCGGCGCTGCACGGTGGCGACCTGCTGGTCGAGCTGACCCTGGGTCTGGCGCATGTCGGACAGGTCGACGCGCTGCACCGGCGGGGTGACGTAGGCCAGCACATCGCCCTTGCTCACCGCGGTGCCCAGCCGCGGAAACCGTCCGGAGGGCGGCGGCGACAGGCGACCGCCGACGGAGGACTGCACCACACCGCTGGCTTCGGGGTTGGCGATGATCCGGCCGGGCAGGCCGATGGTACGATTGAACGTGCCGACTTCGGTCATCACCGTGCGCAGGCCCAGCAGGCGCTGAGTTGGCTTGGGCACGAAGACGCTGCCGTCGGGCAGGCGCTGCGCGAGATCAGTGGTGTCGTCCCCAGCCGCTGACGCGGTGGGCGGGATCAGCGCGGCACCCTGGACGGGTTGGTCGCCGTGGTCCTCGCCCCCATGGGCAAAGGCGTTGGTGCTCAGGAGCACCGTGGCCGTCAGCGCCACCACGGCGATCACCGGCAGGCGATAACGCCCGCGCACCAGCGCCATCACCAGCAGGCCGAGCAGGAAGCTCAGGCCGGCCACCACCAGCAGAACCGGATCAGCCTTGGTCAGGCGATCGCGCAGGCCGTGCGTCAGATCCGGCAGCGTCTGGGCCAGAGCCGCGCCAAACGGACGGCCTGCCCCAGCAGGGGCCGTGGAGGTTGCAGCGGGATCGGGGATCGTCAGCGCTACCGGCAGGACATCAACGTCGCTGCCGGCGGTCACCGTGATCATGACATCGTAACGGCCAGGCTTGCTCAGCCAGGGTGCCAGCAGGCGGTAGGCGCCAGGCCCGGCCGCCTGGGCGGTCGCCGGACCGGTCGGCGTGTCGATCTCCAGGGTCGCATCGCTGACGGGCTCGCCGCTCTGGAAGCGGTCGAGATAGAGCTGGAGCGTGCCGTTGCGGGATACGGCGACCAGCTCGAACGCGGCCGACAGCGCCTCGCCGCGCGGGGAAATCGTTTTGCTGACCGGGGGCGGCGGTGCGCCGTGGTCATGCCCCTCGTGGGCGTACGCAGGGCCTGCGAGCAGGGCCAGCGTCACGGCCAGCGCACGCAGCGCAGCCGCAGTTCGGGAACTCATGGGTCGCAATCTTTCGCCAGGTGGACGCAAGCGTCCACGCACTCGCAGCAGCGCTCAGCGCTGCCCCAGGCATGGGGACGCGGGTTCTAGGCGAAGGATCGAGGCGGCTTGGGCAGGGCCTCCGGGGCGAGGCTGGGCAGTAGATCCTGCTGCCCGGTCAGCACCACGGTGGAGGCGGTGCGCAGCGGCACCGTTGTGGCGGCCGCTGAGGTGACGGCAGCATGGCAGCAGCCCAAACCCACCGCACAGCAGGTCCCGTCACAGCCGTCCGTGTTGTTGCCCCGGGCCTGCGCCGCACCGGCGAGGACGCTGATTGATGTGGCAGGGGGTGCAGCCACCGGGATGGCGGACGGGCTGGCAGCAAGTCTGACTGTAGGTTTGACCGACGCAGGAGCCCGTGCCGCAGCAGGCATCCGGGCCTGAAGCGGTGCCGCGGCAGCCGGCGCCACGTGATGGTGGCCTTCGTGCGCCTGAACCGCCGACGCGCCGAACACCGCGGCGATCATCACGATCACCACGGCCATCAGGCGCGCAAATTGGCGGACAAAAGTCATCGAGGAGCAATCTATCACAGTTGTCGCAGAATGGGAATCCCGCCTGGTGCTGCACGTGCAACGCCTTCCCGCCGATGTGGCTGCCCGATGAAGCGGCCGCACGGCGGGTTCTTTGACCCTTATGGACCGGTGCGGGCGTCCGGCTGAAAATCAAGCTCACATTCTCAATCAGCCCGGTCCAAAGCCAGCCGGTCAGGTCACTGATACGTGGTCGGCCCCTTCACACCATCGACGTTGGAGCGATGGTCACCGAGGTATGCCGTCGTCTGCGCGAGCATCACGTTGGCGCGCTCGCGGTCGAGGAGGGCGGCGCGCTTATCGGCATCGTCAGCGAGCGTGACGTCATCGCTCGCGTGATCGCGGTTGGTCTCGATCCGCAACTGACGCTGGTTCGCGCCGTGATGACCCCCGATCCGCGGACGATCGATGTAGAAGAATGCTTGACCGACGCCCTTCAGAAGATGCTCGACGGCCACTTCCGGCAACTGCTCGTGATGCATGACGGCAAAGTCACCGGCATGATCTCCATGTGGGACATTCCGACTGATCGGCCCCCACGCGGTGGTCCAAGTTCTAAGTTAGTGCAGGGTCGGCCTTTGCTCCACGGGTAGCTTGGCCGGCGGAGCCGACCGGGTGAGCGCAGCCGGCCAAGCGGTGAAGGCCGGCACGAACACCTCCGGGGCCGGTGGTCGGTAGCCGAGCGAGGCGTGCGGGCGCACGCTGTTGTAGTGTAGACGCCAACTCTCGATCACGATCTGCGCCTCCTTGAGCGTGTAGAAGATCTCACCGTTCAAAAGCTCGTCCCGTAGTCGTGCGTTGAAGCTCTCGACGTAACCGTTCTCCCATGGCGAGCCGGGTGCGATGTAGGCTGTTCTGGCGCCGACACCGGTGATCCAGGCCTGCACGGACTTGGCGATGAACTCCGGACCGTTGTCCGAGCGAATATGGCCGGGCACGCCGCGCAGGATGAACAGGTCGGACAGCACGTCGATCACCTCCGCCGCCTTCAGCTTGCGTGCGACGCGGATCGCCAGGCACTCCCGCGTGAACTCATCGACCACGTTCAGCATCCGGAACTTGCGGCCCTCGTGCGTGCGGGCTTCGACAAAGTCGTAGGACCAGACGTGATCGCGACGCTCCGCCCGCAATCGCAGGCAGGAACCATCCCCGTCCCAGATGCGGCCGCGCTTGGGCTGCCGAGACGGGACCTTCAGCCCCTCGCGCCGCCAGATCCGTTCGACCCGCTTGTCGTTGACGAACCAGCCCGCCGCCTTCAGCAATGCACCGATCTTCCGGTAGCCGTAGCGCCCGTACTGGCGAGCCAGTTCCACGAGGTCGGCTGTCAGCGCGGCCTCATCCTCTCTTCCCCGCGGCACCTTGCGCTGCGTCGAGCGATGCTGCCCGAGCGCCCGACAGGCGCGGCGCTCGGAGACGTCTAGGACGTTCATGACATGCGCGATGCAGGCGCGTCGGCGCGCGGGGCTGGTCAGTTTCCCCGAGCGGCCTCCTGCAGGATCAGCTTGTCGAGGGTGAGATCCGCAATCGCCTTGCGCAGCCGCTGGTTCTCAACCTCCAAGTCCTTCATCCGTCGAACCTGATCGCTCTTCAGGCCGCCGTACTCCTTGCGCCAGCGGTAGTAGGTCACTTCCGTCACGCCGATGGCCCGGATCGCCTCCGCCACGCTCTGGCCCTGCGAGACCAGAACATCCACCTGCCGCAGCTTGGCGACCACGTCTTCCGGCTTGTGCCGCTTCGTTCCCATCTGTCCGTCCTCATCTGGCTCAAAAGCCATACCTCAGGGCGGACCACTTCAGTGGGGGCGGATCACAGTTGCATTCATAAAGGTTTCGTTTGCTCTGGAGAGCCAGTTTCCCGTCGAGCAGCAACGCGATGGTGGGTCGGCCGCACTCGACAACTTCTGCAAGCATGTCGCGAGAAGTTAAGGCGCACCTAACAAGAACGATGGCTGAGGCGGCTTCCCAACCAAAGCCGATGCGTTAATCGCGCTTGCTGCGGTCGGTGCCATGCCGCAACCTCTGCCTATGACGAAATACCTCATCTCCTTTGCAGCCGAAGCGATGATCCTCTCTGACGAGGAACTGCGTGCCGCGTCCGACGAGTCGCATGCCGTGATCGAGGAAGCGAAGGCCGCCGGTGTCTATGCCTTTGGCGGTGGGATCGATGAAACAATCGCTCCCGTCATGGTTGGCGGCGACGGATCGGTATCGTTCAAGACCTATCTAGGCAGCCGCCTCAACGGCGGCTTCGCCGTGCTGGAAGTGCCGGCACGAGAGGAAGCAGTCGAGTGGGCACGGAAGCTCGCCACCGTCTGCCGCTGCGCACAGTCGAAGACTGTCGCTCGGTCCGGATGGAGCATCGGGAAGACGCGCGAGTGGATCACGTCGCCTCAGACCGGCAGCCTATCCGAGCCGTCCTCGATCAGCACGCCGGCGTGCCTGGGCGCGTAGACCGGCAGCGGGACGGCGTGAACCCCCGGACGTGAGCTCCGCCTCTCTCGAGACATGCCGGAACCTGCCGCGGTAGGCGCGCAGGATGGAAACCGAGCAGCGCCTGAGCGCCAAGTAGGACCACAGACATCGGCTCGTCCCAGAAGAATCTTTCGAACTTTCGGCAGCCGTATCCTAACGACGTGCGACCCTGCCTCGATTCCCCTTCAGCGGAGGGCTGTGGATAACTTAAACCATTGTTAGAAAACGCCTTAGGTGGAAAAAGGCTCGGCACGACCACACCGGTTTAACGCCTGCAAAAGCGAAGTTCTTCCGCTGCTAGACATTAAGCGCGGAGCATACCCACGTTGTGGTCGAGCACCTCGGTTCGCACGCATCCTTTGTAGATGCGGGGTCAGTGCGGCCGGGGCCAACTTACGCCGACTGGCTGTGGCTGTCCGGATACCGTTGGAACGGAGCAATTGTATGCGGGGAAGGTGATCCGATCCCGGACGACACATACACTCCCAGATCTCTGCTGGGGCGCTATCTTCACTGGTGCTTCGACTACATCTGCGCGAGCGTGCCTGAGGGCATCGTCGTATCGATGCCCAGATGCCCAGAATCGACTTATGACTGACTTAGGTGGGTTTTCAGTCTTCGATAGGCGTATGGAAGCAGTGTGCGCCGCCGCGGCCTGCAACCCCGCCGGTCGGGTCCGGTTGGCCAAGGTGACAGAACGCCCGCAGCTCGAGGCCGGTCTGGCCGGCTGCTTCGAGGAAGCGGCGGCGCTCGTCGGGGTTGTGGTGCGCGCGGTGTCGGCGTGGAGTGTGAAGGCGCCAGTGGGCGGAGTGCAGGTGCGGCATGGAGAACGGGTCTTTCGTCGCAGCCCATCCGGCCGCTCGGGCCAGTCGCGGCCGAGCCTGAACCCGAATTCCCCATTCTGTTTGAGCGCTGAGAAAGTGAACATTGGCAGCCTCGTCCAGCATGTTGGGTCGGAAGCGGCGGCCTCAGACTATTAAGAGAACGTCCGGGGCACCTACGGCCACGCGCCCGACATTGGCTGGGTTATGGGCTCGTACCTGCACGCCCTCCAGCAGGCGAATCCCTGGAGTCGATCCGCCTAAGACGGTCAGCTCGACTCCCCTTTTGCGCTGGCGCCCGTCGACCGAAAACGCTCAGGGGCGGCGGTTCGGGTGGCGCATCGGCTCTCCTGTGCTCGCGTCACGGATTTGCGCGGCGAGGAACGTCTCGGCTCGCTGCCACGCCTCGTCGGTATCGCCGCGAAAGTTGAGATTGCACGAGAACACATCCCGACCGGTATGGGCATCCACCAGCCGGGCCCAGAGCTGCAGGATCAGCGTACTGCTCTTGTGCACGACTCCGACTGTATAGTACCCGGTCCCGACGTGTACCACAGTTTCGCCAAGCTGCGGTCGGCCCCGTGCGATGAGACCGATCAGGAAGGAAGTCTGCCGAATGTTAAGATAGTGGCTCGGGTCGATCGCCACCGGCACATCCTGGTAGAGGTAGACCGGATCGGCGTCGGGGGTTTGCTGGTAGCCTTTGAGCCAGCGACTGAGGAGCCATGGTGCGGGCGGCAAGAATCGCTCGCGCGGCACGTCCACCAGAGCAAGCTCGATACGCGCGTCATCCCCCTCAGCCGCATGCGTGATTTGCTTGGCTTAAATCCGTCAGGCAACGGTCAGCATCTCGGTTCGGTCCACGTTCCTTCACCCTCGCGACCGCATGCGCGGCAACCAAGGAAGGAGGCGCACCGAAGAGCCGGGCACTGCGTTTGCGGAAGTTGCCGCAAAGGGTGGAGGCTGTGTGAAAATGTGGAAGCCGTTGGTTGAGGTAGAAGGATATTCCATAAGGCGCTCTGAAGAGCGCCGAAATGGATGCTTTACCGGCGTCAAAATGGTTGTTTGGCGAGTTGTAATGCCAGCTGAATAGAGGATTGTTCTACGATCTCGCAGCGTGCCTTCGTTTTCAGACAGCCTCGGTGGGAAGCGGCACTTGGCCTTTTGTCCGGAAGGAGACGTCCCGCCTCCGACCCGCCCCCTAGCGCCGGATGGGGACGCCGCCGATCAACACCGACCCCGTCGCCATGATGTCGGCAGCCGTCCCTCGCCAGTCCTCTTTTTCGGTCTCCTGCCGGGCGGCCTCTCCGACGGAGGCCACTCAGTGCAGAGCCGATCCGGTATCAAGACCAGCAGCTCCGCAGGGGGGCGGCCGTGCCTCCAGGCGATAGAACCGGGAAAAGGTCCTTGCGTAACCGATATCGGGATTGATCGTGATGAGCGCGCTCGTCCGGCACATCCTCCCGTCGGTGATCTTCGGGTGGCCGAGAACAACCCCTACGAGGTGCGGTATCGGGGCGATGATAACTCGCCACTCGAAGAGGACCGGCGCATCCCGTAGGTCCTCAGGCCCGGGGTGCTCGCCGCGGGCGATCCGCTCTAGATCGCTCGCCAGTGCCCAGTGCTTCATCGCATCGCGTGCAAGGTGGGGAAATGGTCCGGGGCCCCTGTTCACGATGGACATCGGTCAAGTTCCTCGGAGTCCAAATGATACGCGGATCGATAAATTGTGATCTCTTCGTCTCCGACCGGTCCGGGCCGAGCCTACACGGCCGGGATCGTCAGACCTGCATGTCACGGCTCGATGCCGAGATGTGCCAATCACTCGATCATGGCGGCAACGACATCTCCATCGAGCGATCGTTGCTCCATCAGAGCTCGCGCAAGACGGTCGAGGCTTGTTCGATGTTGCGACAGGATCTCCAGCGCTCTCTGCGATGCCCGGCGCAGATCCCGCTCGACGGACGTCCGAACCTTCCGAACGTGCATTGTCGGATCGCAAACCGCGATACGTTCCCCGAGCCCCCAGCGACAGTGCATATCGGTGCAGATGTCCGTCGCGTACGCGAGGTCTGTGCCGGCTCCAACCGAAGGTTCACCCAACACCAGGATCTCCGCTTCGCGCCCGGCCAAGTGTACGGCGAGAATGTCGTGCACCACGCTTCGTGTGAGCTCGCTCGACATCCGCAACAACGTGAAGCCTGCATTGCGATGACCAGGCGAACGCAGGACGATCTGTTCGGTCTTCATGCCAAGCGCATGAGCCACGACCGCGTGTCCGCTCTCGTGGATCGCGATGCGCCAGTCCTGCTCAGTCTCGGCGCTGGAAAACGATCCATCGATCTCGCGCAGAAGGTCGGCAGGTTCGAGAGCGCGACCGGCGTGGCGTGCACGACCACGGGCTCGTCGCGCCCAAGCGGCACAATCGGCACCGGTACCGCCCGAAGCACGTCGCGCGGCCTCCGACAGGTGTTTGTTGGCAATGCTGTCACCAAGGTAGTGCCGGAGGATCGCCTCGAGATCGGATGTCGACGGCAGCGGCACGGCGATGGATCGGTCGAAGCGGCCGGACCTCAGGATCGCCGGATCGATCGAATCGGCATTGTTCGTGGTACCGACTAGGACGACGCCGGGCCGCCGGCCCTCACCATCCAGGCATTCAAGCAGGCCGTTCACAACCTGGGTCGAGTAGTTGCGGTTGTGATCTGGGAACCGCTGTCGGTTACCGAAGGAATCCAGTTCGTCCAGCAGCGCGATGCAGGGTGCCGTACACATCGCAGTTTCGAAGAACTGGCGCATGGCCTTCAGCGTCGTGCCGAGATGCGCTTCGCCCGCAGCCTGCCACTGCGCCAGCGAACCCGTGAGCAATGGCACGCCCGCTTCGTTCGCCAGCGCGGAAGCGAAAAGTGTCTTGCCCGTACCAGGAGGACCGAACAACAGGACGCCGGGCTCGCAGCACGACCAAAGTAACTCGCCCCGGCCATAGGCCGCGAGATCGGCGGCCGCCGCCATGCCCCACTCGCCAGCCTCACCATAGCCGGCGAGATCCCTGAGGCGCGGGCCAGCCTGACGTACCCGGACTCCGAGCTTGGTGCGGACCACGGCGGCGAGTCGGTCGATCGAGCCGTCTGCGCCGCGGGCCCGATGGATGCCGACCCTCAGGTCCGTCGGCTCGACCGCAGCGGCAATGTCCCCGGGCATCTGCCGGTCAGGCCGGGAACCGGTCACATGCTCCACGACGAGCGCAATGGCCTCGGGCTCGAAGTTGCCGACGGCGACGCGTTCCTCGCAGGCCCGCAGGAGATCGGGCGGGAGGCCGGTTCCGGACGGGGTTGCAATCCCGATCAGAGCTTGATGGTGCCAGAAGGCGGACGCAGTCTTAGAGCAACCGCCGCCGGAATGAGGCCCGAGGCCACCCCGGGCTGCGACGACGACCGCGCCCGCTGGGCCGGAGTCCGGATCGTGTCCCGCGCCATGTTCTCGGGGGCGCGCGCGTGTCCGTGACGCCCTTGCTCCGAAGCAGCCGGTTGCTGCCTTCGCCATCGGATCGATCCAATCCGCGCCGGGCACTGTCACGACGATCACCGGAGCCTCGGTCTCAATCCGCTCGAGCAACTCGGTTCGCGCGCCGAGTTCGAAGCCGAGCAGTACGGTCGCACCTACGACGTCGGGCGAAGAGATTTCTTCCCGCTCCGCCGCGCGCACGTTTCGCCGGGCCGGCGGATCTCCTGGGCCGGATGGGGCGGAATGGGAGAAGAAATCTGGATCGAGCAGTTGCAGCAGTCGCCTCGCAACCGCCTCCCGCCCTGTTCCGTCGAGTGCGGACGCTCCGCTGCCGACGGCTGCAGCTTGCTTGCGGCCCTGAGGGGTCATGGTGAACGCCCGTCGGGCGCCGTCGCGACCAACCCCGGAAAGGCCAGCTCGATCAACTGCAGCGCTTCCGTGGCCAAGCCCGAGATCCTCGCGTCCGGAGACGCCGAGGTCGCGGTGCGGCGTCGCGTGGGAACCACCGACGCAACGCCTCCATGCCGGATCGCTGTCTCGAGCAGCACCGCCATCGCACGACGCCGATGATCCGAGTCCGGAACTCCACCGCCGATCAGCAGGACGAATCTTCCGAACCGCCACCTCTTCGAGGCCACCACGCGCTTCAGCGCAGTAACGCAACGTCCTACGGAGAAGACCCCCGCGGTCGGCCCAAACCGGGCGGTGCGACCGGAGACGATGCAGATCGCGCTGCGGTCGGCTCCGAACAGATTTCCGAGACGTTCGAAGCATTCGACGGGGGCAAAGGCCACGACCAAGCCCGAGCGACTTGGACCGATCCGGAGGGCGAATTCGCCGAACAGGTCTCCGGTGATTTCCAGGTGGACCATCACCCTCGGATCCAACCCCTCCGTGCGCGGCCGCGTGGTCGGCAGTGAGCCACCGAGTTCCTGAGCATGACGGATCGCCAGCCTTGCCGCGGCCTCTACGGTGAGGAGGCCTGTGGCAGCAGCCCTGGTCAGATGGTCAACCGTCGCATCTGAAATGCCCGTCAGATCCTCGAGGCGGATCGTCAGCGGCACTTCAGGTCCGGCCGAGAGCGGCCTCGCAGCCGCGGCACGTCCGAGATCCGCGGCGATGCGTGCGGCGCTCCGAGCGCCGACCGTACCCTTTGCGATTTTTCGTCGTGTCTTCAATTCGATGACGGAGCAACCATCGAGCATGTTCCCGAGCTCCCGGATTGAGACTGGCAGCCGCGCCATGTCGCGGTCCGCGGCGCGCCGCTAGACCGAGGCGTCCAAGGCCGATGAAAGTATCGTCGCGGCAGTCGCTGGAGGCGATCGGAGTACGGCGAGCCGAGCGGTTCGGCTCCTGATCCCTCGCGCAGTCAGCAGGACGACCCGGCGGCCCCGCTTCTCCGCCGCCTTTCTCATCGCAAAGAGACGTGCGCGCAGATCGGGCTTCTTCAAAAGTCGCGAGGTCGCAGCGAGCAGAATGGCGTGCCCGCGAGTATGGCGTACCGTCGCGTGGACCAATCCCTCGCCCGCGAGCGCCTCGTACGCGGGAAACGTCGACATCCCCGCGAAGCGGAAATCGACCACCTCTGGCCTGCAGGCGAGAAGGAACTCAAGATCGCTTTGAAGTGTCTGCCGCTCGTTTCGCAGACGGATTCGTCTGCACGCTGCATCGGGAAGTCTGACACCTCCCGGGCGCGGGGATCTCTCTAGGCAGTCGATCATGACGCGCACTCCCAACCGCCGCTGGGCGGCGATGCTCCTGATCACGGATTGGGTTGCGTCGCGTTCGCGCGGACTGCCCGCGTTCCTCGCGCGTGAGTGAATGCGGCGACCGAACGCCGTACCGGGTCGTATCCCCGGGACCCGTCCTCCGAAAGACGGAGCAACGGTCTCGTCGGATCGTCGCCATTCGCAGATTGCGGTCCGGTCGAATCGTCCGAGACACGGAAAGTGCACAATGCTGGAAGTCTAGTCAAGATCCAGCTGCTAGTACGGCGCAACCGCGTAGCTCCGGGTGACGGAACCGGAGCGGGAAGACTGCTCAGATGACGCCTCGGGCGCACAGCAAGTGCAACAGGTCTATCTTGGCAGCTGCCGCAGTTCGTCAATCACGCCGTGGATATCGAGCCCGACCGCGTCCGCAAATTCCATCAGCTCGACCAGATCGATGCGCCGTCCCCCGCGTTCGATGAGCGATACGACGGACTGGACGAGTCCCAGCCGTGCCGCGAGATCGGTCTGGGTGATGCCTGCCTTCCGGCGCGCCTCGACGAGGAGTTCGACAAGGCGCACCTGCCTGGGAGAGCGGATTGTCCTGGGCATGCTCTCCGGTCGGTTCGCTCCGAAGCCGGCCGGTCCACTAGAGCCTCTATCGAAATATCGAAAAACCGAATATTTCCGCCGCTGTCGGACGACGGTCCACCGGGTTGCAGCGGAGGGGCGCGATGCATTCCAATTTCCGGGTTGGCCCGCCATGACCATCTGGTTCACGGCGGGTCATCACTTCGGCCACGCCAACATCCTCACTCTGCGAAGCCGTCCATTTTCCGACATCGCCGAGATGGACGAAGCTCTGATCGGTCGTTGGAACGACGTCGTCGGAACCGGAGACGAAATCTGGCATCTGGGCGGTTTCGCTTACCGGTGCGGCCCCAACTACGGCTCGGAGGTGTTCGGGCGGCTTCGCGGTGCAGCCAAGCATCTCGTGCGCGGAAGCCACGACCGGAAGCACACGTCGGCCCTGCCGTGGTCGTCGATCCAGGACTATGCCGAAATCCGCTACGGTGAGCGGACGATCGTTCTCTTCCATTGGCCGCTGCAGGTCTGGCATCGCAGGCAGCATGGCAGTTGGGCGCTGAATGGATCGTCTGCAGGTCAGGTTGTTCCGGGTTCCTGCTCGGTCGACGTCGACAGCTGGAACTTCCAACCCGTATCGATCGAGGGGATTGTGCTCCGCATGGAAGCGTCGGCCTCGTGACGGCCGCCGGATCCGCTTCCACCCGTTCCGAGTACGTCACGAATTGTAGGCCGGCGAACCAGCGAGCCTACGCAGGCACAGCAAACACGCTGATTCATTCGGCATCCCAGCGAGGACAGCCTCGAACGTGTCCGGCCACGCCGGAGCTCGGAGTACTCTCGCGTCGAACCGAATGCTGCGTGGTCGCTGGAAGTGAAGGTCACTCGTCGGTGGGTCTTCGCAGAGGAAGCTGTTCCGGAGGCTCGCCGCGCGCGAATCTTCGAATCGGTTCCTCAGCCCCTGCCGAGACAGCGCCCGTCCAGCCGCGGTCGTCCCGTATCGCTTTTCGTCCGAAGTTTGGAGCGGGCTGGAACAACCCGTCGGGCCCCCGAAGTTTGCTTCCGCGGCACCGCCCTCTCGTGCAGCAAAGATCATGCCTGCACCGATCAAAGGAATGAAGTATGGTTCGGCCTCAGCTCCGGCAAGGAACGACGCTAGGCTCCAGCCAGTCGCCGATGCAGCCGCTGGCGGCTTGCTAAGCAAATGCAAGACTTCGGAGAAGGGAGACCGGACGTGACCCAGATCCGTCGCCGGACGGCAGCGTCGGACGGCGTCGCCCCACAAATCCGTGGCGCTCGCGCGGTCCTTGGGTGGACACAGCCGCAGCTGGCCGAACGCGTCGGTCTCGCCGTCAGGAGCATCGTCAATCTCGAAGCCGGCGCGTGCATTCCGCGAAAAGCCACTTGGAAGAAGTTCCTGACGACTTTCGCAACCGAGGGCATCACAATACGGCATTGCGGGTGCGGGTGGAAGCTCGTTGTGTCACATGCGAGATCCGAGCATCCTGCATACGGTGCAGAGCAAGTCTCCGTCGCGGACGCGTGCTCTGGGGACTGTCTGGATGGACGATGCGCGGAGTTCTAAGCGGCTCAACCCCAATGCCGATCGACGACTCCCAGCTACACGCGTGGACGCCCATCACTCCGTGCGGGTGGCGCCCCATCCTGAAACATAGGCGCGAAAGCAATGAGCTGATCCAGATAAAACTTTATCAAAGATGAAAATTTAAGCGGGCGCGCATGACGGCAACCTCGAGGATGTCACCGGGAGATTTGTTCGTGTCCGAGTTTGCATACGGAGCCATGTTCTTTGCCGGCGGAACATTGTTGATGCTGTACGTCGACAACTTGTGATCAGAACGATCGGGCTAGGCTGCTCTATCTCATACCCGTCATCAATGAGAACTGGCAGACCACATTATCGGCAGCCTTGATGGATTTCTCAGCATATCAGATAATCTTCAAGGCCAAATACTAAGCCTGGAGCCCAAACTTATCTGAAGGCAGTCAAGGTGGCAATAATTGCCCAAAGAATTGTGTGCTGGGTGTCGATGCGATCCTGGATCCGTCCGAGCTCAGCCTTGGTCTGCACTTGCCCGGTATTGCCTGAACCCGCCACATGTGCGACCAGCTCGGACCAAAACGCACCCGGAAGCCTTGATTCGCTGCTTCGATCGTCAGTCAAGGCACCCATTCATGACACTTCACCCGCGAAGCCAGTCGCGAAGTATCGAGACCCGCCACCGTCGAAGACTGGATGCGTTCCATTGCTACGAGTGCCGATGCCCAGCAACCCTTTCGGATCATTTGCTTGACGCCGTATTCAATCGCGTAGCCTCCGTCAAACGGCGCCGGCAATGTCCTCAGGCCTAAGGTTCTGGAACGAAGAAAAAAGAGCGTCGCGTCGAGTATCAGCCGTCTTCGCGGATGGTTCCAATGCACCCAGAGAGGCTCGATGGCGGCCCAATCCTCGTCGCTCGTGCAGTACTCGTTGCTTTCCAGCTTACTTGCGAGGTGCCGAACGAACTCAGGTGTCCTGAGACGGCTTCTCACGGGAGCTGGGCAGTCGCGCACGAACGTGCGGACGGCCACGTCCGACGAGTTCTTACCGGGCGCGCCCGGAGACGACTTTCCGGAGCGGCCCGATAGATCCGCCAGCGATGCATCGATCCTGAGGGTGTAGCCCTCCCGCTCCTGTTCCCTGTCGACGACCACCTTGCCGACCAGTTTCCGGAGGGCGGAGACCAGCTTCAGATCCGCTTCGGTCGGGTTCTTGAGCGGCGTACGCATGATCAACTGGTCCATCGCGCCGCGAAGGGCATGGACGTCGACGTTCGGAACCTCCATGGCCTCGTCGGGTACGACAAGGTCGGCGAGTTCCTCGTCCAGACGCCTTCTCTCAGCTTGCAACGACTCGCAGACCCTGCCGGTGTCCTCGTCAGTGCGGCCGGTCTTGAGGGATTTGAGGAAGCTGTTGTCGAGCCATCGTTCGATCTCGGCGATACGAGCCGAGCGACCTTTGCGACTGCGCAGGACCTCGTCGCGCACACTCTGCATCTCCGCGACGTACGTGGTATTGAACAACTCGACGGCATCGTCTGAAAGAATGCGGTCCCGGATCTCCCTCAGAACCTCGGCTTCGACGAAATGGGAGCTGGTGCTGCGCGCTCGGTCGCAGGTGCCGTTCTCGAACGCCGCCTTGCACAGCAGGTGCCGGATCCCCGACGCTCCCACGGCGGTGGCGAGCCTCATCTTCGACCCGCAGACGCAATGGTATCTGCCGTGCAGGAGCAGCACGCTCTTGCTGCTTCGCTCCTGCTGTGCGCCACGGCAGTATCCCATGGCGTCCAGCTTGGCGTTCGCCTCGTTGAAGAGGTCCACGTCGACCCGTGCGAGTTCAGGCTTCTCCACGCACTTCAACAGCTCCAGAGATCCGACCGTGCGGGTCGTCTTGGCCCTGCCGGGAGTCCGCATGATCGTCGTTAGTCCGTATACTAGGTAGCCGACGCATTTCAGGCTGCGCAGGATGCCGCCACCCCTTCCGGGCGTCCCGGCGATCGCCTCCTTCGTCCAGAGGCCGCCCCGGGGAGCGGGGATGCCGTCCTTGTTGAGGATGTAGGCGATCTTGCGCGGATGGACGTCGTCCACGACGAAGAGGACGAAGATGCGGATGATCACCAGCATCTCCTCTTCCTCGACGACCAGTTCGCCGCGCTTGTCGCCCTTGCGGAAGCCATAGGGGATGCCCCCCATGTTCCGTCCCCTCGCAGCGGCCGCGAAGGCGGCATAGTTCGTCGTGCGCAGCAGGCGCTCGCGCTCCTCCATCGCGAAAATGCTGAGGATCAGAGCCTGGAAGTAGTTGATGCGTCCCGTCGTGTTGCCCGCGCAGACGTGGATCTCGATGCCGAGGGCTTCGAACTCGTCGAAGAGCATCATCGCGTCTCCGGGCCGGCGCGAGAGGCGGCACCAGCCGTACAGCAGGATCCTTTTGAAGGCTCCTTCGCGCGCGAGCCGACGCACCTCCTCCAGGGCGGTGCGGTCGTCCAACGAGTCGCCTGTGCGGCCCCGGTCCGCGAAGAGGTATTCCGCCCTCAAGCGATAGCCCATGTGCGCGACGTAGTCCTTGCCCAAGTCGTCCTGGCGCTCGATTGAGGCCTCCTTCTGGTTCCGGCCGGAGTAGCGCGCGTAGATCACGCACACCTCCTCGTCGGGAGAGGCCTCCGTCGGTGGTGAGAATCGATGTATCCATTTGCAGACGGATGCCAGCTCCGCCGGCATCTTCGAGATATCCATCGGTTTGTTCATGTGATCATGCCTTCGTGCCGATATAAGCGACCGGATCCGCAGGAATCGCGAGCGCGGCCTTCAGAGCGGGTTGCGCATGCATGGGTAGGGATCGTCCTGCTGCAGGCCGGCCGTCCCGAAGCTTCGTCAGGTGCAGGGCGCGTGCGCCGACCGATCGGTGACGAGGTCGCGGCAGCGGGCCGCTGGGCGCCCGAGTTCGCGCCCCTTCGGACACTTGTCGGAGAAACGCTCGTACCTCACGCTGGACATGGCCGGGACGGACTGCCGCGGGCGTCGACGCGGACGGTGCACGAAGCGGCTCCGAGTCCGGATCAAGCGCGCGGACGCGGGCGCGCACGACGGGCGTTTCATGAAGGTCTCCATCGTGTTCCGGAGCGCCAGCCGGAGACGTCTTCGGCTGCGTCGAGCTGACGGGGTGCGGTCGCTCTCAGGCCTTCGGATTGCACCAGGGGCTCGGATCCTCGAGAGGAGGCACCGGATGGGCGTGGGCCCGAGAATTCAGATCCTCGTGGAGGATGCGGGCGGCGGGCCCGGCCTCCGCCACGACCGGCGAACACCGCTGGTGCAGGACCTCGTACATGCCGCGCCACACCGCTCCGGGGCGCGCATGCTTCAGAAGCGGCGCACACGGCTCGTAGCGCTCCGGGAAGTATTTCGCCGGAAGGCCCGTCATCCCGATGAAGAGGATGGCTTCGGCCATCGTCCGGTCGCGGGGGCCGAGTCTCGGTGCGTTGCGGATGACTGGCTCGACCGCCGCCCAGTCGCCGTCGTCGAGGCGGAACATGCCGGCCTCAGCCCGTCTCTGGTGCCCGAGCACAACCTCGGGATACCGCAAAGGTCCCTTGGGCGGCATCGGGAACCAGCGCATCCACCAGCGACCAGCCAGCCGATCGACCGCATCGAAGCCCTTCGGAGCACCGGGCGCGCCGAACCACACCCTGAGCTGGTAGCCGTCCTCGCGGATGTCGAGTTCGATCTCGCTGACAATGCTGCGCACGAGTTCGATCACGCGAAGGTCTTCGCCTGATCGGGACATCGAGGGCAGGCGCTCCATAACGCGGAGGATCCGGGCCCGATCGACGTCGACCCGCTCCCAATCCAAGGCGCCGAACGGAGGCACGACAAGCTGCGTCAGTCTCTCCGAAAGCTTGTGATGCTCGAGTTCGAGTTCGCAGCACGCCGCGGCGGCGTAGGGATCGATCTCCTCCTCGTCCTGCGACAGGGCGTCGAGTTCGTGCGCGATCTGCTCGATACGGGCCGAGACGCGGTCGCGTTCGGCCTGCACCGTGGCGTTCAACCCCTGCCATTCGATCCGGCGGCCCTCTTCCAGCTCGGGTCCGCTGTCGGGGTCGAGTATCTCGTGTCGGAACAGATGGAGCACCTGCCGAGCCACGATGCTGGTGGAGAAGCCCTTCGTCCTATCGCATCCTCCGCCAATCTGAGCGGTTCGGCAGTGGAGGTGCATCGCGTTCCCGTCTTCGGCGAGATGCATCCTGTCGCCGCATGCACAGCGCACTAGGCCGAGAAGAAACGGAGCCCTGGTCCTGGGTTCCTGTGTCCGCGTCGGCACGCCGTAGCGCTCGTTGACGCGGTCGAAGAGATCCGCGGATATGACTGCAAGATCAGGTCTCGAAATGGTGATCGGCTTCTCACCCCAGAGACTCCAGACGAACACTCCTTTCAGGATCGGTCTGTCGAGCAAACCCCGGCCGCGCGCGAAGAAGTGGCGCGGTCTCCAGATTCCGCCATTCCGGGCCGGGATGCATTCGCCGTTCAGAAGCTTCGCGAGATCCTGCAGGTTGAGTCCGGCATCCACCTCCCTGAAGCAGCGCTCGAGGATCGCCGCCTGGTTCACGTTCTTCCGCCAGTCGGGGCCGTCGATGCGGTCATAGCCGTAGGTCGGCCAGGATCCGAAGAACTCTCCGCTGACCGCAGCCCTTCGCTTGCCATCCATCAGCGAAGCCATCATGCGCAGGCGCTCGCGCTGAGCCGACAGGGCGAGGAGCATGATCTCGTACTGCTGGACTTGTCCTCTGCCGGCCACGTGGATTGACACGCCCAAGCCGGTCAGTTGCTCGTGCAGACGCGCGGCATCCGTCGCGTTGCGCGTAAGCCGGCAGATGCTGCGTACGACGAGGATCCGGAACCGGCCTTGGCGGGCGGCTTCGAGCATCGCCGCGATACCCTCGCGGCCGATCGTCGTGGCACCGGACCGGTGGCGGTCCACGAAAAGCAGACGCTGCTGGTCGAACTCTCCTCCGAGCGAGTGGGAGTGGGCGTTGCAGTGCGCCAGTTGCGCCGCGATGCTGAAATAGAGGGGATCCGCGGAAGATCTACGTAGATAGTACGCTATGACCGACGGAGTCTGCTGAGTCGGCCCCGGCAGATCGGTACGGCGATCGATCCGATTGCGGATCAACAATTGGAGAGGAGATCCCTCTCGAGGGAGTATGTCTTCGGGCATGGAGCGAAGCTTTCCGACGGCCGGCGAGCGAAAGCGCACGGTGTCTGAGCGGAATCATAGAAAAAAACTTGATTCTAACTCGGACCGGGACATCTACGCGGCACTTCGAGTGAGCGACATTCACGCTGTGGATGTTCTGACCATCAGCCTCATGTTGAGAGACGATCCGATCGCATGATAGCGACAGCGCTTCAAGTATTAAATTTTTTATTGGAAGGCTTGATTTTGATAAATCTGTCGATTTCGGCGGAAGAGTTGATTCCTTTTCACTCCTTGAACCTGTAATCACTTTCATCCAGGTTCAAGGTTCGAATCATGGCAGGTCCGCCAGCTCGACGATTTGAAGCCGAGGCCCTTTTCGCCCGTTCGCGTAGATCGTTTCGGACCGCCCACCGGGCGAGCGCGCGAACGAAGGCGATGACGGGCTCCGACGTCGGCGACGCACCGAGGTGCACCTTGCCTTCCGCGGACGTCGGGGATCGCTGCATTCGCGTCATGGAATGGTCTCCCGATGGCCACTACGGACCTGGCTGGAGGTCCCCGGGCAGTATCGTCGGCGATCCACCTGCTGGGAGCGCGTCTGCCGGTCGCGGCTTCCCGAGCCAGCCTGTTCGGATCTTCGTCGCAGACCCGGGTTTCGTTCGCTTCGGGCGGTAGGTCCGGGCGAACGGACCCGCGCTCTCGCGGTACCGGAAAGCGCTTCGTCCGATTGGGGCGTCCGCACTCGGCATCGCGAACACCGCGGTCGAACCGTCCGCCTGCGGCACCGATCGCAGGTCCGGACGCGACATCGCCGTCACTGCCCCCGCCTTGGCGAGTTCCGGTCGGCTCGCTTGCGGTCCACACGGTCGGAGGCGAGGTCGCCGGCATCTGCGAGGATGGAGGCGATTTCGTTCATCCCGAGATGCCGCCGGACGAGGAGGGCATCCGCCAGCTGCTCGAGTCGCCCGCGATGACGCATCAGGAAAGCGCAAGCCCGGTCGTAGCCTGCACGCAGTTCCGCTTCGATCGGGGAGGGGATCTTCGGCCAACTCGCTCCGGCCGGTGTCTCGGTGCTGGCCAGTCCCGATCCCAATCCCCAGCAGACATGCATCCTCGTCGCAAGCTTGGTGGCGACGGCGAGATCCCCTGCGGCGCCGGCCGACGGCTGTCCGAGAACGATCGTCTCCGCCGCTCTGCCGCCGAACAGCATCGTCAGCATGTCCTCGAACTCGACGCGCGTTCCTCCGGCGTCGAGCAGGTCGATGTTTGCGTAGGCGGTCATGCGTGCGGCCGGTCCCGGTATCGAAAGTTCGTGGATCTCGTGGGAGAGGCAGTGGGCGACGACGGCATGCCCGGCCTCGTGGAGCGCGATCCTGCGATCGGCCGCGTCCGACCGCTCTCCTGCCGGCTGTCCAATCTTCAGGAGCAGATCCCCGATCGCGATGTCCCGGCCCGCGCGTCGGGCGCGGCCGCGCGCGCGACGGACCCATGCGGCGCAGTCCGCCCCCGTGCCGCCCATCGCGAGCCGTGCGGCGTGTCCGAGGTCTTCCGTCGCGAGGTCCGACCCGAGATGGTGGCGTAGGATGGCGGCGAGATCTAACGACGAGGGCAGGGGGATGTCGATCCGGCGATCGAACCTGCCGGACCTCAGGATTGCAGGATCGATCCTGTCCGGCAGATTCGAAGCGCCGATCAGGAGAACGCTGGGCCGTGTGCAGCTGCCGTCGAGGCATTCGAGCAGTCCGTTGACCACCTGGCTGGAGTAGTCGCGGTGCTGGTACGCGAACGTCCGACGGTCTCCGAACGCGTCGAGCTCGTCGATCAGAGCGACGCACGGGGCAGCCTTTCCAGCGTCTTCGAAGAAGACGCGCATGGACTTCAGCGTCGTCCCCAGGTGCCCTTCGCCCGCGGATTGCCATTGGGCGAGCGAGCCGGCGACCAGTGGCACGCCGGCCCGACGTGCAAGCAATCCTGCGAAAAGAGTCTTGCCCGAGCCTGGCGCAGCGGCCAGGAGAGCGCCGCGCTCGCAGGCTGACCAGGGCAGGTCCCCCCTCGCGTATGCGGCGAGATCCGCTGCCACGGCGAGGCCCCACTCGAGGGCCGGTCCGTAACCCGCCATATCCTCCAGGCGCGGATAGTGGTCTGCGGCTCGCGAGCGACCGCGCGACGCCACCAGCGCCGACAGCCGCTCGATCGACGCATCCGCTCCACGTAGGCGGTGGAGGGCGATCCGAAGGTCGGCTGGTTCGACAGCCCGTGCGATCTCGTCGGACAGATCCGTCCCGGGCCGCGCCCCGGCGACATGCTCGACGACGAGCGCGATACCCCTGGAGTCAAAAATCCCGAGCATCAGTCTCTCTTCGCGCGCGTAGGAGATCTTCCGGGAGTTGCCTGCAGGACGAGGAGACGACGCCGAACAGCGGCCGGTACTTCCGGAAGGCGGCCGCCGTCGGTGCTTTGCGGTGGTCGCCGTACCTGCCGCGCGCTTCCTGTGCTGCGACGACGACCGCTCCGGAGCGCGCCATAGGCGCCATGCGGTCATCCTCGCCGCTGTCCTCCTCCGAGGCCGATCCGCTGCCGAAACAGACCTTGAGGGCCGCCGCCACCGGATCGATCCACGCCGTCTGCGCCACCTCGACGATCACGATGGGCTCTGCGCCATCGATGCGCTCGAGCAGGCCCGGAGCGGCGGCGAGCCCGCTGCCGATGAGGACGGCCGCGCCGACCATGTCCGGATCGCGCATTCCGCCTCCGGCGGCCTCCGCGCCCGGACTCCTGCGAATGTGGAAGGGCTTCCCTGGCTTGATGTGGGCCCGTGCGCCGAAGGCGAGCCGGTGCAGCAGCCTGCGGCAGAGCGTGTCGCGGGAGTTTTCGGGATGAGCGGATGGCTTTCGCGCGCGGGCGCGTCGGCGCGGTGGGCGACCGATATCGTTGCAATTCATGATTGCATTGCTCCGGAAGTTCTATCGACCTCGACCAGGCCGGGGAAGGTCAATTCAATCATCTTCAGCAGGTCACGCGCGAGCATTACTGCGCGTTCGTCCCTGACGGTGCGCGCACGCCTTCCGGGCGCCGCCAGCAGGGCGCTGTTGCCGCCTCGCCTGACCGCTTGCTCTAGGTCGGAGAGGATCGAAGAACGGATGGAGCCGCGAGGCGGTAGACCGCCGAGCACCAGAATGTGCTGGCACGCCCGCCGACGGTGATCGAGGACCATGCCGGACAGCCGGCAGTGCCAATCCCGGGCCTTCACGAAGCTGACGACGGTCCGGCGCTCGGCGGCGTGGCCGAGCAGCAGACAGACTGGCCCCCGATGTGCGGGACATACCTCGAGGAGTAGGTCGATGCACGCCACTTGGGCGAATCCGATCCAGGTCCTCGCGCCTTGCAGACGGAACGCGAAAAGTCCGAACGGGTCGCCGGCGAGCGTGAACTCGAAAGCTTGGTGCCCCACTTCGCCGCCCGAGGCGAGTTGTCGGCGCGGAGTTGCGCCATTGATTTCGCGGGCATGGCGCAGCGCGAGCCGCGCGGCCGACTCTGGTGTGAGCGTGCGGCGACCGGCGAGAGCCGCCAACCGAGCCACCGTCCGGTCGCCGAGCCCCACGAGTTCGTCGAGCCTGATCTGCAAAGGCGTCGCCGGCGATGCATCGCCATCGGATTCCCTCCGACCGCCGACCAGATCCTGCACGATCCGCGCGACGCTCCCCGGCATGGATATTGTAGATGAGGACGCAGCCCGGCTGCGCTTGAGTTCGACGACGTCCGTCATGTCCCTTCTCCTTCGACGACGGGGTGCGAGGACGGCAGCGACGGACTGCCGGCGCTCTGCGGAATCCGGGCGGCCACCGGTCTGCCGGAAGCCAGCCGCGCTAGGTCCGAAGCACGAGCGTCTTCCGCCAGGAGCCGTGCCGAACTCCGACCGCCCGCACGATCCGCGTCGGAGTGCGTCCTCGACGTTTTCGAGAACGGTTCGAAGTCAGCGACGGAGCGGCCTCGAACCTACGGAGACAGGCAGCGCCGGCGAGCGGCCTTCGCAGAGGCGGCGGAGCTCGTTCACCAGGCCGCGGAGGGTTGCCGGGATCACGCGCTGCTCGCGCTCCTTGGCGGCTCTCTTGATATCGAAGAGGCGTTGCCCGAGATCCGGCTTCTTGAAGACCCGGGACGTCGCCGTCAGGATGGTCAGGCTACGGCCTCTCCCGTGCATCATGGCGTGCACAAGCCCCTCGTGCTCGTGTTCGGAGTATGCGGGCAGGTTCGACAAGCCGCGGAAGCCGAAATGCTGGACGTCGGGGCGGCTTGCGTGGACGGCCTCCAAGCTGCGGGCCAGCGTCTTGCATTTCCTCCGCAGACGGAGTCGGCGCCATTCTTCGTCGGAAGCCGGCGGACGACGCTTCGGCCCTTCCTCGACGGCGGGCGGCTGATCCATGACACGCACTCCCCTCCGCCGCTGAAGCGGCGGTCGATCTCAAGTGACGATCGGGGTTGCGTCGCGTCGCAGCGGCTCGCGGCCATGGGACGCGCGAAGATCCGACATGAGTGATGGTCGGCGAACGGCCGCCTGATGCATGAGGCGGCCCCACGAGCATCCGGCTGCTCTAGGTACGGAGCCGGATTCTACCAGAACAGCCGCCATTCGCGAATCGCGCTCCGGTCCAGCGTTCGTGTGAAGTGAAACTACAACGCTGATGCAAACCCGTCAATCGGGATCGGTCTACGATGCGACCACACGACGGCACCGCATCGGCTGCTCGTGCATCCTTGGCCACATCAGCGGGTCTCGGACGTGGCGCTGCCCGCATTGTGATGCTGTCCTCGGCCACCCGCCCTGACATCAACCTGCCAAAGTAGTGCTAGTGGCCTGAGTTGG
>NZ_NKUI01000079.1 GCF_014845115.1 Methylorubrum zatmanii | reverse complement strand
ACGGGGACCCGGGCGGCGCGTCGTCACAGCCGGAGGGCCCGCGCCGCCCCTGGCTGCGCTGGCTGCCGCTCGCCTGCCTCGCCCTGCTCTCCCTCGGCGTGCTCGCCTCCGGCGGAGCCCGCTTCCTCGACCTCGACCGGCTGTCGGACTCCCGGGTCTGGCTCCAGGCGCTCATCGCCGAGGACCGGGTGCGGGCGATCGCCCTGGCCTCGCTGGCCTATGTCGGCTCCGTCGTGGTCTCCCTGCCCGCGACCCTGGTGCTCACGGTGCTGGCCGGGCTGCTGTTCGGCTCCGTCACTGGGGCTCTGATCGCCATCGGCTCGGCGACGACGGGCGCCGCCATCGTGTTCTCGGTCGGGCGCTTCGCCGCCGGCGACCTGATCCGGCGCAAGGCCGGCCCCCGGGTCGGACGCTTCGCGGAAGGGTTTCGTCGCGACGGGTTCGGCTACATCCTGATCCTGCGGCTGCTGCCGATCTTCCCGTACTGGATCACCAACCTCGCCCCGGCGGCCTTCGGCGTGCGCCTGCGCACCTTCGTGCTCGCCACCCTGCTCGGGCTGACGCCGGGTGCCTTCATCTATGCCGGAATCGGCTCGGGGCTCGAAGACCTCCTGAGCGCCCGGGACGAGGCCAAGACCGCCTGTCTCGCCGCCGGCGGCAGCGATTGCGCGGCGGGACTCGACCTGCGCGCCCTGGTGACGCCCGGCATGGTGGCCTCCCTCGCGGCCCTGGCGGGTTTCGCCCTTCTGTCGCTTTATCTGCGGCGATGGCTTGAGCGGCGGACACTTCGCGCATAAGACTTGCGCGCAAGTGAATGGCGTGCGTCTCCGACGGTTCGTACAACCTCTACGACTGGCGACGGCCCGGGGCGGATGCCCGCCATTCCGACCGCGATTGAACGACACAACGACGGGTGACGCGTGAGACGGCCCCGCCTTCCGTTTCCCGGCCGGCAGACCGAGCCGGAGAACGTGGCGAAGCATGAACCGGCGGCGATCGCCGCCCTGCCCTGGTACAGCGAGGCACCGGCCGCGACGCCGCGCGCGCGGCGGTTCGGGTGGCTGGGCCTGTCCGGCCGCCTGTTCCTGCTGACGGTGGCCTTCGTCGTGCTGGCCGAAATCCTGATCTACATCCCGGCGGTGACGACCTACCGGCTGTCGCGGCTCTCGGACCGCGTGGCGGCGGCGCGGGTCGCCGCCCTGGTCCTGAACGCCGCCCCCGAGGGCAACGTGCCCGACGAGACGGCCCGCCGCCTGCTCATGGGGGTCGGCGCCCGCTCCATCGCCGTGCGGGTCGGCGAGACTTGGCGTCACCTGACAACCGGGCCGATCCCCTCCGCCGTCGCCGAGACGGTGGACCTGCGCGAGCGGCATTGGTTCGCGGCGACCGGCGGCGCCTTCCGCACTCTGTTCCTGTCCACAGAGGCGCCGATCCGGGTGATCGGCTCGGGGCAGGACGGCTTCGATGCCGTCGAGGTTCTGCTCGACGAGGGCCCCCTGCGGGCAGCGCTCACGGACTTCTCCCTTCGCCTGCTCGTCATCTTCCTCGTCATCGCGGCACTGGCGGCGGGGCTCGTGTTCTTCGTGCTCCGGCAGGCGATCGTGCGGCCGGTGGTCCGGCTTTCCCGCGACATCACCGCCTTCGCCGACGACCCGGAACGGGCCGACCGGGTGGCGCGGTCCTCGGCCCGCACCGACGAGATCGGTCAGGCGGAGGACGCCCTGGCACGGATGCAGGTCGCCCTGGGCGGCGAGCTGCGCCAGCGGCGGCGCCTGGCCGAGCTCGGCCTCTCGGTGAGCAAGATCAACCACGAGCTGCGCAACCTGCTGACCACGGCGCAGCTCCTCGGCGACCGCCTGGAGAGCGTCTCGGATCCCCTGGTGCAGCGGGTGGCGCCGCGCCTCGTGGAGACCCTCGACCGGGCGATCCGCTTCTGCGAGGCGACCCTGGCCTATGGCCGCGCTACGGAGCCGAACCCGCAGCGCCGCATGGTGGCGCTGGCGCCGCTCCTCGAAGAGCTGACCGATCTCGCCGGCCTGATGCCCTCCGCCTGCATCCCCGTGGAGGTGCGCGCGGCGCGGGATCTGGAGATCGACGTCGATCCCGAACAGCTCCTGCGCGCCCTCACCAACCTCGTGCGCAACGCGGTCCAGGCCCAGGCCGCGTGCCGGGCCGAGGACGGCGCCGTGCTGATCGAAGGAAGTCGGGGCGGCGCTCCCGGCGAGGGCGCGGTGACGATCCTCGTCAGCGACAACGGGCCCGGCGTGCCCGAGCGGGCCAAGGCCAACCTGTTCGCCGCCTTCCAGGGCTCGACCCGGGCCGGCGGCACCGGACTCGGCCTCGCCATCGCCTCGGAGCTGGTGCGGCTCAACGGCGGCACCCTCAGCCTCGACGAGACGACCAAGGGCGCCCGCTTCCGCATCGTCATTCCGGACCGGGCCGCCAACGCAGAGGCGGCCTGACGGCGGGTCAGTGCCCGGCGCCGGCGGGCGCCGCGCCAGGCGGACGGCGGATCAGCGGCGTGCCGCAGGCCATGGCCAGGAACAGCACGGTCAGGACGAGGAAGACGTCCTCGAAGCTCATCACCAGCCCCTGGACCCGCACCGTGTTGCTCAATGCCTTCAGCGCCATGCCGTTGGCGTCGCCGCCGAGCACCTCGAACTGGCGCCGCATCGCGTCGAGCCGCTCCAGGGCCGCGCCGTTCGCCCAGGTGAAGCGCTCGTGCAGGCGGGCGAGATGGAGATCCCAGCGGGCATTGAGCACGGTGTTGATCAGGGCGAGCCCGACCGCGCCGCCGAGGTTGCGGGTGAGGTTGAACAGGCCCGAGGCGTTCTTCATCCGCTCCGGCGGCAGGGTGCCCAGCGCGATGTTGTTGATCGGGATCATGCACAGCATCAGGGAGCAGCCGCGCAGAACCTGCGGCCACAGCAGCTCCCAGAAATCCCAATCCTTGGTCAGCCCGGTGACGATCCATGTCCCGATGGCGAAGCCGGTGAACCCCATCGCCATCATGAGGCGCGGATCGAGCTTGGCGGAGAGCTTGCCGGCGATCGGCGCGGTCGCGAACATGCAGAGCCCCGAGACGAACATCGTCTCGCCGATCTGCAGCGCCGAGTAGCCGCGCACCCGCGCCAGATAAACCGGGTAGAGATAGGTCAGGCCGTAGAGGCCGATGCCCATCACGAAGCTGAAGATGCAGCCGGCCGCGAAGTTGCGGTCCGAGAAGGCGCGCAGGTCCACGATCGGCTGGCGCGCGGTGAAGGCGCGGGCGAAGAACAGCAGCGCCGACACGCCGCAGACGAGGGCGCAGGCGAACACCGCCTCGTCCTGCAGCCAGTCGTGGTTCGGGCCCTCCTCCAGCACATATTCGAGGCAGCCGAGGAAGCCCGCCATGAAGACGAGGCCGGCCCAGTCGAACGACTTCAGGAGCTCGATGTTCGGCCGGTCGAAATCGACCAGCGCCCAGGTCGAGACCGTGACGAAGATGCCCGGCACGATGTTGATGAGGAACAGCCAGTGCCAGGAGAACAGGTCGGTCAGGTAGCCGCCGATGGTCGGGCCAATGGTGGGGGCGAGCGTCGCCACGAGGCCGATCATCGGCGAGACGATGGAGCGCTTCGAGGGCGGAAACACGGTGAAGGCCGCCGCGAACACGGTCGGGATCATGCCGCCGCCGATGAAGCCCTGCGCCGCCCGCCAGACGATCATCTCGCCGATCGACGAGGAGGTGGCGCACATCAGGCTCATCAGCGTGAAGCCGCCGGCGGAGATCGCGAACATCCAGCGGGTCGAGAGCACCCGCGACAGGGTGCCCGAGAGCGGGATCGAGATGACCTCGGCGATGAGGTAGCTCGTCTGCACCCAGGGGATCTCGTCGCCGGAAGCCGAGAGGCCGGCCTGGATCTCGTTGAGCGAGGCCGAGACGATCTGGATGTCCAGGATCGCCATGAACATGCCGAAGACCATGCACAGGAACGCCACCATGCGGCGGCGGTCGAGGGGCGGTTCGGCGGGGATGCTGCCGGCGACGGCAGCGGTGGCGGCCATGGACATCAGTGCCGGGCGGCGAGCTTCTGGACCGGGGCGTCGGCCCCGTCGCGGGTATCGACCTTCACCACCACCGAGAGGCCGGGGCGCAGCAGGCCCTCCCGGGCGACATCCTCCGGCACGTGGACCCGCACCGGCAGGCGCTGGACGATCTTGGTGAAGTTGCCGGTGGCGTTGTCCGGCGGCAGCAGGCTGAAGACCGAGCCGGAGGCGGGCGAGAGCGATTCCACCGTGCCGACGATGTCCCGATCGGGATAGGCGTCGACGTGGATATGGACCTCCTGGCCGGGGCGGACGCGGGCGAGCTGCGTCTCCTTGAAATTCGCGTCGACCCGCACGCTCGTCAGCGGCACCAGGGCGGCGATCCGCGAGCCGGGGGAGACATAGGCGCCGGCCTCCACCGCCTTGTTGCCGACGACGCCGTCGAAGGGCGCGTGGATCACCGCGAAATCGACATCGCGCCGGGCGCGGTCCACCGCCGTGCGCAGCTCGGCGGCGAGGCTCTCGGCCTCGCGCTGCTGCGCCCGCAGCACGTCGACATTGGCGCGGGCGGCGGCGAGGGCGGCCTCCGCCGACTTCACCGACGCGTCGGTGCGATCCCGGTCGGCCTTGGCCTGATCGAGGCGCGACTTCGCCACGTAATCGGATTGCATCTGGGTGGCGCGGGCGTAGTCGGCGGCGGCCCGCACGGCATCGGCCCTCGCGGCATCGACCTGGGCGGCACTCTGCAGCACCTGCGCCTGCGCCGCCTCGGCCTGCCGGCCGATGCGGGCGATGGTGCTCTCCTGCGTCGCGGCCTTGTCCTGCGCCGCCTTCAGGGCGAGCCGGTAATCGCCGTCATCGAGCCGGGCGATCACGTCGCCCTTCCTCACCGCCTGCCCGTTCACCACGGGGACGGATTCCAGATAGCCGGAGACCTTGGCGGCCAGGATCGAGATATCGGCCTGCACATAGGCGTCGTCGGTGCCGACAAAGAAGCGCCCGACCGTCCACCACTGCCAGCCCTCATAGGCGCCGCCGCCGAGGGCGGCGCAGAGCATCAGCCCGAGGACCGCGCGCCGCAGCGGCCGGCGGGACTTGGAGTCGGCGGCCGGCACGGGAGCCGGAGCCGGCTGCGCGACGGCCGGGACACGCCCGCCCTCGGCACGCGCCACCCCGGCGCTTTCGGGCGCCGTCTCGAAAGTGGTGTCCGAGGCGGTCTCCGATCGACCGGCATCCTCGCGAAGCGACATGGCCGCATCCTCAAACATGCATTGACCGAACCGTTCGGTCATCAGCCGACACCCGTTGACGCCGCCGGCACTCGGACGCTAGTTAGCATTGACCGAACCGTTCGGTCAATCTGAGTGGGCATCATGTCGGGCGCGTCGATCAAGGAACGGGGGCAGGGGCCTCAGGCGGGCGAGAGCGACAAGCGCCGGCAAATCCTGGAAGGCGCGCGGCAGGTCTTCATGGCGTCGGGCTTCGACGGGGCCAGCATGGGCGAGATCGCCAGGGCGGCGGGCGTGTCGAAGGGGACGCTCTACGTCTATTTCGACAGCAAGGAAGCCCTGTTCGAGGCGCTGACGACCGAGGAGAAGGAGGGCCTGGCCGAAGCCCTGTTCCGCCTCGACGAGGACGATCCGGACCTGTGCGCCGTGCTGACGCGCCTCGGCACCAGCTATCTCGCCATGATGGCGCGGCCGGAGCATGTCTCGCTCATCCGCATGGTGATCGGCGCCTGCGAGAAGTTTCCGCGCTTCGGGCAGGCCTTCTTCGAGGCCGGACCGGCCTGCGGCACCGAACGGCTCAAGGCCTATTTCGACAGCCAAGTGGCGGCCGGGCGCCTCGCGCCGACCACCGACACCGACTTGGCCGCCAAGCACTTCCTGCACCTCTGCCAGGCCGGGATGATGACGCGCCTGCTGTTCAACGTCGGCGAAGCACCGAGCGAGGCGGAGATCCGCTACCGGGTCGCGGAGGCGGTGCGGGTGTTCTACGCGGGCTATGGACCTCCCACGGCCGGGTGAGGGCGCCTCACCCCGCGAGGGCGAAGGCCGGATCCTCGGCGAACCCGCCGCCGGTCAGGATCGCCTGCTCCAGGCCACCGGCGGCGGGCAGCAGGTTCTCGGCGAAGAAGCGGGCGAGGGCGATCCGTGCGGCATGGGCCGGATCGGTCTCGCCCGCCTTCAAGGCGGCGCTCGACGCGAGCCCCGCCATGGCGAGGCAGGCCGCGCCCTGCACCAGACCGAACAGGCGCAGATAGGGGGCCGCACCGGGCAGGGCGTCCTGCGGGCGGTTCGAGGCCAAAGCCTTGAGCAGGAAGCTCGTGGCCCTGTCGAGGTTGCCGATGCCCTCCCGCAGGCGCGCCGCCGCGTGGCCGAAGGCGGGCGCGCCATCCTTCAGAAGCCCCTCCGCCACCCGCCGCATCGCGGCGATCTGCGCTCCCACCGTGGCGCCGCCGTTGAGCGGCAGCTTGCGGGTGACGAGGTCGATCGCCTGGATGCCGTTGGTGCCCTCGTAGATGCCGAGGATGCGGGCGTCGCGCATCAGCTGGGCCGCGCCGGTCTCCTCGACGAAGCCCATGCCGCCATGGACCTGGACGCCGAGCGAGGTCACCTCGTTGGCGATGTCGGTGGAGAAGGCCTTCGCCACCGGCGTCAGCAGAGAGGCCCGGTCATGGGCGGCCTTGCCCTCGGGGCCGTGGGCGGCGTCGAGTCCTTGAGCCGTGAGGTAGCAGATGCCCCGCGCCGCCGCAGTATAGGCCTTCATGGTCAGCAGCATGCGCTGCACGTCGGCATGGGCGACGATGGCGCTGACCGGCTCGGGCGAACCCGGCGCCCGGCCCTGGCGCCGCTCGCGGGCGTAATCCAGGGCCTTCTGATACGCCGCCTCGGCCACGCCGACGCCCTGCAGGCCGACATTGAGCCGGGCCGAGTTCATCATCGTGAACATGCAGGCGAGCCCCCGGTTCTCCTCGCCGATCAGCCAGCCGGTCGCGCCGCCGCCATCGCCGAAGGCCATGGAGCAGGTGGGAGAGCCGTGGATGCCGAGCTTGTGCTCCAGCCCTGAGCAGCGCAGGTCGTTGCGCGTGCCGTCCGGCAGCACCTTCGGCACGAGGAACAGGGAGATGCCGCGGGTGCCGGAAGGCGCGTCCTTCAGCCGGGCCAGCACGAGGTGGACGATGTTGTCGGCCAGGTCGTGCTCGCCGTAGGTGATGTAGATCTTGGCCCCGGTGATCCGGTAGCTGCCGTCGCCATGGGGCTCGGCCCGGCTGCGCAGGCCGGACAGGTCCGAGCCCGCCTGCGGCTCGGTCAAGTTCATGGTCGCGGTCCACTCGCCGGAGACGAGCTTGTCGAGGTAGCGGCTCTTCAGCGCATCGGAGCCGTGGGCGGCCAGCGCCTCAATGCCGCCGGCGGTGAGCAGCGGGCACAGGCCGAAGGCGAGGTTCGCCCCGTTCCACATCTCGGTGCAGGCCGCCGCGATCAGATGCGGCAGGCCCATGCCGCCATGGTCGGGGGAGGCGAGCACCCCGTTCCAGCCACCCTCGACGAAGGCGCGGTAGGCCTCGCGCCAGCCGGGCGCGGTGGTGACGGTCCCGTCAGAGAACGGCGTTCCGTGGCGGTCGCCGATCCGGTTCAGGGGCGCGATGACCTCCCCGGCGAGCCGGCCGGCCTCCGCGAGGATCGCCACCGCGTCCTCGGAGGCGATCTCGGCGCCGCTCTGCGCCAGCACGGCGTCGAGCCCGGCGACGTGCCGAAGCGTGAAGGCCATCTCCTCGACGGGCGCGCGATAGCTCATCTCTTCACCGCTCCTCCCACCGCTCCCGGAGGGCGGTGCTTCCCATGGACGGCGCGCCGGGACGGGCTTGCCGTTTGACGGCTTGCGGCGCGAGGGTCTACGGCCGGCCGTTCTTCACCGCATCTCCACTCGGCCATGGACGCAGACCCGTCAACCGCCCCCACGCTTCGCCTGACCGCCGACGGCGACGGCCTCGCACAGGCGGCCGCCCTGCTCGCGGCGGGCCGCCTCGTCGCCCTGCCGACGGAGACGGTCTACGGGCTCGGCGCCGACGCCACCGACCCGGAGGCGGTGGCGGCGATCTACGCCGCCAAGGGCCGCCCGCACTTCAACCCGCTGATCGCCCATGTCGCGACGCACGAGGCCGCCTTGGCGGAGGGCGTATTCGACGCGGCCGCTCAGCTTCTGGCGACCGCCTTCTGGCCGGGGCCGCTGACCCTGGTGGTGCCGGTCTCGCCCGGCGGTTCGGTCTGCGAACTGGCCCGAGCCGGTCTCGACAGCGTGGCCCTGCGCGTCCCGGCCCACGGCCTCGCCCGCGACCTGCTGGCCCGGGTCGGGCGTCCGGTGGCGGCGCCCTCCGCCAACCGCTCGGGGCGGGTGAGCCCCACCAGCGCGGACCACGTGCTCGCCGATCTCGACGGGCGCATCGACGCGGTGCTCGACGGCGGCGAATGTCCGGTCGGCGTCGAATCGAGCGTGGTCGCCTGCCTCGGCGGCACACCCCGGCTGCTGCGCCCCGGCGGGGTGACGCGGGAGGCCATCGCCGCCCTGCTCGGCTTCGATCCGGCTGCGGCCGGCGATCCGGGGGCGCAGCCCGTGGGGCCCGGCCTGCTGGCCTCGCATTATGCGCCCAGAGCCGGCGTGCGCCTCGACGCGACCGCCATCGCCCCCGGCGAGGCGGCCCTGCTGTTCGGGGCGTTCCGTCCCGAGGGGCTGAAACGGGCGGCCGCCGTCGAATCCCTGAGCGAGCGCGGCGATCCGGCCGAGGCCGCCGCCCGTCTGTTCGGGGCGTTGCGCCGGCTCGACGCCTCCGGCGCGGCGGTGATCGCCGTCGCCCCGGTGCCGGGAGAGGGGCTGGGCGAGGCGATCAACGACCGCCTGCGCCGGGCCGCCGCCCCGCGCTGAGATTGCAACCTGAAAATTCGGCGAAGTTTTTCGGAACCGATCGGTCGCCGGCGCATTGTCCGACCACGAAGGCCAGTTCAGCCCCCAATGGCCTTTTTCCTTCAAGGCTCGGAGTGATCCGAGCCTTTTTTCTTGGCTTCGGCTCAGCGCTTTCCAAGTCGAGGAAAAACGCTCTCCCGCCTCCGTCGGCCCGAGGCTCTATTGGCCCTTCGGCCCGCGCCGCCGGACCGCCCGGCGCAGGATGCGCGAGAGATCCTCGACCGAATAGGGTTTGTGCAGGAGCGGGAAGCCGTGGCGCCCGTCCTCGGCGAGGACGTGGCTGTAGCCGGAGGAGAGGACGACCGGCATGCCCGGCCTGTCCTCGAGGATCCTGCGCGCGAGATCGACGCCGTTCATGCCGGGCATCACCACATCGGTGAACACCACGTCGAAGCGGTCCGGGGTGCGGTCGAGTTCGGCCAGGGCCTGCTCGGCATCCATGGCCCAGACGGTGCCGTAGCCGAGTTCGGCCAGGGCCTGGGTGGCGAAGGCGCCGACCTCGCGGTTGTCCTCCACCAAGAGCACGCAGGTGCCGTGGCCGGGGGCGAGCGGCTCCGGCTCGTCGGCGGGCTCGACCACGGTCGGAGCGATCTTGGCCCGGGGCAGGAACAGGGTGAAGGTGGTGCCCTGGCCCAGCACGCTCTCGACGGCGATGTCGCCGCCCGATTGCTTGGCGAAGCCGAACACCTGGGACAGACCGAGACCGGTGCCCTGGCCGACCCCCTTGGTGGTGAAGAACGGCTCGAAGATCCGCGACAGGTCGGCCGGGGCGATGCCCGCCCCGGTATCGGAGATCGACACCGCCACGAAGTCGCCGGGCACCGCCGGATGGGTGCGCAGGGCCGGGATCTGGCCGGCATGGCCGACGCGGATGGTCAGCGTGCCCTCGCCGTCCATGGCGTCGCGGGCATTGACGACCATGTTGACGAGCGCCGTGTCGAACTGGCTCGGATCGGCCTCGACGAGGCAGGCGAAGGGCTCGCCCGCCGCATCGAAGCAGGGCTCGATCAGGGTCTTCACCTGAATCCGGGCCCCGGTCAGCGTGCCAACCATGTCCGCCACCGCCGCGACACCCCGGCCGGCATCGAACACCTCGGGCTTGAGCGCTTGGCGCCGGGCGAAGGCGAGGAGCTGGCCGGTGAGCTTGGCCGCGCGCCCGACCGTATCGGAGATCGCCTCGACGTAGCGCCGCCGCCGCTCCTCGGCGAGATCGGGCCGTTTGAGCAGGTCGGTGGAGGATTTGATGACGGTGAGCAGGTTGTTGAAGTCGTGGGCGACGCCCCCGGTGAGCTGACCCACCGCCTCCATCTTCTGCGACTGGCGCAGGGCCTCCTCGATCCGCTCGCGTTCGGCCACCTCGGTCCGCAGGCGTTCGTTGGCCTCGGCGAGTTCGCGCAGGCGCCGTCGCTCCGCCGTGAGGTCGGTCAGGACACCGCAGAGCAGAAGCGTGTCGCCATCGCCGTCGAGGCGGCTGAGGGAGAGGTAGACCGGGCGCTCGTTTCCGGCCTCGTCGCAGAGCGCGAGCTCGCCGCGGGCCGGCATCCGCGCCGCCCGGGCCACCAGGGCCGCCAGGGCGGCGCCGTGGCCCTCGGCGGCGAAGCGGGCGAGGGGCTGGCCGATCAGCCGCTCCTGGCGCTGGCCCAGGGTCTCGGCCAGCCGGCGGTTGCAATAGAGCAGGGTGCCGTCCGGCCCGAGAGTGAAGGCGCCCTCCTGGATCTGCTCGATCAGCACCCGGTAGGGCCGGTCGGCATTCTCCAGGGCGTAGACCAGCCGCTCGCCGCCGGGCCCCTCGACCACGATGGCGTCGAAATCGCCCCGGCGGATCGCCGCGAGGGTGTCCTCGACCTCCTCCAGCCGCGTCTCCAGCTCGCGGATCCGCGCCTCGGCAACGGCGAGGGCGACGGAGGATGCTTCACCGCTCATCGTTGCCCCCGTCGGCGCTGTCCCGCACCAGGGACTGCAGGCCGAGGCCTTCCAGGATCCGCTGCTCGTCGCTCAGATCGCCGGCCAAGCGGCGGGCGGGGAGGGGGCTCAGGCGCACCAGGGTCGGCGCCGCCACCACGCCGTCCGTGCCCGCCAGCCCGGATTGCTGGTAGATGTCGACGACTTCGAGGTCGCACAGGCCGCCGAGCCGGCGCTCGCACAGGCGGCGCACGCTCTCGATGGTGCGCGTCGAGCGCAGCGAGGTCCCGGCAACGTAGAGGCGCAGCCGGGCGCGCCCGGCGGCCTCGCCGCCCGTGGGGCCGGCCGCGCTCAAAACCCGCCCGCCTTCGGCCGGATGTCGAGTCCGATCAGCACCTTCTCGGTGTTGGACAGGTCGCCGATGATGCGCTTGAGCGGGGCGGGCAGGCGGCGCACCAGGGTCGGGATCGCCAGGATCTGATCGCCCGCGGCGAGCTGCGGGTTCTTCATGAGGTCGACCACCTCGATGTCGTAGTGACCGGCGAGGTGCTCCTCGCAGAAGCGCTTCAGATTCGCCATCGCCGCGAGGGATTTGGCGGTCTGCCCGGCCACGTAGAGGCGCAGATGGTAATGACCCTCGTCGGGGGCGTCCTCGCCGTCGATCGGCTCCGTCCCGCTCATCGCGCGCTCCCCCGGCGGGCCGCGAGGTTGCGCCGTCCGTTCGCCAGCGTCGTCTCGCGCATCTCGTCCTCGCTCAAGAGCAACGCTTCTTCCTCTTCCACGGATTCCAGGGTGGCGCGCAATTCGTCGATCTGGCGCTCCAGCGACCGACGGCGACGCAGGGCCTCCCGCTGACGGCGCAGGTTCTCCTGTTCCCGGCGCAGGGCGGCAGCGGCCTCCTCCGCCTCCTGCACCACGCGGGCGGTGCCGGTGAGCACGCCCGCCGGGCCGATATAGGCATCGATCAGCGCGATCCCGACTTCCGACATCGTGAACTCGCGCACTTGGTTCGAGTGGCGCATGCCCCGCGCCTTGATGACGTAGAGCGTGCGCGAGCGCTCGCCGTTGGCCTCGACGTTGAGGAGCTTGACCCAGGCATCCATCAGCGAGGAGACGCCGATGGCGCTGTCGTGATCGATGTCGCCGTCCTCGCGCAGGCTGGTGAAGACAGCGGTGATGCCGCGGCTCTTGAGCAGGTCGATCATCCGCAGCATCGTCGACTGCAACTCGACCGGCGGGCCGCGCAGCGCCGAGAGCGGGTCGATCACCACCAAGGCGGGTTCGAACCGGTCGATGTCCCGGTGCATGCGCGCCAGATGCATCTCCAGTCCGTAGAGGCTGGGTCGCGCCGCCTCGAACCGCAGCAGGCCCGCCTCGACGTGGCGTGCGAGGTCGAGGCCGACGGAGCGGGCGTTGCGGGCGATCTGGTGGCCGCTCTCCTCGAACACGAAGGCCATGCAGCGCTCACCCCGGGCGCAGGCCGCGTCGATCATGCTCGAGGCGATCATGGTCTTGCCGGTGCCGGCCTCGCCCGAGATCAGGATACTGGTGCCGCGATGGAAGCCGCCGGGTTCGAGCATCGCGTCGAGGCCGGCGATGCCGGTCGCGATCACGCCCTCGGCGATGGTGTAGTCGAGATCCGCCGAGGTGACGGGCAGGACGCTGATGCCCTCGGCATCGATCAGGAACGGGTATTCGTTGGTGCCGTGGGCCGAGCCGCGATACTTCACCACGCGCAGGCGCCGGGTGGTGATCTGGTCCTCGACGCGATTGTCGAGCAGCACCACGCAGTCGGAAACGTATTCCTCCATCCCCTGGCGGGTGAGCTGGCCGTCACCGCGCTCGCCGGTGATGATCGCGGTGAGTCCACGGTCCTTGATCCAGCCGAACAGGCGGCGGAGTTCCGCGCGCAGCACCGTCTCGTCGGAGAAGCCGGCGAACAGGGTTTCGATGGTGTCGAGCACGACGCGCTTGGCGCCGATCGAATCCACCGCGAAACCGAGGCGAATGAACAGGCCTTCGAGATCGTACTCGCCGGTCTCCTCGATCTCGCCACGCTCCACGCGGACATGGTCGATGGCGAGCTTGCCCTGGGCCACCAGCCCGTCGAGGTCGTAGCCGAGGGAGGCGACGTTGGCGACGAGATCCTCGGCCCGCTCCTCGAAGCTCATGAACACGCCGGGTTCGCCGAAGCGGGTCGCGCCGTTGACGAGGAAGGTGGTGGCGAACAGCGTCTTGCCGCAACCGGCCGCGCCACAGACCAGGGAGGGACGCCCCTTGGGCAGGCCTCCGAAGGTGATGGCGTCGAAACCGGAGATGCCGGTGGCGACCTTGGGCAGGGCCGGGACGGCCTTGAGCGGGCTCTCTGGCTCAGACGCCAAGGCGGGTCTCCACGGCAAGTGATGTCCGGGCCGCCTGCAGAGAACGACGCTCCGTCATCGCCTGAGCAAGGCGCCGGGGCGGGACTTCCGGAGGATGGATGCCATGTCCGGAACAGGCAGCAAGGGTCGAGGGCAGCGGCATAGCGGGCCTCCGGCACCCTGTTTGCCGGGCTCCCGTAATTGAAAGCCCTGAGGGTGGCAATACGCTCACCGAGCCCGGCACGTGGCGCGCCGCGAAACGATATCTTGCGGATTTTTCACGAATTCTTCTACCGCTACGCTGAAACCATATCCGGATCGACGCCTTGAAATGGAGCGTTCCGTTTCACCTTCACTCGTCCGCACATCCATGCATCGCTCGCCCGAGACCGCCGATCCTCACGTCCCGTCTCACATCCTCGTGGTGGAGGATGAGAGCTTCGTGCGCATGGTCGCCGTGGACATGCTGGAGGATGCCGGGCTGCCGGTGGTCGAGGCGCCCGACGCCGACGCCGCCCTGCGGCTCCTGGAGGGCCGGGCGCAGGCCTTCGCCATCCTGTTCACCGATATCGACTTGCCGGGCTCGATGGACGGCCTCACCCTGGCGGCGCGGGTGCAGGCGCGATGGCCGCATATCCGGCTGATCGTCACCTCGGGCCGGCTCCGGCCCTCCCCCCACGACCTGCCCGGCCCCGGCCGCTTCCTGCCCAAACCCTATTGCCGCTCCGATCTCCTCGGGGCGCTCGGGCACGCCGCCTGAACCGGCACCGGTCTTCAGGCCGGCGGCAGGGGCCAGTCCAGCTCGACCCGCAATCCGCCGAGGTCGGACCGGCCGAAGCTCATCCGGGCTCCCGCCCCCTCGGCGAGATCGCGGGCGATGGCGATGCCGAAGCCGGTGCCGGGGCGGCTCTCGTCCCAGCGCCGGCCGCGGGCGATGCCGGCGATCGCCGCCTCGCTCATGCCGGGCCCGTCATCCTCCAGAACGAGAAGGCCCCGAGCGGCCTCGACCCGACCCGCGACGCGGATGCGGCGGTGGGCCCATTTGCGGGCATTGTCGAGGAGGTTGCCCAGGATCTCGGTAAGATCGCCCTCATCGCCGGGAAAACCGAGGCCGCCGGCGATCGCGATCTCCCAGCGCAGGGCCTCGCCCTCGGGCAGGCGCTTCAGGGCGCCGACGATCCGCTCCGCCGCCGGGGCGACGGGGCAGGCGCGGCGCCTCAGGCCGCCCGAGGCCGCCCGGGCCCGGGCGAGTGTCCGCTCCACCTGCCGGCCCATGGCCTGGGCCTGCTCGGCGATCTCCGCCGCCAGGGCGGGGTCGGTGCCGTCGACGCGGCGGGAGAGGGCATCGAGCACCGCGAGCGGGGTCTTGAGGCCGTGGGCCATGTCTCCGGCGCCCGTCCGCGCCCGCTCCAGATCCCGTTCCTGGGCATCCAGCAGGCGGTTGAGGTCGGCCACCAGCGGGCGCACCTCCTCGGGAAAGGTTTCAGGAAGCCGGGCCCGCGTCCCGGCATGGATCGCGGCGAGGTCGGTACGCAGGGTCCGGAACGGGCTGAGCGCCCGGCGGACGAACAGCGACATGGCCAGCGTCAGGGCCGCGAACAGGGCGAGGAGCGAGGGCACCAGCAGACGCAGGAAGGTGGCGCGGCTCTCGGCGAGGTCGCGCCGGTCCTCGGCGGCGGTGACGGCGAGCTGCACCGTCCCGCCATGGCCGGGAATGGTGACGCGGCGGGTCACGGCGATGAGCCGCCCGCCATCGGGCCCGGACAGGTCGCCGAAGGCCGGCTCCGTGGGAGCGTCGGGGACCGTGCCGAGGCTGCGGTCCCAGAGCGAGCGCGAGCGCAGGGCGCCGCCGCCCTCCTCCTGCTCGACCTGCCAATAGAGACCGCCATAGGGCGCCGCGTAGCGCGGATCCGCCGGCTCCCGGGGCAAGCTCAGGCTGCCATCCGGCGCCAGGGTGACCTGACCTGCGATGAACTTGGCGGTGCGGTCGAGGCCATCGACGGTGCGGGCGTCGAGCACCCGGTCGAAGATCAGCGTCAGCCCGATCCCCGCCAGGGCCAGGGCCAGGGCGATCAGCCCGGCGGCGGCGAGCCCGAGCCGCAGGCGGAGAGAGCCGGATTTCACGAGGCTTCGATCACGAGGCTTCGGCCGGCACGCAGTAGCCGTGGCCGCGCCGGGTCTCGATGATGCCGGGGCCGAGCTTGCGCCGCAGCCGGGTGAGCAGGGCCTCCAGGGCGTTGGCCTCCCGGTCGCTGTCGCTGCCGTGGAGATGGTCGAGCAGCTCGCCCGCCGGCACGACCTGCCCCTGGCGGTGGAGCAGGAAGGCGAGCAGGCGGTATTCGAGGGCGGTCAGGTCGATCTCGCGGCCCGTGACCGAGACGGTGCGGGTGCGGGTGTCGAGTTCGACCGGCCCGGCCCGCAGGATGGGCGAGGCGTGGCCGGCGGTGCGGCGCAGGATCGCCCGCAGCCGCGCCACCAATTCTTCCATTCGGAACGGCTTGACGAGGTAGTCGTCGGCGCCCGCGTCGATCCCCTCGACCCGCTCGCGCCAACCGTCGCGGGCGGTGAGGATCAGGACCGGCAGGGCGACATCGGCCGCGCGCAGGCGGCGCAGCACGCCGAGGCCGTCGAGGCGCGGCAATCCGAGGTCGAGCACCATGGCGTCGTAGGTCTCGGTCTCCGCCCGGAACCACGCCGCCTCGCCATCGGCGACGATCTCCGCGACATAGCCCGCCCGCTCCAGCCCCTCCCGGATGTCGGCCGCGATGCGCGGCTCGTCCTCTACGACGAGGATGCGCACGCGACCGCCTCCCGGATCCCGGCTTCGCCCGCCTCAATCATCGTCGTCCACGTCGAGCAGCTTGAGAGAACTGGCGTCGATCTTCACGTCGCGCCGCCGCCCGTCCTGGCCGAGGATGCGCAGCTTGTAGAGCCAATGCCCGTCATCGCGCTTCAGGTCGAGCGCCACGACGTCCCCCGGCACCGCCGCACGGGCGGCGGCCAGCACCGCGTCGAGGGGGCGGATCTCGCCGCGCTCCAGCGCCTGCCGCGCCCGCTCGCTATCGCTGTCGGCGCGCGCCGGCGCCGTGCCGAGGGGCAGGGTCGCGATGAGGAGGAGCAGGAGGCGGGCGAAGGGGAGGGACATGGTGAGGCGCGGCATGGCGAGACGGAGTCCTGACCGATCCCGGCTGACGGGAGGCTGACAGGCGGCGTCAGGCTGGCGCGGCGCGCGCTCGGCGACAAGGCGGCATCGACGACGCACCGGCCGTGGCCCGGGCGTCCCCCGCTCCCCTCTCGCGAGGCCGATCCCGATGTCGCTCACCCTCACCATCCTCCTGATCTACGGCGCCTGTCTCGTCGGCACCATCGCCAGCCCGCCGGCTCCCGGCAACCGGGATTCCGACGGTGCGGGCCCCCGGCGCCTGCTCGGCGCACTCCTCGTTCCCGCCCTGGCCCTGCTGGCGGCCAGCGCCCCGGCCGGCCCGGCCCGGGCCGCCGATGCTATCCGCACGGTGAGCGGTGCCGCCACGGTGATCGACGGCGCCACCCTCGCCATCGGCGGACAGCGCCTGCGGCTGCACGGCATCGATGCTCCCGATCTCGACCAGACCTGTTTCGACGCGCGGGAGCGTGGCTATGCCTGCGGCCGGGTGGCGGCCGAGGCGCTGGCGGCGCGGATCGCCGGCGGGACCGTCGCCTGCGAAGCGCGCGCGACCATGGCCGACGGCACCGCCACCGCCCTGTGCCGGCTCGGAGCGGACGACCTCGCCGCCTGGATGGTCGGGAACGGCTACGCCGTCGCGGACCGCGGCAGCGCCACCTATCTGGCCGAGGACCAGCGGGCCTGGGGCCGCCGCCTCGGTCTCTGGGCGGGCGTGTTCGAGCTTCCCGGCGACCGCCGCCGCCTGCGCGGCGCGACGGCCGGCCTGTGACGACGGCCGTGACCCGGCTGTTCAGGGACGCCGCGACCGGATCCTCCCGACACCGGCGCTCCGGGAAAAATCAAACCTCAGGTATTTATTTTCAGAGGCAACTTTACATACCATAGGGCCGTGCGCGCCGAGCCGCCGCAGAAGATCGTCAGCGACTGTTCCGCAGCCTCTATTCGATACAGACAAAACACCTCATGGCTGAAAAGAAAATATTCTTCATGCACATGCCGAAATGCGCAGGAAGCTCGATCTACGATTTGTTTTCATCCCACTACAAAGTGCTCGGCTTTGCGGAAACATTTTTACCGGACATCGCAGCTTTGAGAGAGGCCACCGGAGAGATCGATTTCGTCGGCGGCCATATCCGCATCCACGACATGATGCAGATCGTCGGATCCGATCCGAACTATCGATGCTTCACGATCATGCGCGACCCGGTCGAGCAATTGGCGTCGCATCTGTGCTGGATCAAGAGGTACAACCTCGACGAGCGCAGAAACGACTACGGCCAGCTCGATCTGTTCACTCGCCGTCTTGTCGATGAATTGAAGCTCGTCGACTTCGCCGATCCCGGCCACCTCGATCATTTTCTCACGCATCTGCCCGCAAAGGGATTGATCTATTTCGACAACATGCAGTCACGCTATCTGTTGAACGAACACCGGTCCGAGTGGAAGGAATGGCAACCCGTCACTCTCAATCTGACACATCACATCCTGGAAAATCTCTCTCGCTTTGAATTCGTGGGCCACATGTCGCGCCCGGAGAGAACTCTCGAGATGGTGAGAAGCCGTTTTTTTCCTCAGTCGGACGCGATCTCGCTGCCCGTGACAAACGTCAACACGCTCGAGGAAAAAATCGATACCGGCAACCCGATGATCGTCGATGTCCTGAAGAAGAGGCTGAATGTCGATCTTTGGCTCAGCCGTGAAATCTTGCACAGGATCGACAATTCACAATACTGAAATCAGGACCGCGCCTTCGCCCCCGAACCGACTGGGCCTTTGGGGGCCACGCCCGTGTCGGCGAGGCGCGCGAGGCCGGCCGCGAAATCGCGCAGGGCGGCCTCGACCATGGCGGCGACCTGCGCCTCGGTCTTGGGCGCGCGGATCACGAGGCTCGTCATGACCTCCGGGTGCAGGCGCCGCTGTTTGGGGGTACGGGCATGGTTCGAGAGGCGCAGGCGCTCGGGCCCGTCGCCCCGCGCATAGTAGAGGCTGTCGCCGCGCTCGTTGCGGGCGGTCTCGTGAAAGCCGTGTCCGGCCAGCAATGCGCCCGCGCGGGCGAGGGCCTGTTTCGGCATCAAGGGAGCCATCGCGGGAAGCCTCGGCCAGTCAGGGCGAGACGGCGAGGGCGGCCAGGGACAGGGGAACGGCCGCGACGCCGAGGGCCACCAGCGCCGCCGGGGCGACGTAGCGCGGCCGGTAGGACAGGAGCAGCACGAGCCCCAGAGCCGCCCCGGTCAACGCACCGATCCACTGCACCGGGCCGAACGCCCAGCCTTCCCCGATCCCGGCCACGACCAGGGAGGCGGCGATGGCGGCCCAGCCGAAGGCGCGCAGCCGCAGCACCGCCGCCCGCTCGGCCTTCCGGTCGAAGACCTCGGCATGGTGCCGGTTCAGGCTGAGGCAGAGGGCGGCCAAAGCCGCGAAGCTCAGTCCGAGATTGGCGGCGAGGATCGAGGGCGTCATGCGTGGGTCGGCTCCGTCTGCCGCACCGGGGCGCGGGTCGGGGATACGGGCGATGCCGCCGGCTCCGGCCGCGCGCTCCGCTCCCTCTGGCTCTCCTTCCTGGGCGCCTCGTAGCGCAGCACCTTGCGGGCCGCGAGCGCGAACAGGCCGGCGAGCAGCAACATCGCCGCATCGAACCACGCGAAGAGCGGATCGCCGCCGCCCGTCAGCCGCAGGGGATGACCGGGGATCGTCAGGATGTCGGCCGCGACGACCGCGAGGCAGAGGAGCGACACGGCGGCCAATCCCTCGCACCAAGCCCGGCGCTGCGGGCGGACGAGGGGCACCAGCGCCGCGACGATCCAGGCGCCGAAGAAGGCGTCAATCTCCCACTCCGCGCGGCCGGCGAGATCCGCCGGCAGGAGACGGTTGGCGAGGAAGAACACGGCGACCGCCGCCGGCAGGCCGGCGATGCTGCCGATGTTCAGCGCCTGGACGAGGCGCAGGCCGAAGAAGGCCCGCTCGTTCGCCTTGGGCAGCCGCGCCAGCGACCAGAGCACGATGCCGGTGGCGACCATGGCGCAGCCCATCAGGCCGCAGAGGAAGAACAGCAGCCGCAGCGCCGTGCCGGCGAAATGCGCCTCGTGCAGGCCGGTCATCACCGTGAAGGTCTTGGCCGCCGGCTTGAGCCCGCCGCCGAGGATTTCCAGCGTCTCGCCGCTGACGCCGTCGAAGGCGATCTGGGGATGCTGGTGCGAGAGGCCGTGAGGCTCCTCGAACACGGCAACCACCGTGGCGTTGGCATCGCCCGGATTGACCACCGAGAGACGTTCCAGGGTCTCCGGCATCGTGGCGAGGGCGCGCTCGACGATCGGCCCGACCGGGGTCAGGGCAGCGGGCCGGTTGGCGGGCGGGCGCGGCGTCGTCACCAAGCCGGCCTCGGCGAAGAAGGCTTGGTTGTCGCCCCTGTAGGCGGTGGTCACGCCCCAGGGCATGTACATCAGCGCCAGGGTCATGATCCCGGTATAGGTGATCATCAGGTGGAACGGCAGCGCCAGCACGCCGGTGACGTTGTGCGCGTCGAGCCAGCTGCGCCGGGGTGCCTTGTCCCGGCGGAAGGTGAAGAAGTCGGCGAAGATCCGCTTATGGGTGACGATGCCGGAGATCAGCGCCACCAGCATGATCATCGCGCAGATGCCGACGATCCAGCGCCCCCAGAGCGGCGGCATGTGCAGCTCGAAATGGAAGCGGTAGAGGAAGTCGCCGCCGCGCGTCCCGCGCACGGCGGCCTCGGCGCCGGTGCGCGGATCGAGCATCGCCTGGCGCGGCGGCTCGCCCGGCCGGGTGCGCCAGAACAGGTCGAGCACCGGCTTGTCGGGCTGCGGCAGGGCGATGAACCAGCTCCGCGCCTGCGGCGCGTGCTCCTGGAGATAGGCGACCGCCCGCTCGGCCGCCGCCCCCAGGGCCGGGGCGTCCATCGGCTCGGCCCGGGTGAGTTCGGGGCGCATCCATCGGGTGATGTCGGGCCGGTAATAGCTCGCGGTGCCGGTGACGAAGATCGCGAACAGCACCCAGCCGACGATGAGACCGGACCACGTGTGCAGCCACGCCATGGACTGCCGGAAGCTTCCCTTCATGGCGCAAGCCCCCGCATCGCCAGCCAGAGTCCGAGACCGAGGAGCCCGGCCAGCCCCGCGACCGCGACCGTCGCCCGCAGGAGCGTGCGCAGGGCGAAGACCAGCACGACGATCCCGGCCATCACGGCGAAGCTGAGCAGGGTCGCGGCCGCCACCGCCTCGGCGCGCGCCAGCGGCAGCACCAGCGACAGGAACGCGGTGGCGAGGGCGGCGACGCCGTAGCCGCCCCCCGCCGCCAGCACGATGCGGCCGGCTACCGATGCCCGCTCGGCGGGCGTGATCCTCGCGGGAGACGCCATGCCGGCCTCCTACCAACGGTAACGGAGCGTTGCAAAGACCGTCCTCGGCAGGCCGTAATAGCAGGCCGAGTAGTTGAAGCAGCTCGTCACGTAGCGCTCGTCCAGCAGGTTCTGGATGTTGAGCTGCAGATCGAGGCCGGCATAGGCCGGGTCGAACTGCCCGAAATCGTAGGACGCGACCGCGTCGAGCAGGTAGGCCTCCGGCACCCGGAAGGTGTTGGCCGGATCGCCCCATTGCGCGCTGATCCAGCGCACGCCGCCGCCGACCCCGACGCCGCGCAGCGGGCCTTCGAGCACGCGGTAATCGACGAAGACCGAGGCGGTCGCGTCCGGGATCTGGACGGGCGTCTTGCCCAGGAGCGGCACCTGCCGGCCGGTCAGCTCGTTGAGCGTCGTCGTGGTGTCCCGCGTCACCCGCGCATCGAGCAGCGAGAAGCCGCCGACGATCCTGAGGCCTTCGGCGAGGTTCGCCCGCGCCTCGAACTCGACGCCCTGCACCCCGACCTCGCCGTTCTGGATGCTGAAGCGGTTGCCGTTAACCGGGTCGGGCTGGAGCCGGTTCTGCTGCTTGATGTCGAAGGCGGCGGCCGAGAGCAGGATGTCGGTGCCGGGCGGCTGGTACTTCACGCCCGCCTCGTATTGCCGGCTCGTCTGCGGATCGGGCAGGCGGCCGAGCCCGTTCGGATCGCCGTCGTAGATCGCGCCGCTGACGATGGGCTCGAAGGCCTCCGAATAGCTGACATAGGGCGAGACGCCGAGTTCCGAGCGGTAGAGCAGGCTCGCCCGGTAGGTGAAGGCCTCGGAACGCGCATCCTGGAGGGTGGTGAGCCGGCCGGTCGGCAGGCTGTAGGTCGGCCCCTCCTGCCGCGCCCGGTCGAAGCGGCCGCCCAGCGTCAGGATCAGGTTGTCGAAGCGGATCTGGTCCTGGACATAGGCGCCGGTCTGGCTCGCGGCGATGTCCTGGAACGAGGTGAAGGGCAGGGGCGTCAGGCCCTGGTTGTTGTTGGGGTTGAGCAGGTCCAGCTGCGGCGCGCTGGGAAAGCCCGTGCCGAAGGTGGTGGTGCGGATCGTCTGGTGATCGATGCCGAACAGCAGGGTGTGATCGAAGATGCCGGTGGCGAAGCGGAATTCGAGGTTGTTGTCGGTGGTGTAGGCGTCGATGGCGACGCGGGTGCCGCCGTAGCCGCGGGACAGGAAGCGGCCGGCCCAGGACGGAGCGTTGCCCTGGAATGCGGTGTAGACCGAGCGGTAATCGCCCTCGCTGTGCAGGTAGCGGGTGGACGAGTGGAAGCGGACGCTGTCGTCGAAGCGGTGATCGAAGATGTAGCCGATCGAGCCGATGGTGCGGTCCGAGCGCTCGTAGCTGCGGTCCCCGTCGTAGAAGCTGGTGGGCAGGTAGCCGAGGCGGCCGCCGGGAATGCCGAAATTGCTCGGGAACACCGAGCCCTTGGCCGGGATGGCGCCGTAATAGCCCGAGAAGGGATCGCGCTGGTAGCGGGCGAGCACCGTGAGGCTGGTATCGGCGTCCGGGCGCCAAGTGACGCTCGGCGCGATGAAGGCGCGCTCGATGTGGGTGAAATTCACCGGCCCGTCGCCCACGCGGCCGGACGCGACGACACGGTAGGCGAACTGGTCGGCGAGACCACCGGTGCCGTCTCCGGCGGGACCGCCGATATCGACGCCGCCGCGGACCTCGTCGAAGCCGCCGCCCTGGATGAAGACCTCGCGGTGCGCCACGAATTGCGGCAGCTTGCTCACGAGGTTGACGAGGCCGCCGGGACCGGCCTGCCCGTACAGGACCGAGGCCGGGCCCTTGATGATGTCGATGCGCTCGAGATTGTAGGGATCGACCGATGGGTAGGCGTCGCGGCTGCCGGGCAGGCGCAGGCCGTCGAGGAACGTCGGGGCGGCGAAGCCGCGGATGAAGAACTGCTCCAGCCGGGTCGAGCCGGAGCTGCCGCGCTGCTCGACCGAGGCGCCCGGCGTGTAGCGCAGGGCCTGGTTCACCGTCAGCGCGTTCTGGTCCTCGATCTGCTCGCGGCCGACGACGGAGATCGACTGGGCCGTCTCCAGGATCGGCGTATCGGTCTTGGTCGCCACGGTGCTGCGGCTGGCGACGTAGCCCGGAACCGGGCCCGACGCCCCGCCCGGTCCGTACAAGGCCCCACCCAGGGTCGGGCCACGTCTCTCGCCGGTGACGCTGAGTTCGGACAACTCGACGGCGGCCTCGGAGGCGACCTGCGCCCGGCCCGGCTGAGCGGAGCCGCCCAGCATCGCCCCCGACAGGATCGTCGATGCGAGCAGATGAAGGGCCCACCCCGTCCGTTGAGACGGACGAAGAAGAACAGCACGATGTTCGAACATGATCCCCGAGATGTTTTTAACTTAGGCTAAGCAAGCCCAAGCGATACGCACCAAAACCCTCGGGGGCGTATGGCAATAGGAGAATGAATCATGCAAGACATATGTTCTAGAACTATTACAAGTCCAATGACTTAAGCGCCATAATCGATGGCGCGCAATGAATTTTGCTGACCGGCCTCAGCGCAAATGTTTCGATCGTTCCGGGAAAGCGCTATCCGCCTTCCATCGGTTCCGGTACAACTGAGCGTAGGATCGCTTGCTGGAACCGGATCGAGAGGAGTGGTGACGGGACGGATCATACCCAATCCGGTTGATCCCTTCGGGATGGCGGATTGGGGCTTCGCTCGAACGCCGCGTGGGCTGGCTGAGACGGAACCCGCTCCGATCAAACGGAGGCCGTCTCAGTTGGAGGCTGTATCGGCCTGCTTTCCCGAGTATCGGACCGGTCGGGAAGAGGGCATCGTCGGGGAGGCAATGTTTTGACGACAGTCCGACGGAAGACGGACCGAATTTCGACAACACAGATCAATCGATGATCCGGAATGAATATCGACAGATTCTGCCGCGACACCCACAGTCGTTAAACGACTTTTGCCGAATCCGATGAGCTGTTTTCCCAAACCACGTCTTTGACAGCGCAGCCCTCGCAGGCACTTTCCTGTAGGATGGTCCGACAACAGGTTGCGAAGCCCGCAAGATCCGGGCTCATCGCGATGGCGAAACAGGACGGCTCTCCTCGCCGAGAAAGCATGTCATGCTCACCCTGTGTCTTCTGATCCTCGCGGGTTTCGGCGTCGGATCGTATCTCCGGCTCGGCGCCGTGACCGCCGCCAGCCTGATCGTGCTGATCGCCTGGGTCTCGACGCGACTCTACCTCCGGACGGTCGGTGCAGCCGATATCCTGATGCTGTTCGCGTATCTCTCGGCCCTGCAGGGCGGCTTCCTCCTCGGCGCCTATGCGGCGACGCGGCGGGCGGAGGCCGCCTTCAGCACCAAATGATCCGCCCCGACAGGGCGCAGGCCGCCCCCCACAGGGCGAAGGACAGGGCAACGAAGCCGAGACCGGAGACGAGTTGGGAGGGCTTCGCGTTCATGTCCGTCTGAGGATGTCGAGCACAAATTGTGCGCAACCGATTTGTGTGCGATTTGGCCAAAAAGAAGGCGACTAAGCTTCGCCTCCGGTGGCCTGCCATGCGCTCAACGCCACTCGTCGCGCATTTCACAGCCGAGGCCGGCGTCGGACACCGGTCGAAACCGCCCCTCAGGTTGCACTGAGCTGTACGCCGGCTCAGAACAGCGAGGCCTTCCAGAGGCTTGCGCGGAGCGGGCGCTATCGGACCATCACCAGAGGCCACTCTCATGCACCTGACGCATGAAAGATACGCAAGTGGCCCTCGATCCGCTTTCAGTTGAAGGTTTGCCGTCCCTCTCACGGTGAGAGTTCAGGCCGGCATCCGCATGGCCCGGCCCGATTCGTCGAGATCGACCGCCGAGTCCGCTCGCCCCGGCGCAGCGGCGAGGGCAAGCATACGCCCCGCTGCTTGAGCACCCGCGCCGAGGCGCCCGGACGAGGCCGGGCGCCTGGGGATCCGCTACCGGGTCGCGAACTTGATGCTGATCGCCGCCTTCGCCGTGAGGCCAGGATTCGGCAGGGCATTGAGGTACTGGGTGTAGCGCTTGTCGAAGGCGTTCTGCACGATGAAATCGGCCCGGACCCGATCGTTGACGATGTAGGACGCGAAGAAGTCGACGAGGCCATAGGCCTTGGTGGCGAGGATGGTGGAGCCGGACGGCAGGTCGGTGCGGGCCTCCACGAAGGTGAGGCGGCTCGCCACGGTGAGGTCGCCGCCGAGGAAGCGCAGGCCCAGCGTCGTGCTGAGCCGGTTCGGCGGCACGCTGACCAGGGTTTCGCCCGTCGCCCGGTCGCGCCCATCGGTATGGGTGGCCGCCAGCGTGACGAAGCCGCCGCCCCAATCGTAGGCCCCTTCGAGCTCCACGCCGTTCAGCTCGGCCCGGGCGATGTTGAGATACTGGTAATCGCGCACCGGGATCACGCAGGGGAAGCGCCCGGGAATGCTGGCGCAGATCGAGGCGGGAATGCCGGCGATCGCCGGCACGAAATAGTCCGGCCCGACCGACTGGATCCCGATGAAGTCGTCTACCGTGTTGTGGAAGACATTGAGTTTGGCCCGGAACACGTCGCCGGCCATCAGCACGTCATTGTACTTCAGGTTGACGCCGCCCTCGACGGTATGGGCGGTCTCCGGGCGCAAAGCCGGGTTCGGCCGGATGTTGAAGGCGGGGAACGGGTGGATGCCCTGCACCAGCGTCTCGGTGATCGAAGGGGCGCGATAGCCCTCGGCATAGGTGCCGTAGAGCTCCAGGCCGGGCAGAGGCGAGACGCCGACGGTGAACTTGGGAGAGACACGGTCGCCGCTCGACCGATACACGCCCCCGGAGAGGTCGTAGTGGTCGTAGCGCAGGGCGCCGATCACCCGCAGCCAGGATGCGTAGCGGATCTCGTCCTGCACGAAGGCGCCGGCGAGGCTGCGCTCGCCCGACGGGGTGAAGGCCGCGCCGAAGCCGCCGGCATTGTCGGTGGTGCGGACGTGGTTGCCGACGTAATCGCCGCCCACGGTGAGGGCGTGGCTCAGCGCCCAGGTGTCGAAGCGGGCGGTGTTGTGGACGTCGAAGCCGGTGGTCTCGAGATCGTAGGTGATCCGGCTCCCGGCCCGCGCACCGAGGGTGCCGTAAACCCCGCTCGGCGAATCCTGCAGGAAGGTCAGGTCGTTGTGCGTCGTGGTGTGGTAGCCGCGGATGCTGACATCGAGCAGCGGCACGTCGGGCCGGGCGAAGCGGTAGCCGAGGGTGTAGGTGTCGGCCTGCACCGCGTTGGCGAAGCGCGCACCGGTGTTGCCGGTGCCGGCATTGGCGAAATCGAAGCGCTGGAGCAGGGCCGTGCCGCTGATCTCATGGCCGTCGGCGGGGCGGATGTTGATCTTGGTGAGCCCCGAGGTCAGCTCGTTGCCGGTGTCGCGCACGAGGGTGCCGAGCCCGTCGCGATAGGCGCCGTTGTTGCGGAACACGAATTGCCCGAACACGTCCGCCGCCGTGCCGATGCGCGCGCCCAGAGCGGTCGAGTTGAAGAAGCGCTGGCCGTTGGTGCCGAAGCCCTGCTTCTGCACCACGCCGGCGGTCTCGTCGGGGGCGAGAATGTCGTCGATGGAGCGGGTGCGGAAGGCGACGACGCCGCCGATGGCGCCGGAGCCGTAGATCGTGGCGGTCGCCCCCCGGGTGATGTCGATGCCGCCGACGAGTTCGGGATCGAGGTAGAACACGCCGTTGGCGCTGTGGCCCGAGGTCTGGAAATCCTGGCGGGCGCCGTCGATCAGCACATTGACCCGGCCGAAATCCTGCAAGCCGCGGATGTTGATGGCCTGGGCCGGATCGTTCGGGTTCTCCTGCGTGGTCACGCCGGGCACGTCGCGCAGCACCTCGGAGAGCCGGCTCGGCTGAAGGCGGTCGATCTGCTCGCGGGTAACAACGCTGCTGCCGGCCAGCGCGTCGATGGCCGTTCCCTCCGTCTTGGTCGCGGTGACGGAGAGGGTGTCGAGGCTCACCTCTTCGGCGGGGGTGGCGGTGCTCGCCACCTGCGGCAGGCCGGGCTGCGCGCCGACCGGCTGGGCCTGCGCGGCCGTGAGGGAGGCCAGCGAGGTTCCGACCGCGAGGGCGACACGAAGGGACGGGGGCAGCATGGGGACATCCGGACCAGACAGGGAGGAGCGGCTGGCTGGCGGATGGCTGGCTTGCACGGGGCCCGCTCTGGGTCGGCGCAGGAGCCCAAGTCAACGCAACGTGAAAACCTTCGATCTGGAGCGATTTGCAACTATCATCGCAGCAACTTGAAAGAATTCCAGCTTTGAGGAATCCGCCTCATCCCTGTTGCCTGACGGCGACACCTCTGCGCGGCAAGAGGAAGGGGCGTCCCGCCTCCGGCACCTCGCCGACGCACCAGGGCACGCCGAACACGCGGGCGACGAGGTCGTCGCGCAGCACCGTCTCCGGCCGCCCCCGCGCGACGATCCGGCCGGCCTGCAGCGCGATCAGCTCGTCGGCATAGGCCGCGGCAAGGTTGAGGTCGTGCAGGATCGCGATCACGGCGGTGCCGGCCCCGGCGAGATCCGCCGCGACATCGAGGAGCGCCGTCTGGTGGCGCAGATCGAGGCTCGCCGTCGGCTCGTCGAGGAACAGCACCTGCTGCCGGGCCAGGGTGCGGCCGGCGGCGAGCTGGCACAGGGCGCGGGCGAACTGGACCCGCGCCTGCTCGCCCCCCGACAGCGTCGGATAGGACCGCCGCGCGAGGTGGCTGACATCGGCGCGGTGCAGGGCCTCCGTCAGGATGGCGTCGCGGGCGCGCCGGTCGAGACCGCGGCCGATGCCGTCGAGGCCGATCCGCGCCACCTCCGCCGCCGAGAAGGGGAAGGCCAGCCGAAGGGCTTGCGGCATCACCGCCCGCATCGCCGCGAGCCGCCAGGGCGGGATCGCCGCGGCCGGCTCCCCGGCATAGGTGACGCGGCCGCTCGTCGGCGCCAGCTCACCGCTCAGGAGCCGCAGCAGGGTCGATTTCCCGGCCCCGTTCGGCCCGACGACGATCTGGATCCGGCCCGGCTCGGCCGTGAGCGCGATGTCCTCGACGAGGACGCGGCCGGCCACGGCGTAGGCGAGATCCTCGGCGCGGAGCAGATCAGACATCGGCCAGGGCGCTCCGCCCGAGCAGCAGCCAGAGGAAGACGGGCGCGCCGACGATGGCGGTGACGATGCCGATCGGCAGTTCCGCCGGCGCCACGACGAGACGGGCGACGACATCCGCCAGGACCAGCAGCGCCCCTCCGAGCAGGGCGCAGGCCGGCAGCAGGCGGCGATGCTCCGGGCCGATCAGGAGGCGCAATCCGTGCGGGACCACGAGTCCGACGAAGCCGATCACCCCCGCCGCCGCCACGCCGGCCCCGACCGCCACCGCCACGAGCAGGATCGCCACGCGCTTCAACCGCTCCACCGGGACGCCGAGATGGAAGGCCTCCGCCTCGCCGAGAACCAGGGCGTTGAGCCCCCGCCCGAGGAACGGCACCGTGACCAGGACCGGCAGGATCGCGGGGGCGCTCGTCATCACCTTGGTCCAGGTGGCGCCGGAGAGGCTGCCGAGCGACCAGAAGGTCAGGTCGCGCAATTGCCGGTCGTCGCTGGCATAGACCAGAAGGCCGGTGAGCGCCCCGGCCAGGGCTGCGGCGGCGAGCCCCGCGAGCAGCATCGTCGCCACCGAGATCCGCCCGGCCCGGGTCGCCACCCGATAGAGGCCGTAGGTCGTGGCGAGCCCGCCCGAGAAGGCCGCCACGGGCAGCGCCGTATAGGGCAGCGACCCCGGCAGGTTCACGGCGGCGAGGAGCCGGTCGCCGAGGACGATCACCGTGGCCGCCGCGAGCCCCGCCCCGGCGGAGACGCCGACCAGGGCCGGGTCGGCGAGGGGATTGCGGAACAGCCCCTGCATCAGGGCGCCCGACACCGCGAGCCCGGCCCCGACCATCAGGCCGAGCAGGGTCCGGGGCAGGCGGATGTTCAGGACGACGAGGGCGTCCCGGGCGAAGGTCGGGTCACCGGCTCCCGATGCGCCGCCCTGCAGCAGGATGTCGAGGACGCGGCCCGGCGGGATGCGGACGGCGCCGGATCCCAGCGACAGCAGGAGGATCGCGGCCAGGAGCAGGGCAAGGCCGGCGAAGACTGCGACGCCCCTCCGGCGAGCCTCACTCACCCGTCAGATCCGGATAGACCGCGCGCATCAGCGCCTCGGCCGTCTCAGGCGTGCGCGGCCCGAAGCCGAGCAGGGCGAGACCGTCCATGGCGACGAGCGAGCGCTTGGCGGCGGCGGGCGTCTGCGACAGGGCGGTACCGGGTGCGAACACGGTGTCCGGGCTCAGGGCGTGGCCCTCGTTCGACATCACCACCACCGTCTCGGGGGCAGCGGCCACGATCGCCTCGTCGGTGATCGGCTTGAAGCCGGTGAGCCCCTCGGCGGCGTTGCGCAGCCCGGCCAGCGCGAGGATTCCGTCCGCCGTGCTCTCCCGGCCGCCGGCCATGACCCGCCCGTTGGCGAGCGACAGCACCACCAGGGCGCGGGCCGGCCGGGCGATGCGGGCGCGCCGCCCGGCGAGGGCGGCGAAGGCGGCCTCGACCGTCCGGTGCAGGGTCTCGGCCGGCGCGTCGAGCCCGGCCGCGTGCCCGACCGCCCGGATCTTCTCCAACACGCCCTCAACGGTCGGCGGCTCGTGGACGAGCACGACGGGGATGCCGGCCTCGCGGATCTGCGTCAGCACCGCCGCCGGTCCGGCCCCCTCGGCGGCGATGACGAGGTCGGGCCCGGCCGAGAGCAGCCCCTCGGCCGAGAGCGCCCGCAGATAGCCCGCATTCGGCTTCTCCCGCAGCACCTCGGCCGGGTAGACGCTGGTGGTGTCGACGATGGCGATCCGCGAACCGGCACCGAGGCGCCACAGGATCTCGGTGACGGCGCCACCGAGGGAGGCGATCCGCATCGCCGACGCGGCCGCCCGCGCCGGATCGGCAGCCAAGCCGAAACCGAAGCCGAAGCCGAGCAGCGTCCCGAGCACGGCCCGGCGCGACAGGGGCGGGGATGAGGCGGCAGCGCTCATTTGGTGAGGATCAGCTTGTCGTTGGCGGTGATGCGCAGGCGGTAGCGCAGGCCGGCATGGACGATGACGATCTCGCGCTGACCTTTCATCAGGGCGGCGGAGCTCACTACTGCCTCGGGGGGACCGGCCTCCGGCGCGGCTCCCTGGCTCAGATCATCAACCATGAGGCTTTGCCGGGACGATTCACTCATGTCTCAGGAAAGATCTTCTTCTTTTATCTATTACGATTCCAGACTGAGCTTCGCCCGTCTGTGCGCAATTCCGCGTCCTGGCTAGTTGAGCCAAAAGCTTTAGGCAAGATGAGGCGATCCGGCTTGCGATGGGCTCAGGCTTGACGGGTCGGCCGCTCCGGAGCGGTGAGACCGTTTCGGGCCGATGCCTTCGGGAGGGCGGATTTGGGTTTCGCTGAAATGCCGCGCGGGCTGGCCGATACGGCCCTTACAGATGCCCATGGCTCAGGGGCGTGCGACCGGCGCCGAACGCAAAGGGCCCGCACCGGTTTCGCCGGGCGGGCCCATCGTGAAGATTTCGGTTCGGTGATCCGATTCACGCCAAATCCGGCCGATTCCTACGGGATCGCGGATGGGGACGTTGCGCATACGCCGCGGGGGCTGGCCGCCACGGTGCTCGGAGCGGCCCGGCTCGCGGAGGGACGTGTCAGGACGAGGACCGCGACAATCGCTCCGTTCCGATCTGACCGGACTCGGGGCCGGCGACATTGTCATTGGCCCCCGGAACGCCGAGCGACCTCATCGCCTGGGGTGCCGCCTTGTCCTTCTGCCGCGCCTGTCTGATGAACGCGGCCGTCCGAGGTGAGCGCCGATGGATCCAGACTTCGTGCCGTGCCCGCAAGGCACGTCCGTAGCGTTGATATTTCAGTCTCATGAAGACTTCCGCCATCCATCCGATGATGGACGTAAGCCCGTCCGTTTCGATGGGGTAGGGGCCTGCGTAGTCTTTGCATTGACCCAGCGTCTCAAACTTCCCGCGCCACACGGGCAAAACGGGCAAATCCCGGTGGTCGCGCCGGGCAGGGGAGGCGGGAGGTCGGTCGGAGGATCGGGCCGGGACGAGCGTCAGCGCTGGCGCCCCTGCAGCCAGGACGCGACCGGATCGACGACGTAGGCGGCGACGGAGGCCGCCCAGGCGCCGGCCCGGATCGTCAGGGGAAGACCGGCGCGGCGGGCGGCTTCGTCCTCGCGCTCACGCAGCGTCATCGTAGCCGCGACCAGGGTGTCCTCGTGCTCGCGGCACTCGTCGAGCACGTTGCGCTGCGCGCCGGCCCGGCTCTGGTTCGGCACCTGCCGGGCATAGGCCTCGCGCACGCAGCCGTGCCAGGCCTGCTCGAGGGCATCGAGATCGTGGGGGAGGTCGCGTGTCTGTGCGGCGGCGGCTTGGGCGCCCAGGGTGGCGCCGATCACGAGCAGCGCACACCGAAGCCTCAGCCCGGAGCCCGGCCCCGGGAATCCGGTGCGGGACGGCGCGCCCGGCATGGTCTCATTCCAATAGCCGGATGCCACCTTTCGGGACGATGCTCGCGTCATGAGGGTGGAATGCTCCCAAAGCCCTCAACAGCCGCTTAACCGGATATCCCCACCGCCGGTCCTCAGGAAAGACAGCGGGATCCGCTCGCGCAGCTGCACCCGCCGGCCCTACCCTGTATTTTAAACACTTCTGACGATGCGGACA
>NZ_NKUI01000078.1 GCF_014845115.1 Methylorubrum zatmanii | reverse complement strand
GTGTTGGTCTGGGTGAACCCGGTGGCGGAGGACACCGGTGCGGGCCGCGGCGCCCTGGACGCGGTGCTGCGGGAAGTGGCCGCCACCGGAGTCCTCGTGAGCGCCCGCCCGGACGTAATCGACCGGATGGGGACCAAGGAGGTTCTAGTCCGGACGCGGGAGATGGACTGGGGCTCGGACACGCACCTCTACGCGAGCCATGTCGCCTTCGGCGCGGAGTTCCCCAGGCGTGTGGCGGAGGGAACGCGGGTGCTGAAGCGCAGCCGCGGCAATGGCGGCATCGGCGTCTGGAAGGTCGAGCGCGCTGCGGGTCCCGACGTCCAGGTTCAGGAGGCGCGTGACCGGAGCCTGCGCACCGTGCCGCTCGACGCGTTCATGGCAGAGCGCGTCGCCGACTTTGCGGCGGGCGGCTCCCTCGTCGACCAGCCGTTCCAGCCCCGGCACCTGGAGGGCATGGTCCGCTGCTACGTCTCGGGAGACCGGGTGGTTGGGTTCGGCCGCCAGCTTGTAACGGCTCTCGCCCCTCCCGAGGCGGGACCGGCGCCGCGGCGTCTCTACTCGGCGCCGGATGACACGCGCTTCCAGCGCTTGCGTGGCCTGATGGAGGCTGGGTGGGTGCCCGAGATGGCGGAACGGCTGGGGTTGAGGCCGGACGACCTCCCGGTCGTCTGGGACGCCGACTTCCTCTTGGGACCGAAGGATGCCGCCGGCGGGGACACCTACGTGCTCTGCGAGATCAACGCGAGCTCGGTGTATCCCATTCCCGACGAGGCGCACGACGCCCTGGTCGCGACGACGCTGAGAAGGCTGACCGGGGTCCGTCCCCGAACTCCCTTGCGCAAGGGCGAGTAATCCGCCGCGTCCTTCCGGCTCTTGAGGCCCGATGCCAGGCGGCGCACACTCCAGGCCATGAGCGAGCCCGGGATGTCATTCGCCTTTCCCGGACCCTATGTCCCGGGTGGACGGGACGTGCAGGTGGCGGATCGCGCGTTTACCTCGTCCGCGCCATCGGGAAAACGGCCTCGCGTGCGTTCACCGATATCCAAACGCCTGCGGGCGCGCTACGGAAGGCTAACCAATCTCCCGGAGACTGGTGCGGTGATTCCGATGGTCCGACGTTTGCCTGGGGTCGCGACGGCTTTGGCACCGGTGGCTCCGGCGCCGGTTAGGATGGGGATGAGGGATGTCTGAGGTACTGCCTCCGCTCTTCCTCTCCTCGCGCGGCTACGAGGATGCGGTCCGGGTCTCCGAAGCTTTTCAGGCCGAGCGGGCGGAAGTGGTCGAGCAGGCCGTCCGCATGGCCGCGGAACATCTCGTGACACGCTCGTGGGCGGACTACGACGAGACGTACCTCTCGCTCTATGTGCTGCACCTCGCCGGGCACGGACATCCGTTCCCCGTCGTCGGCCCCGCCGTCGAGGAGAAGGCGTTGCCGCATCGGGAGACGGTGCAGTTCCACCTCTCCATAGACCTGGCGGTGGGCGAGAGCCGGTACGCGATGCTCGACGAGCGGGCCGTGGCGAGGCTGATCAACTTCCGGCATGCGCTGGAAGGGCTGATCCCGTTCCGTATGCATCCGCATCTCCTGGTTCTCGGCCTTCCCTGGAAGCGGCATGGAATCGTCGACGCGCCCGGCCCATTCCCGGAGCGCCACCTGACACTCGGTTTCCAGGTGCGGCAGTACCGTCCCCGGTCGCTGCCGGAGCCGGCCGGGGACGGCGTCCTGGTGCAGTTCGATGTTCTGTATCCCGAGCTTGCGGGCGTCCGTCCCATGACCGGCGGGGACCGTTCCGAGGGCGCGGGAGAAGGCTTGGTGTCGTCCTTCCTGCAGGGCGCGGCCTGGAACGCCATCTCGGCCCGTTTCAACGTCGACGACGTTGCGGTAGACGGTCGAGCCTGATCTCCTGAGCGGACGAAACGCCTGCCAATGAGTGCCCCCGCGCAGACACTCGTCTTCGTGCCGCTGCGCGAGGAGATGGGCCATATCGACGCCATCGCCCAGCAGAAGGGATACCAGCATACCCGCGGCATCTTCGATCCCCGCGAGCCCGATCACACGTACTGGTATCTGAGGCCGAACCGCCAGCGGGCAACGGTCACGTTCAAGGTCCTTGGGGACATGGGCAACGTACGCACCGCCGCGTTCGTCGCCGCGGCTTGCCAGTCCGTCATGCCGGAGGTGGTCCTGATGGCAGGGCTGGCCGGCTCCCTGGACCCGGAGAAGGCCCGCCTGGGCGACGTCTTCGTCATCGACATGGCCAAGACGATCTATGCCGACAAGATCAAGGCCATTGACCTCGTGCGAGAGGCGTTCGTCCCGCCTGGGTCGGTGCCGGTCGGCGGGCTCGGGGCCACTGGCAAGACACTCCTCGACGAGCGCAAGCGGGTCATGGGCGATGCGAACGCTTTGCGTTACCGACGCGACGTCGTGCGCAGCCCGGGGGGCGCCATGTGGGCGGCCATTTACGTGAATGGGCTCACCTCGCGCGACCCCCTCGTCCTGGAAGGCGTCACGGCGCACCATCTCGCCGGACTAAACCCGGCCGAGCAGGCCCGCTGCCTCAACCCCGATCCCAAGATCCGGAACTGTGTGCCCCTCGTGTCGGAGATGGTCATCGACTCCCAGGAGTTCATCGACTTCCTGCAGGAGCGGAACGCTCGGGAGGACATCGGCTGGTACGCAAACGGCACCTCCCAGGAGGACAGGGACCGCAACCCCTGGACGAAAGGTGACGTGCCCATCGTCGACATGGAGAGCTACGGCTTCTTCAAGCTCGTCGAGGCCCTGGCGTCGGTGGCGCCGGCGATGCGTGCCTTCGCTATTCGGGGCGTCAGCGACCTCGCCGCCGGAAAGGCGACGTTGGACAAGGCGTCGAAGCAGGAGATCCGGGCCATCGCAGCCCGGAATGCCGCGGTGGTCACTTTCGACCTCCTGCGGGCCATTGATAACTCGGAGCTATCCGGGCGGCGTCCGTAACGCCTCCTGAACCGTCGTCGCGGTTGGGCCGCATGCCGGCGAGGTAGGAAACGACAAGCCCCTCGGCCTGACCTCCCTGTCCGATGGACCTTGTCGCCTGAAGGCATCGCCAGCGCCCGCCAGACGCCTTCCCCTCGAATCGGGCACGCAGACACCATGAACGGATCGCCCCCGCAGGCCTTCGCGAACCGCTACGTCGCCGCCAAGGTCTTCGTCGCGACGCCAAGGGAGAACCTCGACCGCTTCTTCAACAGCGTCGCGAACTTCGTCGGGGCCGAGGTCCTGGGCCGCCTTGTCTCGGGTTACGAGGCCGTCCGGTTCGACGCCGTCAACGAGGCCATCTCTGAGGCGCATCGGGCCGCCGCGATGGAGTTGGGAAAACGGGGCCTGTTTCGGATGCGGGAGGCCATGCTGTCCTACAAGACCTGCTACATCGACGACTGCCTCAACTATCTAGTGGACGGACGCCAGCCGGCGGAGGAACGCCTCTCGTTCCTGGAATACCTCCTCATGCTGTGCAGCCGGCGCCTCCAGCACGTCTGGCAGGTCGTCGAGGAGCGCATCGACAGGTTCCTGAAGGCCTCGTCGCTTCGGATCGCCTATCGCGAACTCACCTTCCGTCCCGTCGATGCCGCGCTCATCGAGAACGAGGTGCACAAGCCCTTCTGGGAGCTGATCGAGGACCGCCCCTGGGTGAACGTGCGAGCCGACATGGAGCAGGCCCTCGCGCTCAGGGACTCCGGCGGGCCGGACCCGGCTTTCTACGCGGCGCGCGCCCTGGAAAGCGCCATCAAGGTGATCAGCAACCTCAACAGCTGGAGCACCGGCCACGAGAAGGGAGCGGCCAGCTACATCGACAACCTCGTCAGCCAGAAGAACGGGCGGTTCGTCGAGGTCTGGGAGGCCGACGCCCTCAAGCACTTCTTCGGCAAGGTCCGAAACCCGACCGCGCACGGCGCCGGCGACGCGGAGCAGCCGCGGCTTGGCAAACATCAGGCGACCTGGGCCATCGAGTTCTGCATGATCTGGATCAAGAGCCTCGTCGGACGGATGTGAGGTCAGGACTACGGGGATCGGCCGCTCGACGGCACGAAGGACAGACGGCTTTCCGGGACATCCTTATACGGCCCCGTGCTGCCGCTCCGAGTTCCCGACAACACATTCGAGCCCGTCGCGCCGAACTCGTTAACCTTGGAACGAAAGATGAACGACGGCATTGAGGCAGCGGGGGAGCGGCTTGCAGTCGCCAATCTGCGACGAACTCAATGTCCGCGCCCCTGAACCCGGACCAAGTGTCCTGACCCGGGGGTCGAGCCATTGAAGTGCGAGATCGAGTTCATGGCGGTGGGCGAGGCCGCCAAGGCGGGCGATGCCATCATCGTGCGTTACGGAGAGCCGGATGCCTTCGGCCTGATGCTCGTCGATGGAGGGCATGCCAGCACCGGCGACCGGATCGTCAGCCATCTCCGGCGGAACTTCACCTCGCGGGTGGTCCTCGAACACGTGGTCCTCACCCATTCGGACGGGGACCATGCTTCCGGGCTGAGGACCGTGCTCCGCGAAATCCCGGTGCGGAACCTATGGCTTCACGTGCCGTGGCTCCTTGCGGAGCAATCCCGGCATCTCTTCCTCGACAAGCGCTTCTCGCAGGAGGGCCTCCAGAATAAGCTCATGGCCGAGTACGGCATCGTCGCCGAGATCCTCGACCTCGCGGCGGCGGCCGGCTGCAAGCTCCATTACCCCTTCGCCGGGGAGCGGATCGGCCCGTTTACCGTCCTGTCGCCGAGCTTCGAGGCCTACCGCTACCTCCTGCCCCAGTTCGACAGGACCCCGGCGGCCGACCAAGCCGCCATCGAGCAGGCGGGTATGTGGATCGGGAAGCGGACCGTGCTCGACCGGATGCTGGAGGCCGCCCGTGCCAAGGTCCAGAGCTGGACGGAGGAACGCTGGGACCTTGAGCGGCTCCGGGACGGGGGGCTCACGAGCGCGAGCAACGAGTCCAGCGTCGTCCTCTACGGCTCGTTCGAGAAGGGTCCGGTGCTGCTCACCGGCGACGCCGGCATCAGGGGGCTGACCTGGGCCGCCAACGCCGCCGACGCGCTCGGCCTTCCGCTCCAAAGCTTCAGCTTCGTCCAGATCCCGCACCACGGAAGCCGGCGCAACGTCGGCCCGACCATCCTCGACAGGCTGCTCGGCCCGAAGCGGCCCCAAGGCTCGGCGCCTCGTTTCAGCGCCTACGTCTCGGCCCCTGCCGACGACGCCGACCATCCCCGCAGGATCGTCCTCAACGCGTTCAAGCGACGGGGCGGCAAGATCATCGCCACCCAGGGTGTGGACAGGTGCCACAACGCCGGCTTCCCGGGACGGGCCGGTTACGGACCCTCGGAGGAGCTACCCTTCTTCACGACGGTCGAGGAATACACGTGACGAAGGAGGCGCCTCCCAAGTCCCTGAAGGACCAGAACCGCGTGGCCCTCTGGACCACCATCGCCGTCAACCTCGTCGCCCTCTACGGCTTCTCCCAGTACGAGGCCGTGTCAACGTCGGGGATCAAGGGGATGCTCGCGGGCGCTACCAGCTTTGTGCCGATGGCGCTCGCCCTCATCGCCACCACCCTGGCAAACGGCTTCCTCAGCGCCGAGACCAAGGCCAGGCTCGTCTTCCTGCGCTGGCGGCATGCCCTTCCGGGCCACAGGGCCTTTAGCAAGTTTGGGGTCACCGACCCGCGCATCGACGTCGAGGCCCTCAGGAAGCTTCTCGGAAGGGATTGGCCGGCTACCCCCGAGGCGGAGAACCGCGTCTGGTACCGCTTCTTCAAGGAGACCGAGAGTGTCCCCGTCATCCTCTGGGCGCACCGCGAGTTCCTGTTTACGCGGGATTACGCCGGCTTCGCAGCCCTGTTCATGGTCACGTTCGGCGCCGCGGCCGCCTTCACGGTGCGGCCGCCATCGGTGTTCGCCCTCTACCTGGCCTGCCTCGCTCTCCAGTTTCTCGTAGCCCGCCACGTGGCGGCGACATACGGAAACCGTCTGGTCTGCACCGTCCTCGCGAGGCGAGGAGCCGCGCCGGTCAAGAAACCCCCAACCCAGGGCAGGCGGGGGGCCAAGACCTCGTCATCCAAGGCGAATGCTTGACCCGCACGTCTCAGGGCGGGGCGGGTGTGAGGATTTCCCCAGGATCCACCGCAAACTCGTCGCAAAGGGCCCAGGGATTTCACCGTGCTGGTTGATCGCAGGCCCGGTATGGCTATGTTCACCATGAGTTCTCGCAGGCCTTGTGGGCATTCCCGCCCGATGCGGCCCAGTATCCACCCCTCAGGAAAGCGGTCATGATCTTCGCCCGTCGCTTCATACGGCGCTCAGGACCCCGCGACTTCACGCGTTCCCTGACCCCCATTACCGAGGCCTGACCGTCGGCTCGAACGAGCCCGGCTGCCTCGGACCTGAGGCAGCCATGATCCCAGAACCCGCCTACGCGTCCGATCCCGACAGCCTGCTCGGCATCCTGTTCAGGCGCATCTGCGTTCTGCGCACCGAGCTGGGCGAAGCCGCCTACGAGCGCAGTCTGAGGGCATTGCTCGTCACTCTGGGCGCATCCGCCTTGGACGAGGCCGAGCGGCGCGCCCGCGACCTTGAAGAGCGCATCGGGACGAGGCCGTCCGACGTGCGCGTCACGGCGACCGCGGCCCGACGCCAGCCCGAGCCCCTCGACGTCGACAGTAAGCACTGACGCCGGAGCCGCCATGTTCTACGCCCTGCGCCTCATATCGGAACGCTGCCTGCCGACCTCGCGCGGCACGGCCCACGCGCGCCCGAAACCGGCCTCGCGCGTCCCCTCGCAATCCCCATCCCGCATCCCCGAGGCCTGAGCCGGCGCAAGCACGCGCGGCCGCCTCGCGACGGAGGCTGCCGTGAAGAACATCGACAGGACACCCGCCCAGACCCTGAAGTCCCTCGCCGCCTCCACGGAGGCGGAGGCGGGCTCGCTCGACGATTTCCTCGACAACGGCGCGGCACCCCGGGAGACGCTCGCCACGATGCCGGTGCGCCTCATCCTGGCGATGGACCTCATCCAGGACACTGTGCCGGCGTGCCACCTCGAACGGATCGCCACGCACACCGGCACCGCCATGGTGGTCGGCGTGCCCGGTCCCGATTACGTCGACGCCGTCGGCCAGGCATTTTCCCGGGCAGGATGTTGGGGCGTCACATATCGGCGCAGCGGCGCGAGCAAGACGGGCGACAAGCCAGGGGTCGGCTCCGAGGAGGCCGCCCAGATCCTCTCCGCCGGCCAGAACGTCCTCGGGGTCTCGCACGCTCCCGACCAATTCCTGCCAGCTTCCCTCATGACCGCGGCGGACATCCGCATCGACCCCGTCTGCGTCAGGGCGCGGGCGACGCGGCTCGCATCGGCGAGGGCGGCATCCGCGTCCAGTTCGCCGGTGGCCACTCGCGCCTCTAGGTCGGTGACGTAGAGAACGCCCTCCGTCAGGAGGCGGGCGTCGCCGGCGCCACGGCCGAGGGCTCGACGGAGCAGCGTGAGATTCGTGCGGAGCATCGTCTGGGGAGTGGGAGACTGCAGCATGTTCACCCCCTTAGTTCCGGACCGCCAGGTGCTCGCGCGAGGCGAGCACCGTTTCGACGAGCCGCCGGACGAGCCGGACGCTGCCCCCCTCCTGGAAGTGCACCTCGACGATCTCGGCCTCCTCGCCGTCGAGGTCAGGGAGCCAATGCTCGTCCAGGCCGCGCTCGCTGCGGATCTCCTGCATGACGCCGCGCAGCAGGACCGGGAGATCCTCGCGCCGGGGGCCGGGAATCGCCAGAATCCTGAAGCGGTCGCACAAGGCGGGGTGCGACCGCTTGAGGCCGGCGACGTCGTTGGCCGTCGCGATATAGGACACGCCGGACAGGTCGACCGGACTCTCGACGTAGCTGTCGAAGAAGCGGCGGGCATCGTCTGTTAGGAGCGGAAGAATGCCGTCCAACAGGCTGCCATTAGTTGTGCCGGTTCCAACTTTATCGATCTCGTCGAGGATGATCAGACCGCTTGCCGACTGCAGCCGCTTCAGGAGTTGCAGCGGAATTGAAGCGCGCCCCGTAGCCCACTGGCGGCTGGTCGAGAGGAACGATGCGTCCGACGACCCGGACGCCGAATAGACCTGGACCCCCAGCCCCAGCACCTCTGCGATCCGGCGGGCGAGCCGGGTCTTCCCGGAGCCGGGCGGACCGACGAGGAGGACGGGCCGCACGTAGACGTGGGGCCGCCCTGCGAGGTCCCGCAGGACCGCGTCGATGATGCCCTCGGCATAGGGGAACTCGGCGACGAGCTCGGCCCGCGCCGCGGCGAGGTCTCTCACTCGGGCGAGCGGCCATCTCCGGCCCGCGAACGGGGCCCACTCGGCCCGGGGCGTCGACGAGCTCGACGAGCCCGGCTTGTCGCCGTTCTTGGCCGTCCCGGGCAGGTGCTCTGTAGACGCGAGCACCATGAGGGACGGGCCGTCCTCGACGACCGTCTTCCGCGCCTCGACGATGGCCTGGACGTGCGACGGGAGCGTCGTGGCCGCCTTCGGCTTGGGCGTGAGACCCCGGAGGGCGTCGGCCCCGATCTCGGCCCAGGTTCCCACGACATCGTACGGGGGGCCGCCCGGGAGGCACGTGCCGACGCGCCACGTCTGGCCCTCGGACATGGAGGCGCCGACGCCGGCGTGGAGCAGGCGCTCCTCGCCGGGCCCATACGTCTTGGCATGGTACCAGACGACCCGCTGCAGGGCGGCGATGGCCTCCTCGTTGCCGAAGGCGGAGGAGTGGAAGCAGACGCGGTCGCGGAGCGCACCGAGGTCGTCGTCCTCGCCGTCGTAGAGTTCGAGCTCCTGCTCGATTGTCCGGCGCTGATCGAGCAGGCGGGCCATCTCCTGCCATGCAGTGTGCAGGCGGATGGCCAGCCAGTCGTCAGCGTATCGGTTCTGACGCCCGAGGCGGTCCGAGACCGCGTGCCAGACCGACGTGACGACGGCGGCCCACTCTCGGCTGCCGCCGCATGCGAGGAGGAGCTGGTCTCTCTCGCCCGTCAGGAGCTCTGGATATCGGCCGGCCAGGGCAGCGTAGACGTCGCGCTGGGGAGAGCCGCCGTAGGGGGCCTCGCCGAGCAGGAGCGCGCGCACGTCCGTGGCGCGCCCGAAGTGGGCGGTTCTGCGTCGCATGGGGTGTCCATCCTCCGGCCACAGGCGTTCGCCTCGGGCACGTCAGCAGACCCTACAGTTGGGCCCTTAAGGACACGTCAACGAAATCCTAACGGGACCCGATTCAGGTCGCGTCATTTTTAGGCATCGGCCGCTCGCGCGCGTCCCGGGCGCCGTGCACCAGGGCGACGGCCTCGTCGAATCCCGCCCGGGCGAGGACGCCAAGAGCGTCGCGGTCGCGCGGATGCGTGCGCGTCACGGCGCCGCCCTGGGAATAGGGCCCCCGGTCGACGAGCTCGGTCGCCGCCAGCAGCAGGTAGCCCATGGCCCGCGGGGCTGGCGCAGCGGCGGCGCGCCCGAGCAGGCGGAGCAGCCACGTGGGCAAGCCGTTGCGGGCGTAGCGGTCCCGCGTGACGGTCCGCCGGTTGAGGTCGGAGACACGCGACAGGCTGTTCGTATAGTCGCTGCCCCAGAGGGCCGTCGCCGCGGCCTCGACGGCATCCGCGAGATCATCCGCAATGTCGGCGTGCTCGACGGGACGGCCGCCCACGTGCGGAACGCGCCCCTCGAACGTCAGGGGCTGGCCATTGGCCTCGCCGACGGCGTCAGGGTGGTCGGGGACGGGGGTGAGGACGACACGCATGCCACCCGGCATAGCACGCCGCCCGAAACGAAGAAGGCCCCGCTCACCGGCGGGGCCTTGTCTGCCCTCCCTCAGGCGGGAGGAACGTTTCGTGCTGGACCGGTTCCTGTTCAGGATAGGTCTGCCCTCCTTCGCGGGAGGACCCGCTTATTCAGCGGTCCCAGAAAGCATTGGGTACGCCGCCCTTCCGGTCAAGGGCACTCGCGTAGACGAATCGGTCGATCCACATAGAATCCGAGATGGGCCTAGCCCGCGTGTCGCCGGCCGGAGGTAGCAGGTTCGATTCCTGCCCCCTCGCCACCACACGAGGACGTAGCTCAGTGAGCCGGAGCACCGGCAGGCGGCATGAAGGGGTCTCGTCACCGACCAGGGTGGCGGGGCCCCTTCGGATTCCGGGAGGGGGTAGAGCATGCAGCCGTCCGAGGTCACCACCACCGTCCCGGGCTACCCGCCGCCCGAGATGATCCGCGAGATCATCGACGCCGCCGCCGTCTCGATGGAGGCCCGGACCGGCCGGGAGTTCACCCTCACCTTCGCTGCCGAGTACGGCATCCTGCGGTCCGTGCGAGACGACGGCTTTCACGCGGCCTACCTCGTCCCTCCGGTCGGCCCCTCCTACCGGCGCACCGAGGGGGAGCGCATCGGCGGCGAGGATCTGTCGCCCGAGGAGCGCGCCCTGCTCTTGTTCCGCTTCCTCGTCGACGACGCGGTGGAGGCCTTCGTCAACGGCCACAACCAACGGGCGGCCTGAGCCATGGCCGAAACCAACGTCGCCTTCGCCTGCCCGGACTGCGGGCGCCCGCTCCCGCCGCACCAGGGCATGCCCCCCGAGATCCAGGGCTGCGGCCGGCTGGCGGTGCCCGCCCCGCATGTCGGGCTGTGCTTCCCCACCGACGACCGCGGCGGCTTCGCCGTTCGGTGGACGACGCGGCCGAAGCAGACCTCTCGCACGCGGGACGCCGACCTCCCGGCCGTGGGGTCGTTCCATGGCTGACATGACCTACGAGGACTTCCTCAGCCTCGACCGGGCTCACCGGCGGATTGCCGCCCACCCCGAGGAGGACCGCATGCGCGAAGCGTGGGCTGCGGCGCTGGGCGGGTCGGCGGGCCTCACCATCGAGGAATGGGTCGCGGAGTTCGGCGCGCTGCCCGGGCTAACCATCACCCAGGTGATCATGTCTCGCCGGGTGGCCGCCATGGCCGAGACGATGCGCCCCCTCCTAGGCAAGCAGCTCTCCATCCGGGCCCGCCGGCGGTGGCAGGGGCGCGCCCGGGCTTGGCTCAAGAGGACGGCATGACCCGCGAGCTCCCCCCCTTCGGCTGGACCGCCCAGGACGAGGCGCGGGCGGCGCGGATTCGAGCGGAGCGGGGCCAGAACCCCATCATCTTCGACGAGGTGAGCACGTGGCGGTCTCCCGCGCCGTTCACAGTGGCCGGCGCCGACATCACCGCCGCCGGCCTACGGGTCACCCTGTTCCGCCCACGGGTGTTGTTCTCGACGCCGGCGCGAGAGGAGCCCCCATGCGAGGGGTGACCCGGCAGCCGCCCCGCCCGGTCCGCGTCGCCTGCCCGAGGTTCCCCGCCCCGATGCGGGAGGCCCTGCGCTGGCACCGGGGCGTCCGGGCGTACGACGACCTCGAACGCCTCTACGCGAAGCGGGGCACGTACCCTCTCCTAGCGAGCCCACCCCAGTCCGCCAGCGCCTGCTTGAACGCGGGCGACGCGAAGAGCGTGGCCCCCCCGCCTCGCTTAGCTGGGACGATGGCGACGTGCGGCTCGATGCCCGCCCGCTCGAAGAGCCGGATCGAGGTCAACGTCAGCGGGACGTTGAAATCTCTGCGAAAGGGCATGCTCATCCAAATAATCGCAAGTTGAGCGGAAAGGGTATGCACCTCATTTGAGTGTGCGACTTGGTCGCTCATGCCGGAGGCCTGCACGTACAGTCTCCTCGCTCGCTCGGCGAAAGCTGGACTTCCGCCGCAGCGATACCTGTTGAAGGCGTAATCGAGCACGCCCCTCCAATACTCGCGGTCAGAGTAGCCGGCAGTCGTTCTGGCGAGATGCATGCTGTCGAGGTAGACCCTCAGGTCTGCGTGGCTGAGTTGCCCGTTTTCATCTAGGGCCTCCTTGCAGATTCCCCCGCCCACGTTGCCGAGACTGTTGTGCAGGACGTCTTCGCACTCCCACGTGGCCGCCTGCACGAGGCTCGCCCTGTAGGCCTCCAGGGCCTCTGGCGCCATGCGCTCGTAGACGTAGTTACCTACGAGGTTCAGGTCGCTCATGATGTCCTCCAGCGTTGTCGCCCGGGGACCGCCCCGAGCCGATGGAGGCCACCCTGCCGCCGCCGAATTCGAGATTGGCAAAGAGGTTCGTCGGATTCGGGGGGGTGTGGATTAACCTTCTGGTAAGGCGAGGACTGTGCGCGAAACGCACACAGGATGCTGCGACATCCTGTCCGCCATGACGATTGCCGTTTCCGGTCTCCGGGCTTCGCTTCGATTGCAGGGGAAAGGAGACCTGCCATGACCGAAGCCACCCTGCTCGACGACCTGCACTACGACCTCGCCTGCGCCGAGGACCTCCGGGCCTGCCTCGTGGACCTGTGCGCCCGGTACCCCGCCCACCGCGACGACCTCGTGGACTTCGCCTGCGAGCTCGCCGCCATGGATCTGCGGGCCGCCGTCTACCCGGAGCCGCCGTGCCCGCCGGTCGACGAGGACGTCGCGGCCCGGGCGCTGGCGCGGTTCCGGCGGGTGGAGGCGGAGGTCCTGGCGCGGGCCTGAACCGTCACGCCGCCCGGGAGGCCTCCGCCTGAACCTCCGCCTTGGCATTTTCCTCGGCCGCCTTGAGGGCCGCCGTCTTCGCCTTGCCGGCCGCCTCGCGCTCCCGCCGCCGGGCCGCGATCTCGGCCCGCAGAACGGCGAGGTCCGGCAGCGCGACGGCGGCGGCCTGCTCGTCGACCCACGCGCACCACCGTTCCATGACAGGGGCCTTGAGGTCGAGGCGGTCGTCGTCCGTGTAGTGCCCCTCCAGGACGTCGTCCGAGCGGATGCCCTCGGCGTGGTCGACGACGAGCTTCACGTCGGAGCGCTGGAATCGGAACCGCCGTTGGCAGGTGTTGGTCAGGCCGCGGCGCAGGTCGTGCGGGGAGGCCCTCAGCCCGAGGTCGAGAAGCCGGTGATTGATGGCGGCCGGGGAGAGATGGCCGTCCACCGCTTCGCCGGCTTTGCGAGCGCGGATCTGCGGGAAGAGGTACGGGCTGCCCGCGGCGCGGGCGCGTTCAAGCTGGCCCCGGAGGAGCTCCCAGAGAGCCGGCGGCAGCGGGATGCAATGCCGGTGCCGGTCCTCGCGCCTGTCCGCCGTCTTGCGGTGGAGCGGACCCATCGACCACACTCCCCAGCCGGGCGTCTCCTCCCACGGGACGAAGTCCTCGACGAGGGCGCTGCTGATCGGGCGCCGACGCTGACCGGTCGCGACGAGGAGCTGCATGGCGACGCCGAGAGACCGTTCGAGCGCACCTGCGCGGGACACGGCGACCACGTACCCGGTCTCGCGCGGCGTCGCGACATAGGTTCCGGGCACCTTGCCGTTGGCCCTCGGCTTCACGCCCTTCGAGCGTTGCGGCGCCTTCAGGCCCGCCATGGTCGTTTGGACGCCGGACCTGCGCCGGACGTGGTCTTCGGCCATGTAGTTCCACATCGGGCGGAGGACGGAGGCGAGGTGCTCGGCTTGGCGCTCCCGGCCGGTCTCGTGGACGTCGGCGACGATGCCGGCGAGTTGCTCGCGCGTGATCCGGCAGACCCGCCAGGATTCCGACAGCGGCGCGAGCTCCTTCATGTTGAGTACCGTCCGGTAGTCGACCCATGTGTCATGGCGGCGAGTCCGCTGAACCTCGGCGAGGTAGGCCTCGCGGGCTTGCTCCCACGTCCAGAACGGCGCGTCCTTCCAGTCGGCCTTGATCTCCGCGACGAGCTCCGGGCTCTTCTCCGGCTTGCCCGGCGGCGGTGGCGGCGCGACGAGCCCGAGCTCGGCGAACGTGCGGTGGAGCCAATCCATGTCCGGGACGGAGACACGGTTCTCCACCAGGGCCACCGCCTTCGCGGCGACGAGGCGCGCCTGGGGCAGGGTCAGCATCCCCGGGGTGCCGATCTTCAGGCGGAACGTCTGGCCGCCCCGCTCCAGCTTGATCCCCCACGACGCGCCGCGCGGCTTGAGGCGGAGGATGAGGCCGACGCAGCCGTCGTCGATGACGTCGCGCGGCTTGAGGCCCTTCACGCACTCGCCGACGAGCTTGTCGACCTTCTCTTGGGTCAGCTTGATGCCCACTCGGGAACGCTCCATGAACCGGGGCGGATCTGGGGCGGCGACCCTGGACGGGGCGGCTCCGAGGGGGCAAGGCCGAATGGGGCCCATCGTTAACAGGTCCCAGAGGGGAAACGGCTATTTCCGGGGCATCCGGCGGGCCGAAACTGGGGCGGCAGAGGTTAGATCACAGGAATCATAATCCTTGTGTCGGGGGTTCAAATCCCTCCCTCGCTACCAATTTCTTTGAGCCTCAAGAGGCCAAATCGATGAAGCCCTGGACATCGGTCCGGGGTTTTCTGCTTTCGGGTCAAGTCGTCCCAGGGCTCACCGGCTTGCGGATTGTCGATGCCGCAACGGTCTTCGGGTCGACCATCCGCTTTTGCGTCGAATCCTGACCCGCACAACGAACAAGCGCCCCCTCGGAGGCGCTTGAACGTCGAACGTTGCCGTCTCAGACCCAATCCGGTTGATCCCTTCGGGATGGCGGATAGGGGCTTCGCTCACACGCCGTGCGGGCTGACCGATACGGAACCCGCTCCGATCAAGCGGAGGCCGTCTCAGTTCGCGCGGGAGACGTCGACGAGGTTGTCGGAGAAGGACGGGGCGTGGCCCATATCGGTGAAGGCGGCCGAGGAAATGCTGTTGACCGTGCCCTCGTTGAGCTGGCGCCAGTAACCCAGCGTCGCGACCACCACACCCGGCGTCACATCGTCGGTGATGCGCGCCACACCTTTGAAGGCACCGCGGCCGTTGGCAACCTGGACACGGTCGCCGTCGAGGATGTTGCGGGCATGCGCGTCGTGCCGGCTGATCATCACGAACTGCTCGCCCTGGCCCTTCTGCTTGTCTTCCATGTTCGCGTAGCAAGAGTTCAGGAAGTAGTGGCTCTTCGGCGAGACGATGTTGAGCGGGAAGCGCTTGGCCAGTTCCGGATCGGCGGTGTGCGACTCTCGTGCACCGACATAATCGGGCAGCGGGTCGAGGGCCTCGCCGGGCTGGAAGCCCTCGTACATCTGCCGGAACGGCGGCGCGACGAAGTTCGTCGCGCCCTCGACCTTGAGCATGCACTTGCCCGTCTCGGTCGGGAAGTTGCCCTCCTTGTGCGGCGCGCGGTCGTCGGGCGTGCCGACCTTCAGGCGCGCGAAGCCGTGCTCGCGCATGTAGGCGAGGTCATAGCCCTCGCAGGCCGGCGCGTTCCAATCGACATAGTGCTCCAGGCACTCTGTGTCGCTCCACTTGAAGTTCTCCTCCTCGAAGCCGAGCCGCGCGGCGAGTCGCCGGAAGATCTCGTTGTTCGGGATGGCTTCTCCGGGCGCCTCCGCGCATTTGGTGTTGTAGGTCAGGTAGAGGTGTCCCCAGGACAGGATCATGTCCTCCATCTCCGCGCCCATGGCCGCCGGCAGCAGGATGTCGGCATAGGATGCGGTGTCGGAGATGAAGTGCTCGGCCGAGACCATGAACAGGTCCTCGCGCATCAGCCCTTCGACAATCTTGTCGGTCTCGGGGGCTTGGGTGACCGGGTTCGAATTCCAGCACATCATCGACATGATCGGCGGGTCGAGCTTCATCTCGCCGGTCAGGGCACGGCCGATCTGAAGGTTGCTGATGACGCGGGTGCCCTCCGGGATCAGGTCCGGGCGGCACATCACGTCGAACTTGTAGGGGTGCTCCCAGACCGGGAACTGGGTGACGCCGCCGCCGACATGGCGCCACGCGCCGGTCAGCGCGGGGATGCAGGTCACCGCCCGGATGGTCTGGCCGCCGCCATAATGCCGCTCCAGCGCGACCCCCATGCGGATGCCCACCGGCTGCGCCGTCGCCATCTCGAAGGCGAGCGTGCGGATATCGGCCGCCGGCACGCCGGTGATGCCTTCCGCCCATTCCGGCGTGCGGGTCCTCGCCCGCTCCTTCAACTCCTCGAAGCCGATCGTGTGATTGTCGACGTAATCCTGATCGACGAGGCCCTGCGCGATGATGGAGTTGATGAGCGCCATGGCGAGCGCACCATCGGTGCCCGGCTTCGGGCAGATATGCCAATCGGCGCCCTTGGCGGTGCGCGAAGCGTAGGCGTCGATGACGACGACCTTGGCGCCCTTCTTCTGAGCGTCCTTGACGATGGCCCAGTGGTGCAGATTCGTGCTGACCGAGTTGCAGGCCCAGATCACGATGTACTTGGAGTGGATGTAGCTCTCGGGGTCGAGCCCGGCCGTCGGTCCGACGGTGAGGAGCCACGCGGTGCAGGAGCCTTCTCCGCAGAAGGTCCGCTCGGTCACCGTGGCACCCATGCGGTTGAAGAAGGCGTCGCCGCCGTTCAGCCCGTGCACGAGGCCCTGATTGCCGAGATAGCTGTAGGGGACGATGGCCTGCGGGCCGTACTGGTCGATGATGCCCTTCCAGCGCGCGACGATGGTGTCGAGGGCCTCGTCCCAGGTCATGCGCTCGAACTGCTTCGAGCCCTTCGGGCCGACGCGGCGCATCGGGTAAAGCAGCCGATCAGGGTGGTAGTGGCGCTTCTCGTAGTCCTTCAGCTTCACGCAGAGGCCGCCCCGGGTCATCGGGTGGTCCGGGTTGCCGCGCACGCTCTTCAGCTCGCCTCCCTGAACCTCGAACAGCATCGAGCAGGTATCGGGGCAATCGTGCGGACAGGCGCCGAAAAAGGTCTCGGTCTTGCCCTCGAGCAGAGCCTCGGGATTGACGATTTCGTTCATGTTTCCTCCGCGAACGAGCGTGAGGCCTTTTTGTTTTTTCGCTGACCGGCTCGTTCCGCCTCAAGGATGCATTAAACTGCCAATAATTCCAACTTCCGGTGCGTCGCAGGGCGGGACGGTCTTCATCCCGGATCCCGATCGCGTGTTGTGGCCGATGCGCTGGCTTGCAGCGCGAGGAGACAGGCGTTGCGGTCGGGACGAGGCGCGGAGCTGCCGCTCATGCTCGTCACGTCCCGCCGCTTACGGCTTGCGAAGGCGATAGAACTGCCAAGTCAGCATCATGCTCGATGCCATCAAGGCGGCATGGAGCAGATGGAGGAGAAGCGGACCATCGTTCATCGGCTCGACCCTGCGGAAATGGCATTGCCGGAAAAGCAAGTTTTTCAGCAAAAACCGGGCCAAGTTCCAGCAGACCGTGTTCGATCCTATGTACGATCCGGGGTGGGGCGCACTCTGAACGGTTCTCGCCGCCTAGGACGGCGCCACTTCAGAGGAAGCGAATCCCTTGACCGAGAGCAGGCGGGTCAACGTCGCCAGCAGGTCGGTCTGGGTGATGACCCCCAGGATGGTTCGGTCGTCGTCGATGATCACGACCGCATGTGTGCGACCGTCGGTCAGAGCGGATGCCAAGGCGACCACAGGATCGTCAGGTCGGGCGGTCCTGGCTTCGGACAGCACCGATGCAAGGTCGGCATCGCCATGCAGTGTCAGCTCGCGCAGGCCGATCGTTCCTGCCAGCCCGCCGGCCTCGTCCACCACCGGCAATGTCCGGATGTTGTGACTGATGAGCAGCCGTCGTGCCTCCTCGGCGCTGGCGTCGCGATCGATGGTGACGATGTCGCGCGACATGACCTCGGCGCAGGTGAGATCGCCGTGCATGCGCTCGAGCGCCTGCAGTTCGACCTGTCGAAACAGGCGGTCGATATCGCCCCGGTCGATGTCCAGCGTCTCGTGCAATGCGACGAGAGCCGCATCGACGTCCTCGGGCCTGACACCGATCCGCAGGGCCGCGGGCAGGTCGGCGGTTCCGTGCGTGTTGGCAGGCGCCGCGACGGTGACGTGCGGGTAGTTGCGCCGGGAGATCTTATGGAAGGCGACGCCGAGCGCGACCAAGATGATCGAGTTCAGGCAGACGGGAAAACGTATGGCCCGCCCCG
>NZ_NKUI01000077.1 GCF_014845115.1 Methylorubrum zatmanii | reverse complement strand
AGACCGGGCCTCCCGGCCCGCTTCAGGTGATTTATCGGGCCGGGAGGCCCGGTCTCCTTGAGGCGCAGGATCTGAACGTCGTGGACGAAGCGGCAGGGCGGCGGAACGACGTAGACGCCCTCGGCCTCGTCCGCCGAGCGGCAGATTTCCAAGGCGCCTCCGCCCGTCACGTAGCAGGCCGCGTTGCCGCCCGGCGGCGGAGCGGCCGACGCCTGGGGCGCGGCGACGGCCAGGGCCATGCTCGCGAGGAGCCCCCTTCCGATCATGCGGGGAAAGAGCCGGCGCCCTGCGCCACGGGAGGGGGAGAAAATCAGGCAATGCACGACTGAACCTTAGAACATCTGCCCGTCCGGTGGACATGCGACTCACGACCGATGCACAGCCGCTTCGCCGCAGCGCAATCGGCGGGATGGAACGAAACGAGGCAAAGAAACGATTGGCTCACCAACCTGGGATTATTCTGGGTTTTCGATCGATCGAGAGGGCATCCATCGATGAGCAGCGGTCTTTCTGCACCACCCGCCGGTCTGTCGGAGGTCTCACGCCTCGCGACCTTGCTGGCCGATCAGGCGCTCGATGCGCAGATCAAGAGCCGGCCGATCCCCGACGACCAAGTCCAGGCCCTACTCGACGCCGCGGTGCTGCTCGACGAGTACGGCCAGGAATTGCCGCCGCTGCTCGGGCAGATCGTGCACGAGATCGGCACCTCCGCTCCCGAGCGGGCCGCCCGCCCCGCCGCGCGCCGGGACGAGGACGAGGTCGGGCGGATGGCCTGGATGCTGCGGCCCTTCCGCTCCGCCAAGCGCGGCGGCTGAGGGCAGGCCGGTGACGGCCGGATCGTGCGCGGCGGACTTGCAGCCATGAAATCCCCCCGATAGAGCCCCGGACTTGGCGCGATGATCGCGCGCGCTGCCGCGCGAGATGGCGCGGCACCAGCCCGGAGCCAGCCCCATGACCACCTACAAGCTTCTGCTCCTGCCCGGCGACGGCATCGGCCCCGAGGTGATGGCCGAGGTGGAGAAGGTCGTCGGTTGGCTCAACCGGGCGGGTCTCGCCTCCTTCGAGACCGAGCGCGACCTCGTCGGCGGTGCGGCCATCGACGTCCACGGCAAGCCCCTCGCCGATGAGACGCTGGCCAAAGCCGACGCGGCCGACGCGATCCTGCTCGGCGCCGTCGGCGGACCGAAATGGAACGGCGTGGCCTACGACATCCGTCCCGAGGCCGGCCTGCTCCGCCTGCGCAAGGATCTCGGCCTGTTCGCCAACCTGCGGCCGGCGATCTGCTACCCGGCTTTGGCCGACGCCTCGGCCCTCAAGCGCGAGTTGGTCGAGGGCCTCGACATCATGATCGTGCGCGAGCTCACCGGCGGCGTCTATTTCGGCGAGCCGAAGGAGATCACCACGCTTGAGGACGGCTCGAAGCGGGCGGTCGACACCCAGGTCTACACCACCGCCGAGATCGAGCGGATCGCCCATGTCGCCTTCGATCTCGCCCGCAAGCGCTCGGGCCGGGTCGCCTCGGCGGAAAAGAACAACGTGATGAAGACCGGCGTCCTGTGGAAGGAAGTCGTCACCCGCGTCCACGGCGAGCATTACGCCGAGGTCGAGCTGGAGCACGTGCTGGCCGATAACTGCGCCATGCAGCTGGTGCGGCGCCCGAAGCAGTTCGACGTGCTGGTGACCGACAACCTGTTCGGCGACGTGCTCTCCGACGTGGCGGCGATGCTGACCGGCTCGCTCGGCATGCTGCCCTCCGCCTCGCTCGGCGCGGCGGATGAGCGGGGCACCCGCAAGGCGCTCTACGAGCCGGTCCACGGCTCGGCGCCCGACATCGCCGGTAAGGGCTACGCCAACCCGATCGCGATGATCGGATCGCTGGCCATGTGCCTGCGCTATTCCTTCGGCCTCGGCGAGGCGGCCGACCTCGTGGAGAACGCGATCACCCGCGCGCTGGCCGCCGGGGCGCGCACCCGCGACATCGTCGGCGAAGGCCAGACGCCGATCAGCACGGCGGAGATGGGCGACGCGATCCTGCGCGAGTTGGAGGCGCAGGCGGCCTGAGCGCACGACCCCACACTGTCACGGCAGCGAGGCAATCCCCTGCCCCCTCGTCCAGGCGAGGCGCGCAGGTGGATGGCTTCGTTGACGCGATGACCGTGAAGCGGTCCGCTCACCCCTCGTCGAGCGGCAGCCAAGCCCGCCCGTCGCGGGCGAGCAACGCGTCCGCCTCCTCCGGTCCGGGGCTGCCGGCCACGTAGGAGGCGACGGGGGCGTCCTTCCAGGCCTTGAGCAGCGGATCGACGGCGGCCCAGCTCGCCTCGATGCTGTCGGCGCGCTGGAACAGGGTCGGGTCGCCCATCATGCAATCGTAGAGCAGCGTCTCGTAGCCGACCGTCGGCGCGGGATCGAAGAAGTCGCCGTAGCGGAAACCGGTCTCGACCGGGGCGAGATGCATCTGCGGCCCCGGCCGCTTCACGTTGATCCGGGTGGCGGAGCCGGGCTCGGGATCGATGCGCAGGCGCATGACGTTTGGGGCGAGGTCGGCCCCGCCCGCCTCGCGGAACAGGGCGAAGGGCGGCGGCTTGAAATGGATGGCGATCTCCGTGCGCCGCCCGGCCATGCGCTTGCCGGTGCGCAGATAGAACGGCACGCCGGCCCAGCGCCAGTTCTCGATCTCGAGCTTCAGGGCGGCGTAGGTCTCGGTCCGCGAATCCTTGGCCACGTCCGGCTCGTCGCGATAGGCGGGAACGGCGTGCCCGCCCTCCTGTCCAGCCGAGTACTGGCCGCGCACGGCGTTCTCCGGGGTCACGGGGCGGATTGCCTGGACCAGCTTGGCCTTCTCATTGCGCACAGCCTCGGCGTCGAAGCTGTTCGGCGGCTCCATCGCCACCATGCAGAGAAGCTGGAACAGGTGGTTCGGCACCATGTCGCGCAGCGCGCCCGTGGGCTCGTAGAAGCCGCCGCGCTCCTCGACGCCGATGGTCTCGGCGGCGGTGATCTCGATATGATCGACGTATTCGCGTCGCCAGATCGGCTCCAGCATGCCGTTGGCGAAGCGGATCGCCATGATGCTCTGGACCGTCTCCTTCCCCAGGAAATGGTCGATCCGGTAGAACTGGGCCTCGTCGGCCTGGGCGAGGATCGTTTTGTTGAGCGCCTTGGCGGAGTCGAGATCCGAGCCGAACGGCTTCTCGATCACGACCCGGCGGAAGGCACCGTCCGTCTGCTTGAGCAAGCCCGCCTTGCCCAGGCCCTCCACCACCGGGCCGAAGAAGCGCGCGGCCACGGCGAGGTAGAACACGACATTGCCGCTGAGGCGGTCCGCGAGGTCGCGATAGGTCGCCTCGTCGGCGAAATCGCCCTGCATCACGTGCAGCCGGTCGCGGATGAAGCCCCAGGGCTTCGGGTCGATCCGCTCGGCGTGGAACTCGGCGGAAGGATCCTTGGTGAAGGAGTCCATCGTCCCGGTGAGGTCGTCGCGCCAGCCCTCGTCGGTGAGCGGGTTGTGATCGACCCCGAGCACCGAGAAGCCCTCGGCCAGGAGCCCGCCGCCGGCCAGATTGTAGAGGGCGGGCATCAGCAGGCGCTTGGTGAGGTCGCCCCCGGCTCCGAAGATCAACAGGGTGCAGGGCGGGGCCTGCGGCGTGTCGGGCGTGTCGTGAACGCAGGCATCGGGCATGGGTCATCCGGGGCTGCCGGCCGGCGAGAGGCCGGCCGGTGGAATCCCGGTTTCAACAGCATCGCAGGCCCCATGTTCCGGCCGAGCTGATCCGAGCCCGGCGCAGCCCTACTCGTCCGTGCGCAGGGCGGTGCCGCGATCGATCGGCAGACGCACGCCCTTCAGCTCCTCGCCGGTGGGCAGCAAGCGGGTATCCCAGCCGCCGCCGAGCGCCCGGATCAGGGCCACGGCGGTGGTGAAGCGGGTGAGGCGGATCTGCAGGGCGGTGATCTCATTGTTGATCTGCAGCGCCTGGGCGGTGACCACGGTGGTGTAGTTCTGCGTGCCGGCCCGGTACTCGTTGAGCGCGATCTCGACCGCACGGCGGGCGGAGGCGACCGCCTCGTCCTGCTTGGCCTGCTGCCGGGCGAGGATGCGCACCCCGGCCAGCCCGTTCTCGACCTCGCCGAAGGCGGTCAGCACCGTCTGGCGGTAATTGGCCACCGCCGCCTCGTAGGCCGCGCGCGCCGATTGCAGCACCGCCGCGCGGGCGCCGCCATCGAAGAACACCTGGCTGCCATTGGCGGCGATCGACCAGACCCGGTTGGCGGCGGAGAACACCCCGTTGCTGGTGGCGCCCGAGAAGCCGCCCGAGGCCGAGAGCGTCACGGTGGGGTAGAAGGCGGAGATCGCCACACCGATCTGCTCGCTCTGCGCCTGCACCAGCCGCTCGGCCTGGGCGATATCGGGCCGTCGCTCCAGGAGATCGGAGGGGATGCCGACGGGGACGGAGGGCGGACGCACCGGCAGGGGCGCGAAGGCGAGGCTCACCTCCGAGGGCGGGCGCCCGGTCAGGATCGCCACGGCATGCTCGAAGGTCGCCCGTTGCAGATCGACGGCGATCAGCGAGGCCTGGGTGGTCTGGAGCTGCGTCTGCGCGGTGATGACGTCGGAGCGGGCGGCGACGCCGGCCTTGTACTGGTTCTCGGCGATGGCGAGGCTGCGCTTGAAGCCCTCGACATTCTCCTCCAGCACCCGCTTCAGCGAATCCTGGTAGCGGAGCTGGAGGTAGTTGGTCGCCAGTTCCGCCTGGAGGCTGAGGCGCACCAGGGCGAGGTCGGCGGCGGAGGCCTGGGCCGAGGCCACGTCGCTCTCGATCTGGCGGCGGATGCCGCCGAACAGGTCGAGCTCCCAGCTTGCCTGCCCCTGCAGCGACACGGTGGTGCGCTCGGCGCCGAGCGCCCGCGAGCGGGTGATGCTCGGCGCGCCGATCACGGTCGGGAACAGGGCGGCGCGGGCCTGGGCGACCAGGGCGCGGGCTTGATCGTAGACGGCGATCTGCGCGCGGAGGTTCTGGTTGTCGACGTCGATGGAACGGATCAGGCGGTCGAGGGTCGGGTCCTTGAAGACGCGCCACCAATCGCCGCGCTCGGCCGCGTCGTTGGGCGCGGCCGGGCGCCAGCCCTTCTGCGCCTGGACATAGGCGAGGCTGTCCTCCCGCAGGCCGCCCTGCTTGAAGCCCAACGGCGTCTCGACCGAGGGGCGCGTGTAGTCCGGCCCGACAAGGCAGCCGGAGGTGGACAGGCCGAGGACGGCGAGGCCGGCGAGGCGAAAGAAGGCTGCACAGCCGAGTCTGCTCCCGCCCTGCATCCGCAGAGCCCCCTCCCCCGCGGCGGGCGGAGGGTTATGGCGCGAATCACGTGTCACGAAACAACCATCCTCACTCGGCCGGCACCGTCGCGGGTCCGCCCCGGCGACGCTTCGCCCAGAGCCGGAGACGGTCGAGATACAGGTAGACGACCGGAGTCGTGTAGAGGGTCAGGATCTGGCTGACGATCAACCCACCGACGATGGCGGTGCCGAGGGGCCGGCGCAGCTCGGCGCCCTCGCCGCCGGCGATGATGAGCGGGGCCGCGCCGAGCAGGGCGGCGAGCGTCGTCATCATGATCGGCCGGAAGCGCAGGAGGCAGGCCTCGAAGATCGCCTCGCCCGGGGACAATCCCCGGCTGCGCTCGGCATCGAGGGCGAAGTCGATCATCAGGATCGCATTCTTCTTGACGATGCCGATCAGCAGGAAGACCGCGATCAGGGCGATGATGGTGAACTCGGTGCCTGTGGTGAGCAGGGCGACGATGGCGCCGATGCCGGCCGAGGGCAGGGTCGAGAGAATCGTGAGCGGATGCACGTAGCTCTCGTACAGGATTCCGAGCACGGCGTAGACCGCGAGCAGGGCGGCGAGGATGAGCAGCGGCTGGCGTGAGGCCGATTCCTGATAGCTCTTGGCCGCGCCCGCGAATTCGCCGTGGATCGTCTGCGGCAGCTGAAGCTCGGCCATGGTCTGGTCGATCACGGCGGTGGCGTCGCTGAGGCTCTTGCCCGGCACGAGGTTGAACGAGATCGTGGTCGCCACGAACAGGCCCTGATGCGCCACCTGGACCGGGGCGTTGCCGGTCTCGAAGCGGGCGAAGGCCGAGAGCGGGACCATGGTCTCCTTGGCGCTCGAGACCGGCGCGCTCGACGAGGCGCCGCCTTTGCTCGCGGCGATGGCGTTGGAGGCGGCGTTGCGCGCCGAATCGGCGGCGAGGCTCGCCGCCGTGTCGGTGGTGGAGGTGCCGGAGGTCGAGGCCTGCGAGGCGGTCGTCGTCCCGCCGCCCTGCACCGTTCCGGCGACGGCATTGGTGGTGGCCGAGCCGCGCGCCCGCCCTCCGGTGGTCGAGACGTAGATCGTCTTCAGCACCTCCGGGTTCTGGAGGTAACGCGGCGCGATCTCCATCACCACGTGATACTGGTTGAGCGGGTTGTAGATCGTCGAGACCTGCCGCTGCCCGAAGGCATCGTAGAGGGTGTTGTCGATCTGGTCGGGGGTGATGCCGTAGCGGAAGGCGCTCGCGCGATCGATGACGAGGCGGCTCTCCAGCCCGCCCTCCTGCTGATCGGAGGTCACGTCGGCGAAGATGTCGGTGCGCTTCTGCAGCGCCTGCAGCAGCTTCGGCGAGGCGGCGTAGAGCTCGTCGGCGGTGTCGCCCTGGAGGGTGTACTGATACTGGGCGAAGCTCTGCCGCCCGCCCATCTTCAGGTCCTGGCGCGGAAACAGGAACAGGCGCGCGCCCGCCACCTGGGCGAGCTTCGGCCGGAGACGGTTCATCACCGTCTCGATGGAATCGCGGGTTCCGAGGGGTTTGAGGCCGACGAAGACGTTGGCCGAGTTGGTGCCGCGCCCGCCGGTGAAGCCGACGACGCTGCTCACCGCCGGATCCGCCTGGACGATGGCGCTGGCCCGCTCCAGCTTGTCCTTCATCGATTGGAACGAGATGCGCTGGTCGGCCTGGATGCCGCCCATGAGCTGGCCGGTATCCTGATCGGGGAAGAAGCCCTTCGGCACGATGATGTAGCCGTAGACGGTGAGCCCGATGGCGATGAAGACGCTGAGCGCCGTCAGGCGGCGGTGATGGAGCGCGATCCGCAGGGTCCGCTCGTAGCCGGCGAGCAATCCGTCGAAGCCGGCCTCCAGCCCCCGGATCAGGAGGTTGGGCCGCTTGCCCGCATGGGCCTGCGCCTCCGGCTTGAGCAGCAGCGCGCACATCATCGGTGTGGTCGTCAGCGAGAGCACGAGCGAGACGAGAATCGCCATCGACAGCGTGACCGCGAATTCCTGGAACAGCCGTCCGACGATGCCGCCCATCAGCAGGATCGGCAGGAACACCGCGATCAGCGACAGGCTCATCGAGACGACGGTGAAGCCGACCTCGCGGGCGCCGAGCAGCGCCGCCTCGACCCGCGGCGTTCCGGCCTCGATATGCCGCTGGATGTTCTCCAGGACGACGATGGCGTCGTCCACCACGAAGCCGGTGGCGATGATGAGCGCCATCAGCGAGAGGATGTCGAGGGAATAGCCGAGCAGCCACATCGCCGCGAAGGTGCCGATGATCGAGATCGGCACCGCCACCGCCGGAATCAGCGTCGCCCGCCAGGAGCGCAGGAAGATGAAGGTGACGAAGATCACGAGGCCGATGGCGACGAGCAGCGTCTCCTCGGTGCTCGCCAGCGAAGCCCGGATCGTCGCGGAGCGGTCGCCGGAAATGTCGAGGTCGATGTCGCCTGGCAGAGCCGCCTTCACCTGCGGAATCGCCGCGCGCACCCGCGCCACGGTCTCGACGACGTTCGAGCCTGGCTGCTTGTAGATGAACAGGATCACGCCCGGCTTGCCGTCGACGAGGCCGAGATTGCGCTTGTCCTCGACCGAATCGACCACCTCGCCGACATCCGCGAGGCGCACGGCGGCGCCGTTGCGGTAGGCCACGACGATGTCGCGGTAGTCGGAGGCCTGCCGGCCCTGGTCGTTGGCGTAGAGCTGGTAGCGGCGCTCCCCCGCCACGATGTCGCCCTTGGGCGAATTGGCGTTGGCCGAGGCCAAGCCCGCTCGGATCCCCTCCAGGCCGATGCCGTAATGGAACAGGGCGGTCGGATCGAGTTCGACCCGGACCGCCGGCAGCGACGAGCCGCCGATATCGACATTGCCGACGCCCTCGATCTGGCTCATCCGCTGCTGCACGATGGTCGCGGCGGAATCGTAGAGCTGGCCGGGGGTCAGCGTGTCGGAGGTGAGCCCGAGGATCAGGATCGGCGAATCCGCCGGGTTGAACTTGCGATAGGTCGGGTTGGTGCGCAGCGAGGTCGGCAGGTCGGCCCGCGCGGCGTTGATCGCCGCCTGTACGTCGCGGGCGGCGCCGTCGATGTCGCGGTTGAGGCCGAACAAGAGAACGATCCGCACGGTGCCCGTGGAACTCGTCGAGGTCATCTCGTTGACGTCGGCGATGGCCCCGAGCCGCCGCTCCAGCGGGGCGGCGACCGTGGTCGCCATGGTTTCCGGCGAGGCGCCGGCCATCTGCGCCTGGACGAGGATGACCGGGAAATCGACCTGCGGCAGCGGTGCCACCGGCAGGCGCACATAGGCGAACAGGCCGGCCAGCAGCAGGCCGACGGTCAGCAGCGTGGTCGCGACCGGCCGGCGGATGAAGGGTTCGGAGAGATTCACGGCCTCGCCCCGCCCGGCGCCAGCCCGTCTCCCTCCCGACGCCGCATGATCCGGCGTTCCAGCCGGTCGAAGGCGAGATAGATCACCGGCGTCGTGAACAGCGTCAGCATCTGGCTGACGATCAGGCCACCCGCGATGACGATGCCGAGCGGCTGGCGCAGCTCCGAGCCGACGCCCGAGCCGAGGATCATCGGCACCGCCGCGAACAGGGCGGCGAGCGTCGTCATCAGGATCGGGCGGAAGCGCAGCAGACAGGCCTCGTAGATCGCGTCCCGCGGGGCCTTGCCCTCCTCGCGCTCGGCCTGGAGCGCGAAGTCGATCATCATGATCGCGTTCTTCTTCACGATGCCGATCAGGAGCACGATGCCGATGATCGCGATGATGTCGAGGGAGAGCCCGAACCACATCAGCCCGAGCAGGGCGCCGATGCCGGCGGACGGCAGGGTCGAGAGGATGGTGATCGGGTGGATGAAGCTCTCATAGAGCACCCCGAGCACGATATAGACGGTGATGATCGCCGCGCAGACGAGGAACAGCTCGTTCGAGAGCGCCGATTCGAAGGCGAAGACCGAGCCCTGCGGCACCACGTTGAAGCTAGCCGGCAGGTTGATGTCCTTGCGCGCGGCGTCGAGGGCGTCCACGGCCTGCCCCAGCGCCACGCCCGGGGCGAGATTGAAGGAAACGGTGGTGGCCGGGAATTGGCCGAGATGGCCGATCAGCAGCGGCGCGCGGCGTTCCTCCACCTTCGCCACCGCCGAGAGCGGAACCTGCCCCGACGGGGCGGTCGATGACGGCAGATAGAGGTTGTCGAGGGAGGCGAGGGTCGTGTGCAGCGCCGGGTTCGCCTCCAGGATCACCCGGTACTGGTTCGACTGGGTGAAGATCGTCGAGACGATGCGCTGGCCGAAGGCATCGTAGAGCACGTTGTCGATGGTGGCCGGGGTGATGCCGTAACGGCCGGCGGTGGCCCGGTCGATGGTGACGAAGGCGGCGAGCCCATTGCCCTGATAATCGCTGGTCACGTCGGCGAGCAGGGGCGAGCGGCGCAGGGCCTCGACATAGCGCGGCACCCAGGTCTCGAAATCCGACAGGTTCGGGTTCTCGAGGATGACCTGATACTGCGTCGCCGAGACCGCCGTATCGATCGTCAGATCCTGCACCGGCTGCATGTAGAGCCGCACGCCCGGCACCCCGCTGGTCGCGGCGGTGAGCCGGCGGATGATCGCGCTGGCATCCGACTGCCGCTGCTCGCGCGGCTTGAGGTTGATGAGGAAGCGCCCGGAATTGAGGGTGACGTTCTGCCCGTCCACGCCGATGAAGGACGAGAGGCTCGCCACGTCGGGATCCTTCAGCACCAGATCGGCCAATTGCTGCTGACGCTCGGCCATGGCCTCGTAGGAAACGCTCTGGTCCGCTTGGCTGATGCCCTGGATCACGCCCGTGTCCTGCACGGGAAAGAAACCCTTCGGGATCACCACGAACAGGTAGGCGGTGAGCGCGACCGTGCCGAGGGTGGCGAGCAAGGTCAGGCCCTGATGCGCCAGCACGACCCGCAGCGCCCGGCCATACAGGGCGATGACGCCGTCATTGAGCCGCCGGCCGAACCGGGCGATCGGGCCTTCGCGCCGGGCGGCCGGGGTGTCGGCGCCGTGAACCACCGGCTTCAAGAGCCGGGCGCAGAGCATCGGCACCAGGGTCAGCGACACCACCGCCGAGATGACGATGGTGGCAGCCAAGGTGATCGCGAATTCCCGGAACAGGCGGCCGACCACGTCGCCCATGAACAGCAGCGGGATCAGCACCGCGATCAGCGAGACGGTGAGCGAGATGATGGTGAAGCCGATCTCCCGACTCCCCTTCAGCGCCGCCTCGAACGGGCTGTCGCCCTCCTCGACATGGCGGGCGATGTTCTCGATCACGACGATGGCGTCGTCCACGACGAAGCCGGTGGCGATGGTGAGCGCCATCAGCGACAGGTTGTCGAGGGAGAAGCCCCAGGCATCCATCGCTGCGAGCGCGCCGATCAGCGAGAGCGGCACCGACAGGCTCGGGATCAGCGTCGCCGAGAAGCTGCGCAGGAACAGGAAGATCACCATCACCACGAGGGCGATGGCGAGCATCAGCTCGAACTGCACGTCGTGCACCGAGGCGCGGATCGTCGTGGTGCGGTCGGTGAGCGTCGCGACCGCGACCGAGGCCGGCATCGTCGCCTGAAGCTGCGGCAGCAGTTTCTTGATCCGGTCGACCGTGTCGATGACGTTGGCGCCGGGCTGGCGCTGGATGTTGAGGATCACCGCCGGGGTGCGGTCGGCCCAGGCGCCGAGCCGGGTGTTCTCGGCCCCGTCCACCACCTGCGCCACATCGGTGAGACGCACCGGGGCTCCGTTACGATAGGCGATGATCGCGTCGGCATAGACCGCCGGGTCGCGCACCTGATCGTTGGCGTTGATGGCGTAGGACTGGGTCGGCCCGTCGATATTGCCCTTGGGCGTGTTGACGTTGAGGTTGGCGATGGTGGTGCGCAGGTCGTCGATGTTGAGGCCGTAGGCGGCCAAAGCCAGGGAGTTGAAGCGCACCCGCACCGCCGGCCGCTGCCCGCCCCCCATGCTGACGAGGCCGACGCCCGCGATCTGGCTGATCTTCTGCGCGAGCCGGGTCTCCGCGAGGTCGCGCACCTGGGTGAGCGGCATCGTCGTGGAGGTGAGCGCCAGCGTCAGGACCGGCGCGTCGGCCGGGTTGACCTTGGCGTAGATCGGCGGGGCCGGCAGATCGGTCGGCAGCAGGTTGCCCGCCGCGTTGATCGCCGCCTGGACCGATTGCTCGGCGATGTCGAGGGGGATGTCGAGGGTGAACTGGAGCGTGATGACGGACGCCCCCGCCGAACTCTGCGAGGACATCTGGTTGAGGTTGGCCATCTGGCCGAATTGCCGTTCCAGCGGCGCGGTGACGGCGGAGGTCATCACCTCCGGGCTGGCGCCGGGATAGAAGGTCTGCACCTGGATCGTCGGGTAATCGACGGCGGGCAGGGCCGAGACCGGCAGGTTCAGATACGATACCGCGCCGACGATCAGGATCGCCAGCATCGACAGGGTCGTGGCAACCGGCCGCAGGATGAAGAGGCGGGACGGGTTCATGATGCCCCTCCCCCGCTCACGGCGCCGGCCGCCGGCGTCCCCGGCGCTCCTGGCTGGGCTGGTTCGCCGCCGCCTCGGCCGGAGCGCCGGCCGCCGGCGTGGTCGGCAGTGTCGCGCCCGGCGCCCCTGCCGCGGGGCCGGCCGCCTGCGGGCCGGGCGCGTGCCCGACCACCCGCACCGGCGCGCCGTCGCGCAGGCGGTCGGTGCCGTCGGTGACGACACGGTCGCCGGGGTTGAGGCCCGACACCACCACGGTGTTCAGGCCATCGGTCTCGCCGGTCTTGATCGGGCGCACGGTGACCTTGTCGTCGCCGTCCATCAGATAGACGTAGGTGCCCGGCGTGCCGCGCAGGATCGCGGCGTTCGGCACCAGCGGCGCGTTGCGGATCGTCTCGACGGTGAGGCGCGCGTTGACGAACTGGTTCGGGAACAGGCTCTCGTCGCCGTTCTCGAACATCGCCCGCAGCTTCACCGTGCCGGTGGTCGTGTCGATTTGGTTGTCGACCGTGTCGAGCGTGCCGGTGGCGATCTCGTGCTGGTCGCTGCGGTCGTAGGCGCGGACCGTGAGCTTGGCGCCCTCGCGCACGCGCCGCATCACCCGGGCCACGTCGTCCTCCGGCAGGGTGAACACCACCGAGATCGGGTGGAGCTGCGTGACCACGACGATGTTGGTGGAGCCGGCGGTGATGTAGTTGCCGAGATCGACTTGCCGCAGGCCGACCCGGCCCTCGACCGGCGAGACGATCCGGGCATAGGTCAGGTTGAGCTTCTGCTGATCGACCAGTGCTTGGTCGGCGGCGACCGTGCCTTCGTTCTGCTTCACCAGGGCGGCCTGGGTGTCGACGTTCTGTTTCGAGATCGAATCCTGCCGGTTCAGCGTCTGGTAGCGCTGGAGGTCGAGCTTCGAATTCTGCAGCAGCGCCTGATCGCGGGCGAGCTGGCCCTGGTACTGGGCGAGCAGGGCCTCGTAGGGCCGCGGGTCGATCTGGGCGAGGAAGTCCCCCTCCTTCACCATCTGGCCTTCGCGGAAGCCGATCTTGGTGAGATAGCCGTTGATCTGCGAGCGGACCGAGACGGTCGCCAGCGGCGTCACCGTGCCGAGCCCCTGGAGGACGACCGGCATGTCGCCGGTCACGACCGGCGCGACGCCGACCGCCTGTTTCATCTCGGCGGACCGGCCGCCACGACCGTGGCCGCCGCGGCCGGGCGCCTGGGCCGTTTCCTCGGCGGGCTTCTGGCGGGCGTCATAGGTCCGGTGCGCGACGGCGCCGACGCCCCCGAGGATCAGGAGCGCGAGCATCCAGCGGCCGAAACGGCTGCGCCGCCGGACCGGAGCCGAAGCTGGAACGGGATCGGCAACCGGGTATTCCCGGGCCGTCTCCCTGCGTATCGGCGAACTCTCGTTCATCCTTCACACTCATCGACACAGGACGCGGGCCGGTTCGGCGCCCCAAACCGGGTATCAGATCCGGCACGATGTGCTGAATCCTTGTTGCCGCATCGCCCGATCCCGGAGGTCGCTGCCCGAGCGCCAGGCTTTACCGGCCTAAGAGGGCCGCCCCCTTCGGGACTCCGCGTCAGCCTCGCCGGTCAATGCGGTGTTCCTACGGCGCCGAGGTTTCCGGCATGTTGCTGGCGCCGGCCGCGCCCTGCGGCTGATAGGAGCGGATCACGTCGCGAAACGATGCGTCGACCGGAGTGACCGGCAGCGCGACCCGCAGGCCGAGCCCGGTGACGCCGGACAGGATCGCGAGGAGAAGGCAGGTTCCCAGCCGCATGATCCGCCGAACTCTCCCTGAGCATCGTCCCCAAAGGTGGATTCCGGCGGCCGGAAAACACATCGCGACCTCACCGGCCCCGCAGGCCGGCAGACAGTCGAGCCGACCGGCGGCGGGGAGACGAACAGGAAAAAGGCCGCCGTTTGAAGCGGCGGCCTTTTTCAACTGACGACCGGACCGGCCTGCCACACTGAAGAAACGAGGGGGCGAAGTCTCTTCGGTGCGGCGGCCGGTCCGACCGTGGACAAACCATGCGCTTACGACTGATGATCGTCAACATTCGTCAGCCGTCGAAACGAGGCTCCGACGCGTTCCGCGCAAACTCATGTGCGTCACCGCACGCTCCGATCTAGAAGCGGCGAGCCTTTCGCAAAGCATCGTCGTAGCCCCCCTTGTCTTCGGAGCCGCCGATCCCACGCACGATCAAGTTATTCGACATGTTCCCGTCTTGCGCGAACTCCCTTGGAGCGGAGCGACCGCTCTGCGAAGACATCTCCACGGGCCGCGACACAATCCGAACGCCATGAATCTGCCTGCGAATCAGCCTGCCCACCCGGTCTTCTCCGAACTGCCGGAAACCGTGTTCGAAACGATGTCGCGCCTCGCGCGACAATACGGGGCGATCAATCTCGGCCAGGGTTTCCCCGACGGCCAGGGGCCGGACGATGTGCGGGCCGCCGCCGCGCGGGCGCTGGAGCAGGTCAGCAACCAGTATCCGCCGATGATGGGGCTGCCCTCCCTGCGCACGGCCATCGCCGCGCATTACCGGCATCATCAGGGCCTCGACCTCGACCCCGAGCGGGAGGTGATGGTGACCTCGGGCGCCACGGAGGCTCTGGCCGGGGCCCTGATGGCCCTGGTGCGCCCCGGCGACGAGGTCGTGCTGTTCGAGCCGATGTACGACGCCTACCTGCCGCTGGTGCGCAGGGCCGGCGGCGTGCCGCGCTTCGTCACGCTCCGCCCCCCGCATTTCCGCATCGAGGAGACGGCCCTGGCGGAGGTCTTCTCCGAGCGGACCCGCATCGTCCTGCTCAACAATCCGCTCAACCCGAGCGCCACGGTGTTCGCGCGCGAGGACCTCGCGCTGCTGAGCCACTTCTGCCGCCGCTTCGACGCGGTGGCGATCTGCGACGAGGTGTGGGAGCACGTGGTCTTCGACGGCCGGCCCCACGTTCCGCTGCTGGGCCTGCCCGGAATGCGCGAACGCACGGTGAAGATCGGCTCGGCCGGAAAGATCTTCAGCCTCACCGGCTGGAAGGTCGGCTTCGTCATGGCATGCGAGCCGCTGATGCGCATCCTCTCGCGGGCGCACCAGTTCCTCACCTTCACCACGCCGCCGAATCTGCAGGAGGCAGTGGCCTACGGGCTGTCCAAGGACGACGCTTACTTCACTGGGATGCGGGCCGAACTCGGCCGCTCCCGCGACCGGTTGGCGGCGGGGCTCTCGGGGCTCGGCTTCACGGTCATGCCGAGCGCGGGCACCTACTTCCTCACCGTCGACATCGCCGGTTTCGGCCTCGACGACACCGCCTTCTGCGAGCGGATCGTGCGGGAGCGGGGCGTCGCCGCCATCCCCGTCAGCGCGTTCTATGAACGGGGCGACGTGACCAACCTCGTCCGCTTCTGCTTCGCCAAGACCGACGCCACCCTCGATGCGGCGGTCGCACGGCTCGGCGACGTTTTTCATCAGCGGTGAGCGGCGCCGGTCTTCCGCTTCCTTGTGCAGGGGGAAGGGCGGGGCCACATCCCTGCCCATGACCCCCTCCGCCCACACGCCCGGCATGGCCTATCGCGAGCCCGAAGGTGCAGCCCAGCTGCGCCGCTTCACCGATACCGGAACGGAGGCGAGCCTCCAGCGCCTGGAACAGCTCGCCCACGTGATGGACACGCTCTTCGTCCTACCGGGCATCAACCGCCGCGTCGGCCTCGACGCGGTGATCGGCCTCGTTCCCGTGCTCGGCGACATCGCGGGCATGGCGATTGCCTCGTACATCGTCTACGAGGCGAAACGGCTCGGCGCGCCGCGCTGGCTCGTCTGGCGCATGATGGCCAACGTCGCCCTCGACGGCGCGGTGGGCTCGGTGCCGCTGGCGGGCGACCTGCTCGACGCCGCCTTCAAGGCGAACCGTCGCAACGTGCGCCTGCTGCGCCGCCATCTGGAGCGCAAGGGCAGCTTGCGGCCGAGCGAGATCGAGGGCACGGCGGTCCGGCTCGACTGAGCCCGGCTTCGGCGGCCCTGAGCGGGAGGGTTTGAGCCGATGAACGAGCACCTGCGCCCCGAACCCGACGCGGTGCCCGTCACCGCGCCGGGCAACGCGCCGCAGATGCAGGCTCTGCCGACCGCCTCCCGCCGCGGCCTCTCGCCCCTCAACCGGCGCCGGCTGGCGAATTTTCGGGCCAACCGGCGCGGCTATTGGTCGGCCGTGCTCTTCGCCGCCCTGTTCGTGTTGAGCCTGTTCGCCGAGTTCATCGCCAACGACCGCCCGATCCTGATGCAGTACAAGGGCGAGTGGCTGTTTCCCGTCCTCGTCGACTACCCGGACGAGAAGTTCGGCGGCTTCCTCGCCCAGACCGATTACCGCGCCCCCGAGACGCGGCAGGAGATCGAATCGAACGGCTGGGTGCTCTGGCCGCCGATCCCCTATTCCTACAACACCTTCATGAGCGACCTGCCGACGCCGTCGCCCTCCCCACCGACCTGGATGCTGAGCGACGAGCAATGCCGCCCGGTGGCCGAGCGGGCCGGAGTGAAGACTGACGGCCGCGCCCTCGGCTGCCGCGACATCGAGTGGCACTGGCTCGGCACCGACAACGCGTCTCGGGACGTGCTGGCGCGGGTGATCTACGGCTTCCGCATCTCGGTCCTGTTCGGCCTCGTGCTCGCCGGCATCTCGTCGGTGATCGGCGTGATCGCGGGCGCGGTCCAGGGCTATTTCGGCGGCTGGACCGACCTGATCTTCCAGCGTGTCATCGAGATATGGGGCGCGATCCCGACGCTGTACCTCATCATCATCATGTCGGCCTTCCTCGTGCCGAGCTTCTTCACCCTGCTGGGCATCCTGACCCTGTTCGCCTGGACCGCGCTCGTCGGCGTGGTGCGCGCCGAGTTCCTGCGCGCCCGCAATTTCGAGTATGTCCGCGCGGCACGGGCGCTCGGGCTGTCGAACGTGCGCATCATGACCCGGCACCTGCTGCCCAACGCCATGGTGGCGACGCTGACCTTCCTGCCGTTCATCCTGAACGGCTCGATCACCACGCTGACCTCGCTCGACTATCTCGGCTTCGGCCTGCCGCCGGGCTCGCCGTCGCTGGGCGAGCTGCTGGCTCAGGGCAAGGACAACATCAACGCGCCCTGGCTCGGCCTGACCGGCTTCTTCGTGGTGGCGGCGATGCTGAGCCTGCTGGTCTTCGCGGGCGAGGCGGTGCGCGACGCCTTCGATCCGAGGAAGACCTTCGGCTGATCCGCCTCCCACGCGACGGGATCGGGCCGTCCCGGATGGGCGGGGCTCAGCGCGCGACGGCCCGCCCGCGTCCCCGGCCGATCACCACCCGGTCGCGGCCGGCATTCTTGGCGCGGTAGAGAGCCTCGTCGGCCTGCCGCAGGAGATAATCGAGGCTGCCACCGATCTGGCTCTCCGCCGCCGCTCCGATGCTGACCCGCATCCGCAGATCCGGAAAGTCGGGATGGGCGAACAGCACCACCGCCGACCGGACCCGCTCCGCTGCCAGAGCCGCGGCGCGCTCGTCGAGACGGGGCAGCAGGCAGGCGAATTCCTCACCGCCCATCCGGCCGAACACCGCCCCGGCCGGCAGCAGCGGCGCCGCGATCTGGCAGAAAGCGGCGAGGACGGCGTCGCCGACGGCGTGGCCGTAACGGTCGTTGACCGTTTTGAAATGGTCGAGATCGAACAGCAGCAAGGCGGCGGGCGCGGCGGCGAGGTGGCGCTCGGAGCGGGCCACCAGGGCGCGGCGGTTGGCGACGCCCGTGAGCGGGTCGGTCTCGGCGGCGAGGCGCTGCTCCCGCTCCGCCCGGTCCTTCGTCAGTGCCATCAACACGAAGGCGATGGCGATGGAGAACAGCGTTCCGCTGAAGCAGAGGATGGCGAACCAGGGCGAGTCCGCGTCGATGGTGGTGGGCATCGGCAGGGTGAGCGTCAGCGGGATGCGCATCCAGTAAAGCCCGGCATAGGTCGCGAGCAGCACGATGGCGGGGTAGCGCGAGACGAGCGCCTCCTCGCGGCCCCGCCAGATCGCGTGCGCACCGGACGCGCAGAAGGCCCCGGCCAGGATCGAGGCGAGGAGGATGCGCAGGACGATGGAGTCGTAGAAGGTCGGAACGAGGCAGGCCGCCAGCCATGCCAGTCCGCCGCAGGCGGCCCAGCCGAGGCGCGGCCGAAGGCCCTCGAAGGCGCGCACCCCGCTCCAGATCATGCCGTAGGCGCCGATCATCAGCCCGTTGGCGAGGCCGATCGACAGGATATCCGGGATCTGGCCGCGCAGGGCCAGCATCAGCGAGGAGACGCCTCCGATCAGATGGGCGACGCCCCAGATGGCGAGGGCCCGCTCCCGCCGGGTCTGGCTCCACGACAACAGGAAGAGAACCCCCACCGTGAAGGTGACGGCCACCGTCATCATGAAGAGCGTCGGGACATCGAGGCGCATCGGTTCCTGGATCCGCCCGCGCAGGTTCGAGCGTCGTGTCCTCTCCATCGCGCCTGCCCGACTTCAGAAGGCGGGCAACAGCGACGTGAAAAGCAATGCACAGCACCTGAAGCGACAACAGATAAAATTCCGTTGCGCCGATCGTATAAAGGTCCGCCTAGCGCGGTCCTTCACAGGAATTCGCAGGACGAATGTCTATTTCCAGAGCCTCATCTCGGTTGTTCAACGGATGCAGGTCACGCACCATACCCTTCAGACGCTCATCGAGGACATGCGTATAGATCTGCGTCGTCGAGATATCGGCATGCCCCAGCAATTCCTGCACGATCCGCAGATCCGCGCCGTTCTGCAGAAGATGGCTGGCGAAGGCGTGGCGCAGCACGTGCGGGCTCACCCGGTCGGGCCTCAGGCCCGCCGCCGCCGCCGCGAGCTTCAGGTCCCGGGCGAAGGCCTGACGGGTCAGGTGGCCGCTCTCGCTCTCGGCGGGAAACAGCCAAGCCCCCTCGGCCGGGAGATGCAGAACATAGGCCCGCATCGCATCGCGGGCGAGGTCGGTGAGTGGCACAAGCCGCTCGCGTCCACCCTTGCCCTTGACCACGAGGTAGCGCTCCCGCGTGGCCGCGGCCGAGCGCGGCAGGGCGATGAGTTCGGAGACGCGCAGGCCCGTGGCGTAGAGCAATTCGAGCAGGCACAGCATCCGCGCGGCGGCCCGTGCCTCCGTTCGACTCTCTCGCGACACCTCGACCCGTTCGCGGGCGGTGGCGAGCAAGCGATCGACCTCCGCCACGGACAGGATCTTCGGCAATCCCTTGGCTCGGCGCGGGGCGGCGACCGGCGCGGTCGGGTCGGTGTCCGACAGACCTTCCGCGTAGAGGAAGCGGTGGAAGCCACGGATGCAGGAGAGCCGTCGCGCCGCCGAGGAGGCCTTCAGCCCCCGCGGCTCCAGGGAGGCGATGTAGGCGCGGACATGCTCGGCCTCCGCCTCCTCGGGAGCGAGGCCCTCCTGCGCGAGGTAGCCGCAATAATCGTCGAGGTCGCGCCGGTAGGCGGCCAGGGTGTTGGCCGCCGCGCCGCGCTCGGCGGCGAGCATGTCGAGAAAGGGCTGCGCCGGATCCTCCGGCCGCCCCGTTCCGGGCGGCTCGGGCGGATTGCCTGCGCTCATCGACCGCCCGGCTGGAGCTTCGAACCGGGGATGGTGACACTCATCTCACGCGGTGTCGGCTCGACGAAGGTGGCGAGCGCGAACATTCCGGCGAAGACAAGGCCGGCGAGGATCGCGATCGTCGCGAGGAAACGGAACAGGGTGGGCAAGGGAACCGGCCTTTCGCCGAGGGGACGCGGACGAGCGGGTCGTGTTGCGATGCGCAAACCGTGGGTTTCGATCACATGGCCCCGGCCCGAAGGCAAGATCCGGGAAAGCACAGGCGGCGTCGCGTTGTGGAACGGTCGCCGCCTGTCCAAACGTCAGAATCGGTTCTTCCAGCTCCGCAGGGCGGTGAAGACCGCGGCCGGATCGGCCCCCGGCTCGCTTCCGGCGGAACGGGCGAGGGCCGGCTCGCCCGCCCGCAGGAACGGATTGGTCGCCTTCTCCGCGCCGATGGTGGAGGGGATCAGGAAGCCGCCCGTCTCGGCGAGCCGCTCGGCTTCGGCCACGCGCTGCTTCAGGGCAGCGTTGTCAGGATCGGCGGCCAGGGCGAAGCGGCCGTTGGAAAGCACGTAATCGTGGCCGCTATAGACCTCCGTCGTGTCGGGAAGGTCGAGGAAGCGGGTCAGCGAACGCCACAGCGTCTCGGGCTCGGCCTCCATCACCCGGCCGCAGCCGAGGGTGAACAGGGTGTCGCCGGCAAAGACCACGCCGGCATCGGCGAAATGATAGGTGACATGGTCGGCGCAATGGCCCGGCGTCTCCCAGACCGTAGCGGTCAGGCCGCCGACCGTCACGGTATCGCCCTCGGAGACGTAGCGGGCCGCGCCCGGCACCGCCGCACGGGCCTTGTCCGGCGCCGTCACCCGCGCACCGGTGCGCTCGACCACCTCGGGAATGCCCTCGATATGGTCGGCGTGGCGATGGGTCACGAGGATCTCGGTGAGGCGCCAGCCCTCCGCGTCGAGGGCGGCGAGCACCGCTTCCGCCTCCGGCACGTCGATGGCCGCGCAAGCGCCGCTGGCGGGATCGCGGATCAGCACGCCGATATTGTCGCTGCGGCACAGGAAGGTGCGGATCTCGGGAGGCGTGTTCGCCATCGGGAAGCCTTTCGCGAGGGATGCGGGCCCGAGCCCGGCCGCGAGGGCCGGCCAAGAAACCCTGCGAGGAACAGGAAGCCCGGCCAGGAACCGGTGCATCGCGGGGACGGTTCCGCTTGCGCGAGCGCGGCCACGCTTGCCGGACGCGCCCGCGATCCCCATTGATGCGGCATCAGCCCCCCGGAGGACAACCGGCCGTGCCGGCACCCCATCCGATGCGCCTCGACGTCACGGACCTGCGCGCCTTCTACGCCAGTCCCCTCGGGGTCGTCACACACCGCGTCGTCGGCCGGGCGATCCACGGCTTCCTCGGCTCGGTCTCCGGCCTGCGGGTGCTCGGGCTCGGCTACGTCACGCCCTATCTCGGCCCCGTGCATGTCATCGCCGAGCGGACGCTCGCCTTCATGCCGGCGACGCAGGGGGTGGTGAACTGGCCCTCCAGCGGACGCTCGGTGACGGCGCTCGCGGACCTGACGATGCTGCCCCTGCCGGAAGCGGCCGTCGACCGGGTGATCCTCGTCCATGCCCTGGAGGCGGTGGAGAGCCCGAGCGACTTGCTCGCCGATGTCTGGCGGGTGCTGACGCCGGGCGGGCGGATGATCCTCGTCGTGCCCAACCGCACCGGCGTCTGGGCACGGCGGGACGCGACGCCCTTCGGCCATGGCCAGCCCTATAGCCGCTCTCAGCTGTCGCGGCTGATGCGCGAGACGCTGTTCTCGCCGGAGGGCTGGGCGGAAACACTCTACATGCCGCCGATCCGCAGCCGGTTCTGGCTGCGCAGCGCCGCCGCCTGGGAGCGGTTCGGCACAGGCCTCGCCATGCCGTTCGCCGGCCTGCACGTCGTCGACGCCACGAAGCAGCTCTACCGGCCGGTCACGGTGCGGCAGGTGCGCCGGCTGGAAAGCCGCGTGCCGGCCCGCGTGCTGGTACCGGCCGGACAGCCGGGGTAAGGCCTTCCCGACGTCACGAAATGCCGAGCCCGCATGCTGGCCTCCGTCGGATTCGAAGCCGCGCTGACGAGCTTCCTGCTCGCCCTGTCCGGCCTCTTCTCCATCGTGAACCCGGTCGGTTCGGCGCTGATCTTCGCCCAGGTCACCGCCACGCGCTCGCAGGGCGAGCGGGCCGAGCTGTCGCGCCGGATCGGCTTCTACGCCGCCCTCGTCATGCTGGCCGCCCTGTGGGCCGGTGCCCCGATCCTCAACTTCTTCGGCGTGTCGCTGGCGGCGCTGCGCATCGCCGGCGGCCTGTTCGTGGCCGCCTCCGCCTGGACGCTGCTCAGCGCCCCCGAAACCCGCGAGGCCCGCAAACATGCCGAGGCGGCGCCGGAGAGCCGCGAGAACCTGGCCGAGATCGCCTTCTTCCCCCTCACCCTGCCCTTCACCACGGGGCCCGGCACCATCGCCGTAGCCATCGCGCTCGGCGCCAACCGCCCATCCGAGCCGGCGGATCTCGCCGCCTTCTTCGTCGGTGCCTCGCTGGCGGCGCTGGCCATCGCCGGCATGGTCCGCCTCACCTACGGCTCCTCCGACCGGGTGGTGACGCTGATCGGCCCGGTGCGGGCCCGCGTTCTCGGGCGGCTCTCCGCCTTCCTGCTGCTCTGCGTCGGCACGCAGATCACGGTGAACGGCGTCACCGACGTGCTCGGCCCGCTGCTCACCACGCAGAGGATTTGATGCCGGTCGGCGGCAAACTGGGCTAAAAGGCCGGCGAGAAGCCCGCCACCCATCGAAGCGTGAAGTCGATCATCATGAAGCTCGTCGTTGTCGGCGCCGAGGGGCGCATGGGCCGGATGCTGATCCGCGCGGTCGCGGAGGCCAAGGGTTGCACGCTGCACGGCGCCATCGAGCGGCCCGGCTCGGCCGCCCTGGGGAAGGATGCCGGGCTACTGGCCGGGATCGGCGAACTCGGTGTGCCGGTGACCGACGACCCGCTGTCGCTCTTCGTGGCCGCCGACGGCGTGCTCGACTTCACCGCGCCCGCCGCGACGCTCGCCTTCGCCGACCTCGCCGCCCAGGCCCGCATCGTCCACGTGATCGGCACGACCGGCTTTTCCGAGGACGACCTGAAGCGTCTGACGGCGGCGAGCTATCACGCCCGCATCGTCCGCTCGGGCAATATGTCCCTCGGGGTGAACCTGCTCGCCGGCCTGGTCCGCCAAGTGGCGGCGACGCTGGGCGAGGAGTTCGACATCGAGGTGCTGGAGATGCACCACCGCATGAAGGTCGACGCCCCCTCGGGCACCGCCCTGCTGCTCGGCGAGGCGGCGGCGGAGGGCCGACAGGTGGCGCTCGCCGAAACCCGGGTCTCGACCCGCGACGGGCATACCGGCGCCCGCCGGCCCGGCGATATCGGTTTCGCCACCCTGCGCGGCGGGTCCGTCGTCGGCGATCACAGCGTGATCTTCGCCGGCCCGTCCGAGCGCATCACCCTGTCCCATCATGCCGAAGACCGGGCGATCTTCGCCCGTGGCGCCCTGAAGGCGGCGCAATGGGCCTTCGACAAGCCGCCGGGCCTCTACGGCATGGACGACGTGCTCGGGCTGGCGCGTTAGACCTTCGTCCGGATGACGATTCCGACTTAACGTCAGGCTCGGGCTTGGGAGGAGGGAGCGCCTCTGCTAGAGGCCCGGCCACGATCCCGAGACCGCGCGCTGCAGCGGCGGCCTCGCACCGCCATCCCCGGAGAGACGATTCCCATGGAGCGCCTGCTCGTCCTCGCTCGGCACGGCCAGAGCGAGTGGAACCTCAAGAAGCTGTTCACCGGCTGGCGCGATCCGGATCTGACCGAACTCGGCGTTCAGGAAGCCCGCCAGGCCGGCCGCTGGCTCAAGAGCCAGGGCACCCGTTTCGACGTGGCCTTCACCTCGAACCTGCGCCGCGCTCAGAACACCTGCGCGCTGATCCTGGAGGAGATGGGCCAGGGCGGCCTGGAGACGATCCGCAACGAGGCCCTCAACGAGCGCGATTACGGCGATCTCTCCGGCCTCAACAAGGACGACGCCCGGGAGCGTTGGGGCGATGCCCAGGTCCACGAGTGGCGCCGCTCCTACGATGTGCCCCCGCCCGGCGGCGAGAGCCTGAAGGACACGGCGGCACGGGTGCTGCCCTATTACATCCAGGCGATCCTGCCGCGGGTGATGGTCGGCGAGCGGGTGCTGGTGGCCGCCCACGGCAATTCCCTGCGGGCGCTGGTGATGGTGCTCGACGGCATGACCACCAAGACCATCGCGAGCGTCGAGATCGCCACCGGCATCCCGCTCGTCTACCGGCTCAAGGCCGACACCACGGTCGAGTCGAAGACGATCCTCGACAAGGATATCGATCAGGACGACTGATATGGTTTCCGCTTGATCCAAGCGGGAACCGTATCAGGAGCCCGCGCGGCGCTTGAGCGATGACGACATCCGCCATCCCGAAGGGGTTGACTGGATGTCGTATGAGGGGTCTTTCACCCCGCTCCCAGAACCTCCTCGACGGCCCGGGCCACCCGCGCTGTCGAGCCCGATTCGTCGAGGGGATTGCGGCGCAGGCGGTGACGCAGGGCGCTCGGCGCGACCTGCCGGAGATGCGCTGTCGTCACGGCCTCCGCCCCGTCCAGGGCGGCGAGCGCCCGGGCGGTCCGCATCAGGGTGAGTTCGCCGCGCAAGCCATCCGTGCCCAGCGCCAGACAGAGCCGCGCCGCATCTTCCAGAGCCGTATCCGGCACCGTGACCGCATCCAGGCGCTCGCGAGCGGACAGGATCGTCTTCTGCAGGGCCTTCTCGGCCTTGGCATGCCCCGCGCAGAACCCGTCGCGGTCGCGCTCATAGGCGTCGCGCCGACGCACCACCTCGATCCGGGTGGGGATGTCCGTCGGCGTCGTCACCTCGCAGGCGAGGCCGAAACGGTCGAGGAGCTGCGGGCGCAACTCCCCCTCCTCCGGGTTGCCGCTGCCGACCAGGACGAAGCGGGCCGGATGGCGCAGGGACAGGCCCTCGCGCTCGACCGTGTTGACGCCGGAGGCGGCGACATCGAGTAGAAGGTCCACGAGATGGTCCTCCAGGAGGTTCACCTCGTCGATGTAGAGAAAGCCGCGATTGGCCCGTGCGAGCAGGCCCGGCTCGAACGCCTTCTCACCCCTGGTCAGCGCCCGCTCCAGATCGAGGGCGCCGACGACCCGGTCCTCGGTGGCGCCGAGCGGCAGATCCACCACCGGGACCGGGATCAGATGGCTCTTGCCCCGCCCCCGGGCACAATGCGGACATTCGGCCGCCGGGCTCTCAGGGGCACAGGAATAGGGACAATCCACCACCGCGCGGATCTTCGGCAGCAGGGCGGCCAGGGCGCGGATCGCCGTGGATTTGCCGGTGCCGCGGTCGCCGAAGACGAGGACGCCGCCGACCGACGGATCAACCGCCGCGATCAGCAGGGCCCGCTTCATCTCCTCCTGGGCGACGATGGCGGTGAACGGAAATGCAGGCAAGGCGATCAGCTTCCCTGGCCGGGGCCGGATAGGCCCGGAGCGGGCTCACGGGCGGGAGACCCGATCATGCACGATTCTGCCGGAGCGGACAGCCACGCTCGGCTTCACAATCCCCGGCAGCGGGTTCGTACCAAGCCGGCGAATTCCTTTTCCGAGGTCTGGACCTGACCGAGGCGCTCGGTCCGTTCGGGGCCGGACAGGCAGCGCCCGTAGACGCCGGCGATGCGGCGCATGGTCTCGACATGGCGGCGCCAGACGCGGCAGCGGCTCGCATCGTCGTCGCCGCCGCTCTCAAGTTGCTCGATGGCCTGTCGCTGCATCGACCCGGCCACCAGCACGTCGCGGGCGCAAGCCGCCTCGCTCTCGGCCCGGAGACTGCCCGGCAGGAGGAGGAGTCCCGCCATGAGAACGGCGCGCAAGCCGGAGACGCCCATCCTCAGGCCGCCTGGGTCGCCGGCCCGTGGACCAGCAGGGCATAGAGGGCCGTGGCGTCGCGGGCGCTGCGGATGCGTTCCAGCATGCCCGGCTCGCGCAGGAGCCGGGCCACCTGGGCCAGTGCCTTCAGGTGGTCGGCGCCGGCACTCTCGGGCGCCAGCAGCAGGAAGGCGACGTCGACGGGCTGGCCGTCGAGGGCGTCGAAATCCACCGGCTTTTCCAGCCGCGCGACGAGGCCGAACAGCCGGTCGAGCTGGCTGAGCTTGCCGTGGGGAATCGCCACGCCGTCGCCGATCCCGGTGGAGCCGAGGCGCTCGCGCTGCAGCAGCGTCTCGAAGATGTCGCGCTCGGACAGCCCGTCGAGACGACGGGCAGCCTGAGCGGCGAGCTCCTGGAGTCCGTGTTTCTTGTCCCGCACACGCAGGGACGAGACCACGGAATCCGGATTCAGGAATTCAAGTATCGGCATGAAAACTTAACGCCTCGTCGGCGGGATCCATCCGGCGATCCCGCTTTCCCATGCGCGGGTACCGGGGCGGTACGGCCCAGGCTCAGATCGCCTTCACGGATCGTCCGCCCTCGGACGTCCATGAGGGCGCTCAATCCCGCCCGAGGCTGCCCGGGACGGGCCTTGCCTCAACGACGGTCGGCGGGTGGGTCGACCCACCCG